>JAHAYO010000071.1 GCA_018384595.1 Thiopseudomonas sp.
ATGTCAATCACTTTCGCGCTTAACTACCCTACGCTGCCGCGCCAATCTACGCTCTACAACCTTGCAAGCGATGCACCGCTGGCCTCTACGTCAAGCACTGCTGCAACCGAACTCTTCTGCCCTACGCCGCAGACATCGCACGGTTTAGCTATGCACCATCACCACAGCACCGGCTTTTGGTAAATACGTCCTGCACATTCCCGCTCTGTAGGGCTACTGCAGATAATTCGCTATAGTGTGCGGCCCCGATTACGTGCTGCACAAATCATGCTCCCCATCGACGCTATTCTCCCCAAGCTGCAACGCACCCTCGAACACCACGGCACCGTCTTGCTGCAAGCGCCACCCGGTGCCGGTAAGACCACTCGGGTGCCGCTGGCGCTGCTAAATGCTACTTGGCGCGAGGGGCGCAAAATTCTGATGTTGGAACCTCGGCGGCTGGCGGCGCGTTCAGCGGCGCACTTTATGGCGCGCCAACTGGGGGAGCAGGCTGGGCAAACCGTCGGCTACCGTACACGACTGGATAGCAAAATATCCGCCAGCACGCACATCGAAGTGGTCACCGAAGGCATTCTTACCCGCCTGATCCAGCAAGACCCCATGCTGAACGACTACGCTGCCGTGCTGTTTGACGAATTTCACGAGCGTTCGCTGCATGCCGACCTCGGGCTGGTGCTGGTGCGTGAAAGCCAGCACGCCCTGCGTGAAGACCTGCGGGTGCTGGTGATGTCGGCCACGCTGGACACCGCGCCCATTGCCCGCTTGCTCGGCGATGCGCCCATTATCAGCAGCGAAGGGCGTGCCTATCCGGTGGAGGTCATTTACCAGCCAGTGCGCGAGCTGCAACGCACTCTGGTCGATGCGGTCTGCAGCTGCATCCGGCTCGCGCTGCAACAACAAAGCGGCTCGTTGCTGGTGTTTTTGCCAGGTGCTGGTGAAATCCGTCGCGTGGCCGAACGCTTGCAGGGCACCTTGCCTGCGGACGTGTTGCTGGCCCCCCTGTACGGCACCTTGCACAGCGCCGAGCAGGACAGCGCCATCGTTCCCGCGCCGCATGGCACACGCAAAGTGGTGCTGGCCACCGCCATTGCCGAAACCAGCCTGACCATCGAGGGTGTGCGGGTGGTGATTGACAGCGGATTACAGCGCCGCGCCGTGTTCGACCCCAACAGCGGCATGAGTCGTCTGCTCACCGGGCGGCTATCGAAAGCCTCCGCCGAGCAGCGCAAGGGTCGCGCGGGGCGCATCGAACCGGGCGTGTGCTACCGGCTCTGGAGCGACAGCGAACAACACGCCTTGCCCGACTTTACCCCGCCGGAAATCCGCGAGGCCGATCTGGCCACGCTGGTGCTGGAACTGGCGCACTGGGGCTGTCGTGACCCGGCACAACTGGAGTGGATTGATCCGCCGCCCGCCGCGCACTGGAATCAGGCGCGTGAGCTGCTGCAGCTGCTCGGTCTGCTCCAGGCCAATGGCAGCATCAGCGAGTCCGGCAAGGCCGCCCGTGAGCTGGGCGTGCATCCACGGCTGGCCAATATGATTCTGCATGGCCGCAGGCTGGGACTGGGCGCGGCAGCGGCTGACATCGCCGCCCTGCTGGGCGAACGTGATCTGCTTGGGCCGCAGGCCGGTGCCGACCTGCACGAACGCCTACGCCTGTTGCATGGCGAACGCCCCGCGCACGGGGTCGATCGCGCGCGCCTGCATGCTGTGCGCCAGAGCGCAAGGCCGTTGCAGCAGGGTAAATCCACCGCCTTGCCAACGCCGGAACAAACAGGCCGCTTGCTGGCACTGGCTTACCCAGACCGCCTCGCCCTGCGCCGTGCACACAGCTCGCGCTATCAACTCAGCAATGGCCGAGGCGCTGACCTGCGTGATGACGACCCGCTGGTTCGCGAACAGTGGCTGGTCGCCGCCGAACTGGATGGCCGCGCCCGCGAGGCACGGATTTATCTGGCGGCACCGGTCAACCTCGCCGAGCTGGAACAGGATCAGCCGAGCCTATTTAGCGAACGTGAAGAAGCGGTGTGGCACGAACAGCGCGGCACCGTGGTGCTGCGTCAGGTGCGCACACTGGGCCAGCTGGTGTTGGCAGAAAAAGAACTGGGCAAGCCCGACCCGCAACACATCCAGCAAGCACTGCTGGATGCGGTACGCCAAAAAGGGCTCAACAGCCTGCCTTGGAATGACAGCGCCCGCCAATGGCAGGCACGGGTGCAGCTGCTGGCCCGCGAGTTTCCCGGCGACTGGCCGCAGGTTGACGACAACGCCCTACTGGCCAACGTATCCGACTGGCTGCTGCCGTACCTTGCGGGTGTGCAGCGTTGGTCTGACCTGCAGCGGCTGGAGCTGCGCACGGCCCTGAACAGCCTGCTCAACTACTCGCAACAACAGCAATTAAGCCAACTAGCGCCCACCACGCTGGAAATTCCCACCGGCCAACAGGTGCAGCTGGATTATCTGGCCGAAAACGGCCCAGTACTGGCCGCTAAGCTGCAAGCCCTGTTCGGCTGGACACAAACCCCACGGGTGGCCGGCGGCAAGGTGCCGGTGGTCATCCACCTGCTGTCGCCCGCCCAACGCCCGCTGGCCGTCACCGCCGACCTCGACAATTTCTGGCGCAATGTGTACCCCGAAGTGCGCAAAGACAACCGTGGCCGCTATGCCAAACACCCTTGGCCGGAAGACCCACTCACCGCCACCGCACAACAGGGCGTGAAAAGGCGTTCATAGCCGACGGGTTATGCGAAAAAACGGCCAATGCGTGCCTAAATGCAGGCCGACACCAGAGCGTCATTCCGCGCGCAGTCGCGCAATCCATGGATGCTGCGACTACGCTTCGCTACGCGCTGCATGACGGGGGCTGCGCCACGTGCATGACAAAGCGCGCTGCATAACGAAAGGGCTTTGCTACTGCAATAACTCCGTTGGGCTATCCATCTGCACCACGGCAGGTACGGCAGCCAGTGACCAGTTGGCCACGCCCCATTCCAGCAAAACATCGACCCGCTCGCCATCCAGCTCTGCCGGCACCGGTTGCCCCAAAAAGCGTAACGCCAACCACAGCAGATGACTGGCTTCGGTAGGTTTCAGCGCCGGAGCCAGCCGCTGTTTCGACCATTTTTTGCCTTCAGCATCCAGCGCCAGCGGCAGATGCGCATACAGCGGTTGCGGATAGCCCAGGCACTGCTGCAGATAAATCTGGCGCACCGTAGAACCCAGCAAGTCCGCGCCGCGTACAACGTGGGTAATACCCTGATCGGCATCGTCCACCACCACCGCCAGCTGATAGGCAAACAGGCCATCGGCACGGCGCAAGACACAATCACCCGCATCACGGCCCAACAGCCCCTGCTGCGGGCCTTGAATCGCGTCCACAAACTCAATCAACCGCGCATCATCCACCCGCAGCCGCCAAGCGCTATCCTGAGCAAAATCAGCAAGATGACGCGCCTGCAGCGGCAAACGGCAGCTGCCGGGATACACCTGGCTGCCGTCGCTGGCGGTTTGCGTGGCATGGGCGGCAATCTGCTGACGCGAGCAGTGGCAGGGGTACAGTAACCCTTGGCCGGCCAGTTGCTCCAGCACCTCCAGATAACGTGCATCGCGCTGGCTCTGCATCCACACCTCGCCATCCCAACTCAGCCCAAAGCTGTCCAGCGTGCGCATAATCTGCTCGCTGGCAGCGGACCAACAACGGCTTTTATCAACGTCTTCAATACGCAATAGCCACTGCCCGCCTGCGGCGCGGGCATCCAGATAACTGGCCAGCGCTGCAATCAGCGAGCCAAAGTGCAAATCGCCGGTCGGTGAGGGGGCAAAGCGTCCACGGTAGTGCATGGGGCCATTCCGGTGCGGGCAAAGGGCGTAGTTTAGCGCAAAGAAATCAGCGGCTGGTATGGCGCAAGCGGCTGACCCGCCAGCGCCCCAGCCTGTCCAAGTGGCAGAGCGCAGCAAAAAGCCCTAGCATGGTGCCCCTGCTTTCATGCTGTACGCGCCACATCAGTGGCGGCCCCTCACTTATCTGTTACAGGTTTTGTCATGTCCGATCCACAAAAACGCCCCTTGCTCAGCACCCACTATGTGGTTTTCTTTGGCATTCTGGCCGCCAGCATCCTTTATGTGGTGCTGACACGCTGACGCCACGCCAAACCTGCCCTACCGGAAGCCGCCCATGCCCACAGCGCACGCATTTTTGTCTCGTTTAAATGTGCAATACCCCATTATTCAGGCTCCCATGGCCGGCACGTCCACGCCTGAACTGGCCGCAGCGGTTAGCAATGCCGGCGGCATGGGCTCGCTGGGGCTGGGCAACCTATCGGTTGAAGCAGCGCGGGCGCAGATCCGCCAGCTGCAGGCGCTCACCGATAACGCCTTCAATATCAACTTTTTCTGTCATCAACCCGAGCCGGCAGACGCCACCCGCGACCAAGCTTGGCTGCAACGGCTAACCCCTTGGTTCAGCCTGTTCAACGCACAGCCACCGGCACAGCTGGAGGCCGGATACGACAGTTTTACCGACAACCGCGCCATGCTCGACATGCTGCTGGAAGAACGCCCGCCCGTAGTCAGCTTTCATTTTGGCGTGCCGGATGCCGAAGCCATTGCTGCCCTGCACGCAGCCGGCATCCTGCTGATGGGCTGCGCCACCTCTCTGGCCGAAGCCCAATTGATTGAAGCCGCAGGGCTGGATGCGGTCATCGCGCAGGGCTATGAAGCGGGCGGTCATCGCGGTCTGTTCGACCCACAACACGAACCAGCGCTCGGCCTGCTCGCCCTGCTAGACCAGCTACAAGGAGCTCTGAGCCTGCCCGTTATCGCTGCAGGCGGTCTAATGGATGGCAAGGACATGGCTGCCGCGCTGGCACGGGGTGCCTGCGCGGCACAACTGGGCACTGCGTTTATTAGCTGCCCCGAATCGGCAGCACCCGCCGCCTACCGCGCGCAACTGCTATCAGAGCGCGCTGAACACACCCGGGTTACCGCGATTTTTTCCGGTCGCCCTGCCCGTGGCATCGTCAACCGTAGTCACCGAGAAATCGGCCCACATGCCGCCGAACTGGCCGGCTATCCGCAAGCCTACAGCGCCGCCAAGGCACTACACGCCGCGGCAGCCGCACAGGACTGCCACGAGTTTGCACCCTACTGGGCCGGCACCGGCGCACACCGCAGCCGTGCGCTACCCGCTGCCCAGTTGGTTGCCACCCTGATGCACGAATTGACAGGCACCGGCTGGGGGCCGGTGCCTGTCCAGACGCCATCTGCTGCGCTATAGTGTGGCCCGCGCGGCCTGCCTGGCCGCGTTTTTCTTTCTGTATCATTGATCCCTGCCTCTACAAGTAGCCTCCCGTGCCCAACCAGCTGTCCAATATCTTCGCTACCGTTTTGCCCATTGTCCTGTACCTACTGGCCGGTTATCTGGCGGGCAAGCGCCTGCCCAAGCCGCTCATCAAGCCGATGATTGGCGGCATTACACCTGTGGTGTGGGTGATTCTGTTTGTCATCGGCCTGGAATCAGGCGAAGCCTTTAGCAGCTTTGCCTCCGGCATCCATGTGCTGAAACAGGCAGCGCTCTACGCCTTCACCCTCAGTGCAGTGGTGTTTGTGTGCATCTTGCCGTTCAACCGCCGCAGCGAATGCGCCGATGACAGCACCGGCGGCTGGCAGGCGCTCTGGTACCCGCTCAAAGAATGCCTGATTGCCTTTGGCTTGGTGCTGGCCGGCGCTTTTGCTTACCGCCTGCACTGGCATGACACCGCCGCCGGCGAGTTGCTGCTGAATATTTCTTGGTGGCTGTATGGGCTGCTGTTTTTGATTGGGCTGGATCTGGCCCAGGTCGCCATCAGCCGCTCGTGGCTGGCGCCTCGGGTGCTGATGATTCCGCTGTTGGTGATGCTGGCATCCATGCTGGGCGGCGTGCTGCTGAGCTTTATGACCGGCGAGCGTTTGGCGGTATCCCTCGCGCTCAGTACCGGCTTTGGCTGGTTCAGCCTGTCCGGTGCCATTGCCGGCCAACAACTGGGCGAAGCCTACGCCAGTGTGGCCTTGCTCAACGACCTGATGCGCGAGCTGATCGGCCTCACCGTGGTGTTTTTGCTGGGCCGCAACTTTGCCAACAGCAGCGTGGGCGTGTGCGCAGCAACCGCCATGGACACCACCCTGCCCTTTGTACGCAAAGCCTGCCATTACGAATATGTGCCCACCGCCATCATCAGCGGCCTGATTCTAACCATCGCCGCGCCGTTTTTTATGTTGTTTTTCCTCAGCTTTGCTTAAGGACTCGTCAACGCTTTAGATGTAGCACCTAAGCAGTAGGCGACCCATTGCGGCTTATTCAAGCTCAAGTTTTTCCCTCAAGCAGACGATAGAAGGCTATGCTCCTGCCGTGGCGTGCCAAAATGCCATACCTGTTTTCACCACAATAAAACTGGATACCAACGCGCCAAATGCCATGGCGCGTTCCGGCTCAAGCCAGAAAAGGACACCGCCCATGAAAGCCCTTTCACTGAAAGCCAAACTCTTTACTGCCGTACTCGCCGCCATTCTAGCACTGGCTCTGACCCTCACCTGGAGCAGCTACAGCGGCATTACGGCGATCAGCCAAAACGTCGGGCAGTACAGCGAACAAACCATCACCGACGCCGCCCTGCTGCAGCTGAAAACCGATGCCCAAGCCTACGGCAAAGGCGTCAGTAGTTACATTGAAACCGCCTATCGCGTACCTGCCACCCTAGCCAGCGTGCTGGCCGCCAATAGCCGTGGCGACTACCGCGCCCTGTCCCGTGAACAGGTGTCGCTGCTGGTGCGCGACGCCCTCGTTGGCAACCCTCGGGTCAGCTCCACCTATGTGCATTTTGAAGACAATGCCTATGACGGCCGCGATGCGTTGTTCCGTGACGGCGATGCATTATTCAACACCACCACCGGCTCACTGGAGGTCTACTGGCTGCGTGAAAGCCATGATTCCATCAGCGAACAAGCCTCTGATCCGGCAAACAAGTATCTGAGTGAAAAAAACGAATTTGGCAGCCGTGAAGCCGAGTGGTACCTGTGCCCACGCGACAACAAAAAGCCCTGCCTGATGGAGCCCTACACCTACGAACTGAACGGACAACAGCTGCCCATGACCAGCCTGGTGTACCCGATTCTGCGTCAGGGTGAGTTTATTGGTGTTACCGGTGTGGACCTGAACCTGCCCATTTTCCAGAGCATGATGGAGCAGCTCAGCCAGTCGCTCTACGGCGGTCAGGCCAAAGTCAGCCTGCTCAGCCAGCAGGGCCTGATCGTTGCCTCCAGCCATTACAGCAATAAACTAACCCGCCCGCTGAGCGAAGCCGTCAACAACGGCCAGGCCCTACAAACGCTACACAGCGGTACCGGCGTCCTGATTGAGCAGGGCATTGCCTACGTTGCCACCGCCGTGCCGATTGAAGACACCGGACGCACCTGGTCGCTACTGGTGGAGCTGCCCATGGAGGTAGCCCTAGCGCACCTGCGCGAGTTCCAGGGCACACTGGCCGAACAACAAACCAGCGTACTGGGCAAACAGCTGCTACTGGCAGCCGTCTTTGTGCTCATTGCTGGACTACTGATTACGCTGCTGATTCAGTCCATCGTCCGGCCCTTAGCCGCTCTGAATAATGAAGTCGCCCAGC
The DNA here is from genome assembly GCA_018384595.1 of Thiopseudomonas sp. Lineage (GTDB taxonomy): Bacteria > Pseudomonadota > Gammaproteobacteria > Pseudomonadales > Pseudomonadaceae > Thiopseudomonas. The sequence goes on from JAHAYO010000071.1 coordinate 7,656, forward strand.
TATCCAGCGGTGACGGCGACCTGACCCAGCGCTTAAACTTGGATACCCACGCCGAGCTCATTCGCCTTGGCAGCAACTTCAACCTGTTCTTGGACAAACTCAGCGGCATGATTCGCGCCCTGAAACAGAGCAACGCAGCGGTGCGTGACGAAGCGGGCAACAACCTGTCAATCAGCCAACAAACTGCGCTGGCCACCGATCAGCAGCACAGCGAAATCCATCATGTGGTGACAGCCACTCAGGAAATGTCAGCCACGGCGCAGGAAGTTTCACGCATTGCCTCCAGCGTCTCCAGCGGCACTCAGGACATACACCAGAGTATCAGCCAAGCACAGTCCAGCTTGTCGGGTGCCGTGGAAGAAGTGCTGGAGCTTACCGATAACATGCGCAACGCCAGTGAATCGATTAGCGAAGTGGCCCAGCGCTCCAGCGAAATCGACAGCATCCTGGCCGTTATTCGCGGCATTGCCGAGCAGACCAACCTGCTGGCATTGAACGCTGCCATTGAGGCGGCTCGCGCTGGCGAACAGGGGCGCGGCTTTGCCGTGGTCGCCGATGAAGTACGCAATCTGGCATCGCGCACCCAAGACTCCACCACCGAAATCAACACCATGATTGCCAGCCTGCAAGAGGGCGTGAATCAGGCGGTCAATGTCATCGAACAAGGAACAACCATGGCCAGTTCGGCCATGCAAACCACCCGTGGTGCACAGCAGTCGCTGGATCAGGTGGTGCAGGGCATCAGTGAAATCGCCGACAACATTGATCAGGTGGCCACCGCCGCCGAAGAGCAAAGTTCAGTCAGCGATGAAATCGCCAAAAACCTGACCGCCATCGGCGATGCCGCCCAAACGCTGTCCGAGCTGTCGCGCCAAGCCTCCCATAGCAGCGAAACAGTCACCGGGCACGTCAACACCATGGATGCCAACCTGGCCCAGCTGCGCACCTGACCCTACCCGCCAGCCGCAGCCGACCTCAAGCGTCGGCTGTGGCCACTGCCTGCAAAACCCATTCTTTAAGCCACATTACCGCGGGGTCCTGTGCGGCCCGCTGCGACCAATACAGGTGAACGTCAGCACCGGGCTGGCAAAGGGCAGCGGTAAAAACGGCAAGCCCAACTGTAGTGCCAGACGCTGCGGCAGGGTCGCGGCCAGATCGCTCTGACTGACCAATGGCTGCACCAACAGGTGATGACGGGCACGCACGCTGATCTGGCGCTGCACGCCCAACTGTTCAAGCTGCAAGTCCACATGCCCAGGCCCCTGCCGGCGGCTGGACACATGCACATGCTGCAGGGCCAGGTAGCTGTCCATGTCCAGCCCGCGCTCCAACAGCGGATGCCCCGCACCCGCAGTGCGATTTTCTGATCGTGATGGGCAAGACCGATCCGGACACCGAGGTGGCCAGCAACAAAGCATGGTCATCGTGCCCATGGACACACCCGGCGTGACAGTGGTGCGCAACATCAGCGTGATGCACCACCTGTCGCCGGAAGGCCACAACGAAATCGTGCTGCGCGATGTGCGGGTACCGGTCAGCAACCTGCTCGGCAACAAAGGCTCCGGCTTTGCCCTGGCCTAGGCCCGCCTCGGACCGAGCCGCATCCACCACTGCATGCGCAGCATTGGTGCCGCCGAACCCTCACCCCGCACAAGGCACATTCGGACAAGCAGGGGTATTGCAGCAGGCTACGCTTGTCCGTGTCAGCGAGCTGACTCGAACCGCTGATGCCTGATGCAATACCCCTGCTTGACCAGCCACCGCAGTGCAAAAAACCAAACCCAAACCTACTGCCTAATACCCTCCGCCTGAATCTCCAGCCGCACCTCAGCCGGAATCGGCCCCACAAAGAAATCCATCCCCCACAGCGTGCGATCAATCGTGGCACTAAAATCACCACCACAGGCAGTAGCACCATCAAACATCGGGCTTTCATAGCAATTAAAATTGCTCGCCTGCAGCCTAACCGGATGGGTCTTACCCAGCAGGGTCAGATCCCCCGTCACCGCCGCTGGCTTGCCATCCTTGAACTCCCAAGCCGTGGACTCAAAACTCATAGTCGGATAGCGTGCAACATCAAACAGATCCGCACTTTTCAGATGACCATCAAAGTCAGCGTTGCCGCTCTGAATACTGTCCACCGGAATGACCAGTGCTAGGCTGCCAGTGCCCTTGGCCGCATCCATCTGCAGCTCGCCCTCAATATTGTAAAAACCACCATGATTGGTACTGGTGCCAAAGTGGCCAATAGCAAAGCGGGCATTGGTATGGTCGGGGTCAAGCCTGTAGGTGTCGGCCAGTACGCTGGTGCTCAGGGCGGCGGCCAGCAGGCCCAGGGTAAAATAGGTTTTCATCCAGCACTCTCCGTTAATCAATGACAGCTCTATGCTAATGGCGCAACGCCAACGCCTCCAGTGGCTTTTTTTGGCTTCATTGTTGCACCCATAAAACAATCGAGCGCAGATCACGCGCGCTGCAGCGCTGAAATCCACACGTCGCCACCACAGCCGTCCTGCCAAAATTCACTCTAGATTGCTCAGTCTGGGTGCATTCGGTACCTTTTTGTGTACTAATAAGCACCTTCTCGCCCCAGGTCACAAGGTACGCAACAATGACAGCGCTCTGGCATCGGCTTTCCCAAACCACACGAATGTTCTTTGCATTTGGCTCCTTCATGGTGCTGGTCACCCTCATATCCGTTCTGTTTCAGGCCAGCTTCTTTACCTCGGCACGCCTCAAGCACTTAGCTGAGTTTGAAATTCCTAGCGAACTGGAAAAACTCGCACTGAACATTCGCCTGCAACTGGAGCCCAGCATCCAGAGTTCACGCATTCTGGCCAGTGACAACGAATTCATCAGCCGGCTCGGTGATGCCACACCCGAAGAGCGTAACCAACTGGTCGAAGACAAGCTGTTGAACATCCTTGAAGGCTTTCCGGCCCGCTCGGTCTTCATGGCCACCCAGCTGGCCGACGATGCCCGCTACTACCAGTACAACTTAGGCCGCCTACAAGACCGCGCACTGAGCCGCAGCAACCCAGATGATGCTTGGTACTACGCCTTTGTCAACTCCGGCCAGAGCTACGAGCTGCACTTGGATACCAATGAATTCAGCGGCAATGATCTGCTGCTGTTTGTCAACTACCGCAACGAAAGCAGCACCGCCGGCGGCCTGCCCTCTCTGGTGGCGGGCGTGGCGCTGGAAATGCAGGCCCTCACCGAACTGATCAACAACTACCGGCTGGGCAACCATGGGTTTGTCTCGCTGGTCACCGCCGACGGCAATATTCAAAGCGGCCATGAAGACTCCATTCTCAAGTCCCTGCAGTCCGACCCGGTGTACGGCCAACTGCTGAACAATTCCGCGCACAAAGTGCTTGAAATCAGCCATGGCGGCCAAGACTACATGCTGTCCAGCGTCTGGATGGACAGCCTCAAACGCTGGCTGATCATCGAAGTGCCCAAAATCGAGCTAACCGCGCCCATCAGCAAACAGATGTGGGCCGCGCAGGCCATCGGCATGGGTCTGATGCTGGTTGCTCTGGCGCTGACTTATCCGGTGGCGCGCTCTCTTACCCGCCCGCTGCGTCAGGTGCAATCCCAACTGGGCAGCATCACACAAAGTCTTGACCTCAGTGGCCGCATCCAAATCAGCGATCAAGCCGAACTGGGGGATCTGGCCAGTCAGGTCAACCAGCTGCTGCAACGCCTGCAGCAAACGGTCAGTGAAATTTTGCGCTCATCCACACACCTGAACGAAGCGGCCATTCGCCTTGCCGACACCTCGGGGCTGGGCCACGCCAACGCTGATCACTTTCAGGCCGGCCAGACCATGGCCGCCGCCATTGAGCAGATGTCATCCTCGGTGGCAGAAATCACCTCAACCATGGAAGAACTGTCCGCCTCTTCGACCCAGATTGCCGACCACTCGCAGTCCGTGGTGGACGTGGCCAACCTGACGCTAGACAGCAGCCGCCGCGGTGCCGATGCCATGCAGGAGCTGGAACAGCGCATGACCGGCATCCACAGTGACTACGCCCAAAGCCTGCAGGACATTCTGGAACTGGGCAACCAGTCCAAGGAAATCAGCAAGGTGATGGACCTGATCAACAACGTTGCTGACCAGACCAAACTGATCGCCTTCAACGCCGCGCTGGAAGCCTCCAGTGCCGGCGAGGCGGGCAAGCGTTTCTCGGTGGTTGCCGGCGAAATCCGCCGTCTGGCCGACAGTGTTACCGAGTCAACACGCAGCATCGAAGAACGCATCCAAGCCATCCAAAGCTCAATCAGCCGCTTGGTGCTAACCTCGGAAAAAGCCGTCAATTCGGTACAGTCCGGTATGGATGTCAGCGCAGCCACCGCCAGCGAGCTGAATGAGCTGGTAGACGCCGCCACCCGCACCAGCAATGCCGCCCAGCAAATTTCGCTGTCCACCAAGCAGCAAAAAACCGCCAGCAGTCAGGTGGTGATTGCCCTGCGTGACATTGCCAACGCCAGCGCCACCAACGCCCAATCGGTGCGCAGCATTTCCGACATCAGCGAAGAGCTGCTGGGTATGGCACAAACCCTCAACCAACTGATGCAGGAATTTCATGTCGCGCCGGCGGACGACACGCCCTGATGCTCGCTGGCCGCCCTGATTGCCGATCCTGTATCACACAGCGTCTGGAGTACGTCGCGTGAACAAGCCGCCGTTCATTCGTGTTTTGCTGGTTGATGACAGCAGCATGGTGCGCAGCCTGCTGAGCGAAATGCTGCACGCCAGCCCAGATATCCGTGTCATCGGCGAGGCCGCCAACGGCGAGGAAGCGGTTCGCCTCGCCGAGCAGCTAAAACCCGACGTTATCTGCATGGATCTGGATATGCCGGTGATGAACGGCATCGAAGCCATCGACGCCATCATGCACCAGAAAGCCATTCCTATTTTGGTGGTAAGCGCCGAGGCCGATGCCAAAAAAGCCTATCAGGCGCTGGCCACCGGCGCGCTGGACATCATCAGCAAACCCGGGCTGGACCATGCAGAAACCACCAACCTGCTTAACAAAATTCGCCTACTGGCCGGCGTCTCGGTGATTACCCGCCTGCGCCGCAGCGGCGCGGCGCTTCCCGTCCACGTGCCGGCCAGCCGCAGCCCTGCCGCACTGCAGCGCAACTACCGCCATCTGGTTGCCATCGCCTGCTCCACCGGCGGCCCGCAGGCGTTGGCCGGGCTGTTGCCCAGACTGTCGCGCGATTTCCCCGCGCCGGTACTGATCAGCCAGCACATCAGCGACGGTTTTGTCGAAGGCATGGTGCAATGGCTGGGCACCCTGTCTGCCCTGCCGGTCAAGGTGGCGGAACAAGACGAACCCTTACGCGCCGGCCAAATTTATGTGTCGCCCTCAGAAAGCCACATGACCATCACCGACAGCGACCGCATCCACCTAATCGGGCGTCAAGACAGCGATATTTACCGCCCCTGCTGCAACCTGCTGCTGGAGTCGGTCGCCGCCACCCATGGCCCCGACAGCATCGGCCTAATCATGACCGGCATGGGCCGTGATGGTGCCAACGGCATGCTGGCCATTCGCAACAGCGGCGGCCGCACCTTGGCGCAGGACGAAGCCAGCTCGGTCATTTTCGGCATGAACCACGAAGCCATCCAGCTGGGTGCCATTGAGCATGTGCTGGCGTTAGATGCTATTCCCGCCCGCCTCAACCAGCTCGTCACAGGTGCGCCATGACCGAGCTGGAACCCTTCAAGAAAAGGATCTACGACTATTCCGGTTTGGTGCTCGACGACAGTCTGGCCGAACAGCGGCTACACAAATGCCTACAACAGGCCCAACAGCAGCTGGGTCTGGATGCCGCCCAATACCTAGCACGCCTGCACAACTCCCAGACCGTACTAGACGCCCTGATCAGCCAGCTGACCGTGAACGAAACCTATTTTTTCCGCGAGCCAGGGCAGATCACCCTGCTGGTAAACAGCCTGCTGCCACGGCTGCGGGCACTGGCAGGTCAACGCCCGCTGCGTATTCTCAGCGCCGGCTGTTCATCGGGTGAAGAGCCTTACAGCCTCGCCATGGCGATCTTTGAAGCCTTCGGTGAACAGGGTTTACAGAACATCCAGATTGATGCCGGCGACGTTGATCTGGATGTGTTGGCCAAAGCCCGCCATGCGCTGTATTCGTCGTTTTCTTTTCGCGGCGTCAGCGAAGCGCTGCGCCAGACATACTTCACCGAAACCGCGCAGGGCTTTCAGCTTGACCCGCGCATCCGTAAGGCCGTGCATTTTTTTATGCTCAACCTGATGGCCGACCCATACCCCTCTGATCAGGGCCTCTACGACGTTATTTTCTTTCGCAACGTTTCTATTTACTTCGATCTGGAAACCCGCCAAAACATCCAGCGTCGTTTCGCCCGCATCATGCAACCCGATGCCCTGCTGTTTCTTGGCACCGCCGAAACCTTGGGCAACGATTTCAATATTTTTGACCTGCACGAAGAGCAGGGGCTGTATTACTTCCTCAAAGGCAGCCAGTTACAGCCGCACAAACCGGCCCCGGTCGATCCGCCGCCTCTTACAACCAAACCAGCAGCCCGACCAGCGACGCCCAGCATGCCCGTGCCTGCCACACCACCGCCGCCAGCGCGCAGCCAGCCCGACCTGCAGCAGCTCAAGCAGCTGCTGCATCAAGAGCGCCACCCCGAGGCACAAAGCAAGTTGGATTTGGTGCTGCATAGCCACCCCGAGCTGATTCCGGTACGGCTGATGCAGGCTTGGCTGGGCCTCAACGCTCGTCAGTTTGAACAGGCCGCCATGCGGCTAGACAGCCTGCTCGCCGAAGACAGCTGGAACCTCGACGCCCTGCTGGCTCGCGGCCTGTGCTGCAAGTGGCAAGGCGACCTCAACGGTGCTTGCCGTCTGTTCAAAACGGCCTGCTACGCCCATGCGGAGTCTTGGTTGGCGCAGTATTTTTACGGCGACACCCTGCGCCAGCACGCCCAGCCGCGTGCCGCCCGCGCACCGCTGCAAATCGCTCGGCGCATCCTGTCTACCAACCTGCAAGCCGACAGCGGCTGCCACTGGCTGCCGCTGGCTCCACCCGCCGGTGACGCCCTGTTTTTGATCGAGCGCCAGCTGCTAGCCCTCAAGTCCATGCCCAGCGACGGCACCCGCGGAGATTCCTGACCATGGCTCTGGATATCAAAAAATTCATCCACCGCTTCATCGACGAAGCCCGCGAACAACTGCGCCTGCTAGAAACCGGCCTGGAACAACTACGCCACGGCGAAGCCAACGCCGAGCTGGTCAATAGCCTGTTTCGCGCCGCCCATACCCTCAAGGGCTCGTCGCGGATGCTCAAGCTGCTGCCCATCTCCGATACCGCCCATAGCTTGGAAGATGTGCTCAGCGCCCTGCGCGAACAAAAAATCAGCCTCAACGATGCCACCCTCGACCTGATGCTGGAGGCCGTGGATGCGCTCAGCAACCTGACCGCCCATCTGACCAGTAACCCCGACCCCGCCGCTCTGCCGGAAAAATCCGCCGCCCTGTGCCAACGGCTGGCCGCTGCCGCTAATGCAAACGCCGATACCGGCGTAGAGACTGACGCAGAGTTAGAGGCCGCCAGCACAGACATCGCCAGCATAACCGAGGCACCGCCACCCGCAGCGCCGGCCACCACCGCCTCCAGTACCAACCCGCGCGCCAGCGAGCCAACCCTGCGCAGCGCCGATTCGGTACGCCTCAAGCTCGACAACCTCGAACAGCTGATCAAGCTGATGTCGGAGGTCACCATCAGCCAAGCAGGGCTGCGCGAGCTGCTGCAAGACGCCCGCACGCTGTTTCAGTTGTGGGAAGCCAGCAGCCTTAAAGACGCCCAGCACAGCCCGCTATTTACCGCCTACCAACAGCTGTATCAAGGCTTGCGCGATGTCATCGGCAGCCAGGAATCGCTGGTACAAAACCTGCACGAGCAATCGCTGGGCCTGCGCATGCTGCCGCTCACGCAAATCCTTGAGCCGGCGCGCAAACTGGTGCGCGAAATGGGCCGCGAGCTGGGCAAGACCGTCGAGCTGCACGTCATCGGCGAAGACATCGAACTCGACCGTCAGTTGATTGAGCAGTTGGTCGAACCGGTGCAGCACCTGCTGCGCAATGCGCTGGATCACGGCCTGGAAAGCAACGAACAACGCCAAACAGCCGGCAAAAACCCGCGTGGCCTGATTCAGATCAGCGCGCGTCAAGATGGCGGCTGGGTCAGCCTAGACATCAGCGATGACGGCGCTGGGCTGGACGTGGAAAAAATCCGCAACAAAGCCCTGCGCCAGCATCTATTCAGTGACGAAGAACTGGCGCGCAAAAGTCAGGCCGAACTGACAAACCTCATCTTTCTGCCCGGCTTTTCCACCAGCACCATGATCACCGAACTCTCTGGGCGCGGCGTCGGTCTGGACGTGGTCAAGCGCAGCGTCGAAGACCTGCAGGGCATGATCGAGGTCAACAGCCAGCCGGGCCAAGGCACCACCTTCAGCCTGCGCCTGCCGCTGTCACTGGCCATGCTGCGCACCCTGATCGTGGATGTGGACGGCCACCTGCTGGCCTTTACCGCCCAGCATGTGGTGGAAATGATCTACATCGACAGCCAGTCTCTGCTGGATATTGCCGAGCGCCAGGTGTTTGTACTGCGCAACGAATTTGTACCGATCTTCGACCCGTCGCAGCTGCTGCAGCTGCCCATTCGACACACCGGCATCCAGCCCGAACACAGCCGCCAGCAGCTGATGCTGGTACTGCAGGTGCAGCATGAAAAAATCGCCCTGCGCATCGACCGCATGGTGGATGAGCGCGATCTGGTGATCAAACCCATGCCGCCCCACCTCGCCCGTCAACCGCTGGTGGCCGGCATCGTCAACCATGGCTACCGGCAACTGGTCAGCCTGCTGCACGCCCCGCACCTGTTCGAGCTGGCCCAGCGCAGCCGAGGCAAAGCCGTCGATAGCAGCCTACCCACCCGCCGCCAGCATATTCTGGTGGTGGACGACTCACTCAACACCCGAGAAATTGAAAAAGACCTGCTGGAAGCCTGGGGCTACCAAGTCACCCTGGCCGAAGACGGTCAGGACGGCCTGATCAAAGCCCGCGCCGGCGCGTTCGACGCCATTCTCACCGACGTCGAAATGCCGGTGATGGACGGCTTCACCCTGACCAGCCACCTGCGCCAGGACGAACGCTATCAGCACACCCCCATCATCATCATCACCTCGCGTGAAAAAGACAGCGACCGCCGACGCGGTATCGAGGTAGGCGCTGATGCCTATATAGTCAAAGGCAGCTTTGACCAAAACAGCCTGATTGATACACTTAGAGTGCTGCTCGGGTAACGGCCCGGGCCCCACGGAGAAGCGCATGAAAATACTGGTAGTCGATGACGACCTGCTGGCAGCAGAAATGACCAGCGCCATCCTAGAAGCCAGTGGCTACACCACCCTGATTGCCGAAAACGCAATCGAAGGCTTCGAACAACTGACCCTCCACGCAGATATTGCCCTGATCGTCAGCGACTTCAACATGCCGCTGGTTTCCGGTGTCGAATTTTTTCGCGAACTACGCGAACAGGGCATCACCTTGCCCTTTATCGTGCTGTCCGGCGACAACGCTGATCACCTCATGCAAGCAGAGCCGGGCCTTGCCGCCTGCCTGACCAAAGACTTCGACCTAGCAGACAGCCTGCCCCAAATCGTAAGCCCGCTTTTACATGCCTGATTGCCTGATTGCCTGATTGCCTCTGGGCAGCCTGAGTACATGCCATGACCAACCCGAAAATTTCGCTTAGCGACAAAATGACCCGGCTCAAAGACAGCTTTATCAGCCAGCTGCCGGAACGTATCAGTGACCTAAGGCGTGCACTAACTTCACTGCACGAACGCGCCAATACCGAAAACGCCGCACTGGCTGATCTGCACCGTCATTGGCACAGCCTCAAGGGAGCCAGCCGCATTTTTGGTTTCAACGACCTAGCCAAGGTGGCCGCTGTGGGCGAAGCCGAGTCCCAGCCCTTGCTTGACGTGCACGACACCCCGATTCCGCCCCAATGGCTGGATCAGCAAAACGGCTTTATTCATGCGCTAGCCGATCACGGCAGCGCGCTCAGCCGCACGGACAGCCATCATCTGGACAGCTTCCAAGTACCCTACTTTGAGATGGGCCAAATCCATCAGCACTGGCAGCAACTGGGTTCACCCCTAGTTTACGTCTGCGATGACGAAACCGAGCAAGTTGAATACCTGCAATACCAGCTGCAGTGCTTTGGTTATCAGGTACGCCTCTTTACCGACGTCGACAGCTTCGAGCAGGCCGTCATGCAGCAGCGGCCTGACGCCGTCATCATGGACGTACATTTTCCACAGGGCCGCACCGCAGGCACCGAAACCCTGCACCGCGTCAACCTGTGTTTGGGCTATCAACTGCCGGCGCTGGTGTTGTCGGGCATGGATCATTTCGAAGCCCGCCTCAGCGCCTACCGTGCCGGCTGCCGCAGCTACTTCACCAAACCGGCCAAGCCGCTTGCGCTAGCCAACGCGCTGGACACCCTAATTCGTAAACCGGAAATCGAGCCTTATCAGGTTCTGATCGTAGACGACGAGCCCGACATCGCCGAATACCACAGCCTGATTCTGACCCGCGCCGGCATGAAGGTCCGCCAGGTGCACGACCCAGCCCTTGTGCTCGACACGCTGCGTGAATTTACCCCCGACCTGATTCTGATCGACGTCTACATGCCCGGCTGTAACGGTTACGAGCTGGCCGGCGTCATCCGTCAGGTGCCGGAATACTTGGGCATGTCCATCATTTACCTGTCTAGCGAAACCAACACCCGCAAACAGCTCAGCGCCATGGAAGTGGGTGTAGAAGGCTTCATCACCAAACCGGTGGTGCCCGACGATTTGGTCAGCGCCGTGACACTGCGTGCCGAGCGCATGCGCGCCCTACGCGGCCTAATGACCCGCGACAGCCTGACCGGCCTGTACAACCACACCACCACCACCGAAATCATCAGCGCCATCCTAGCCCAGGCCAGCCGCAATAATGAGTCACTGGTACTGGCTGCGCTCGATCTCGACCTGTTCAAGCAAGTAAACGACAACTACGGCCACTTGGCCGGCGACCAAGTACTGCTGGCGCTATCGCACATGCTGAAAAATCGTCTGCGCCATGGGGATATCGTCGGCCGTTACGGTGGCGAGGAATTTGTCATCCTGCTACGCGACACCCCCATTGAAGACGCGCACACCCTGCTGGACCGACTGCGCGAAGAATTTTCCGGCATTGTCTTCTCTGCCGGTAACGACACCTTCAGCTGCACCTTCTGCGTCGGCCTGAGCCACTATGACAGCTACAGCACGCTGGACGAGCTTATGAGCCACTCTGACCAAGCGTTGTACGCCGCCAAACACAACGGCCGCAACTGCGTCATGCGCCATGGTGCGCCACTATGAGCCAGACCACGCCCTCGCCAACACTGGAGCAAGCGCTGGCCGAACGGCAAAAAAACGTGCGCCAAATCGTCGATGTGGACGAGCCACAGATCAAGCTGGTGATCTTTCGCCTGCAAGACCGTCATTTCGCCTTTCACGGCTGCCGCATCCGCGAAGTGATTGATGGCCACAGCGAAGTGTTTTATATACCTGGCATGCACGAATCGGTTGAAGGCGTGATGAACCTGCGCGGCGATATTCAGTCGGTACTCAACCTGAACGACCTGTTGCACCTACCGCGCAGTGACGGTCCCGCCGCCGGACGCGCCATTTTGCTGGGTCAGGGCGCTGATATGCTCAGCGGCATCCGCATTGACGAGCTGCTGGATGTCACCGATGTCGCACAAAGCCAACTCAAGCCACCGCTGGACAGCCTACCCGCCCACCTCAAGCCACTGGTCAGCGGGCTACTGGAGTACCGTGGCCTGCCGGTCGTGCTGTTGGATCTGGATTTGGTATTACACGCTTGGCAACAGCAGCTGTCATGAGCAGTCTGGCACTGGTTATCTGGCAGGCCGGCGGCCATCAATTCGCCGTAGAAGCCAGCCGTATTCTGGCCCTGCAGCCCTACACCAGCGGCATGGACTGCCGCAGCCTGCACCAGTTGCTAGCCGGGCTGGACGCCGAAGCCCCCGCTTACTGTCTGAGCTGGCAAGCAGACAACCAAACCTGCTGGCTGGCCACCCGTGACGAGCCCCTGCACCTGCAACTGCCGCTGGACGCACTCTGGCCGCTGCCCCACTCACTGCAGCACGCCCGCCAAAGCCCCGCCATCCGTGCACTGGGCTGGCATCAGGATCGCCCCGTTACCCTGCTCGATACCCGCGAACTGACCCGCCTGTTTGAGCCACAGCCCGCTACCGGCGCTAGCCGTCAACGGCCATGATTTTTGTACAGGACAGGCGTATAGTTTTCGCCCATCACTGGCACTCGCCTAGCAGCCGCTATGGCACACGGCACCTCGTTTGCCCTACCCGTTCTGCTCCGGTGTCTGCATGAAAACTATGCTCAATATCGAAAAACGCATCATGGCCGCCAGCGCGCTATTGGTACTTCTGACCGGCATGTTGGTCAGTCTGGCCAGCATCCTGCCCATGTATCACTCCGTGCGCTCGCAGATCGAAGCCGCCAGCTTGGCCAATGCCCGCGCCCGCCAAACCAGCATTGATTATCAGCTAGCGTCCTACCAGGCCATTGCCCGCCAGTTCACCAGCCGCACCGAAATCCGCAAACGGCTTGAAGCCTGGCTGCAACAGGACATCAGCCTGCAAGAACTGCAGGACTACAGCCTGCCCCGCCTGCAAGAGCCGGCGAGCCAAACCCCGCAACTGGCCGCCATGTTCCGTATCAGCCAGGGCGAAACCATTGCCGCCATCGGCGACTATGCCAGCCAGATTCCAGCCCGCGCGCTGCAAACCGACAGCTGCGGCACCTGCTTCTTTACCCTAAGCGAAACGGACAACGATACGCCCTTGGTCAAGGCCAGCGCAGCCATCCAAAACGCAGCCGGCACCGTCATCGGCTACGACATCCTATTTTTTCACCCCACAGCGCTAGCCCACCACTTACAGGGCTTTGCCAATTACGACAATCAGGCCAAAATTTTCCTCTACCAGCACAACCCACCCTTGGCGCTGGGGCGCAGCATTGACGATCCGGAAGGCACCGCCCTGTACCCTCATGCGCTGGATGCCGTAATGCAGCCAAGCAGCCTGCCGCCCCCACCCGGCCTGCACCGACTTAGTGGCGGCGAGGGCAGCATCCTGATTGTGCACCCCCTTGAACAGGGCAACAGCAGCCTAATCATCCAGGTGCCGGCCCCCTTATTTTATGCACTGGCTTATCACAACCTGTACTGGATCTATGCGCTGATTTTGGCACTGCTGTTGCTGGCCACCCTAGCCAGCCGACAAGCCATCCGCCCCCTGTTGTCCACCCTGACCCGCCAAACCAAACAGCTGCACCAGCACCAAACCGAGCTGCGGTTGGCTGCCAGCGTATTTGAAAACACCCGCGAAGCCATTGCCATCACCGACCCCAGCCTGCACATCATTCGCGCCAACTCGTCCATGCAGCGGCTCAGTGGCTGTAATCAGGACGAGCTAACTGGCCAACCCCTAAGCCATTACCTGCACATGGCTGACCCGCACAACCAGCCGTTTTTCCTACAGCGCCAGCTCTGTGAAACCGGCCGCTGGCAAGGCGAGGTCGGCCACACCCATAAGCGCGGCGACAGCCTGCGCACCAGCCTGCTCAATATCAGCACCGTCTATGACGACAACGGCACTGCCCTCTATCACATCCACATATTCAGCGACATCACCGCCCGCAAGAGCGCCGAGCTTAAAATCCGCCAACTGGCCGAACACGACCCGCTCACCGGCCTGCTCAACCGCGCCAGCATACTGCAATGCATCCGTGACGCCATTGAGCGGCAACAACGGTTTTCCCTACTTTTCATTGATCTAGACAAATTTAAACCGGTCAACGACACCCACGGCCACCAGGCCGGTGATCAAGTTTTACAGCTGGTCGCCAAGCGCCTGCAAAGCGCGGCGCGCAGCAGTGATATCATTGCCCGAATTGGCGGCGACGAGTTTTTGATTCTGCTAGAAACGCCAGACAGCCGCGAGTTTGTCCAGCGTATTGCCGCCGATATCGTGCACAGACTTACGCAACCATTTGACATTGAAAGCGCGCTGGTAGAAATTGGCGCCTCGCTGGGCATTGCTCACTTCCCAGAGCACGGCACCAGCGCCGATACCATCACCCATGCCGCCGACCTGGCCATGTACAGTGCAAAGCGCAATGGCGGCAATCAGTTTCATACCGCTGACGGACACCAAGATTCATGAGCTGCCATCAAGGCCACATCAAATACTGGAACAGTGACAAGGGCTACGGATTCATTGCCCGCGAACATGACGAAGACGTTTTTGTACATATCAGCCAACTCACGCCCGGCGTACAGCCACAGGTTGGCTTGCAGATCACCTTCGGCCTCAAACAGGACCACAAGGGCCGCTGGCAGGCGCAGCAGGTACACAACCTGCACGAGCCGGCGCTAGCAGCGCCCGCCGCCAGCCGCCCGTCTTCACCCCTGCAGCGCCTGTGGCGGGTCGTGTTGTTAGTGGCGGCCCTCTTGCTGGCCAGCTTTATTCTGGTCAAAAGCATCACGCCGTTTTACGCCCTGAATACGCAAAACTCGCCGGCCACCAGCCTGCTGAAACCCGGCAGCCCACATGCCGGCAACACCCAACTGCAGGATACTCTGCGACTGATCCTTCAGGGCGGCCCGTACCCGTACAGCCAAGACAACAGCACCTTTCGCAACCGCGAAAATTTGCTGCCGCCCGCCAGCACCGGTTATTACCGTGAATACACCGTGAAAACGCCCGGCGCACGCGACCGCGCCGCCCGCCGCGTCGTCACCGGCGGCAACCCGCCCGAAGTTTGGTACTACACCGAAGACCATTACCGCTCGTTTGTACGCTTGGACGTCAGGCCATGAACCACAGCCTGCTGTTGTTACCGGCTCACGCCGACAAAGCCAATCTGCTCAACGCCTTTGCCGAGCACTGCCAGTTTGGCACGTATTTTGGCCATAACTGGGATGCCCTCTGGGATTCGCTCAACGACTGGCTGGCACAGCAACCCATGCCGCTGTGCCTAGAGCTGGATGACAGCCAGCTACAAAGCCGAGATGAAGCGGCCTGGCAACAATGCCAAGCCGTACTGGAAGATGCCCGCATCGAGTGGCCAGACTTCAGCTACCGGATACGCTCTAAGTCCGCCTGCTGCCCATAAGAGGGGCCAGCTCATTTCTACTCATCGCGCCGTTTAAAACACACCGCTGCCAACGCCAGCCGCCATGGTCTGGCCCAGCTCACGGCACTGCTGCAAAAAATCATCCTGCCACACGCCACGGCATACCAAACTGTCCTGCACCTGCCTCCAGCGCAGGCCAGTCAGGATGCTGTCAATTGCCTTCTGCGTACCGGTACCGTCATGGCCAGCGCGAATGACCACCGCACAGGGCAACCCCTGCTTTTGCTCAAACACCGGATAATAAACGCGATCAAAGAAATCCTTGAGCGCGCCACTCATGTAGCCAAGGTTTTCTGGGGTAAACAGAATGATGCCATCCGCGCTCAGCACGTCCTGCACCGTGGTATTGAAAGCCGACTGCTTGCGCGCAATGACCTGCTGGTCACCGCCTGCCCGCGCGCCCTGCAGCAGGGCGTCCACCATCAGCTCGGTGTTGCCCGAAGGCACGTGGGCCACAATTAAAAGATTCTTGCTCATGCTGTCCCCCTGCAAGCGAGTTTAATCAAGCCACAGCAGACGGACACATAAGCCTGTCAATCCGCCGCACCCTGACCGTGGTGCTGTTCTTTAATAGCCTGCCAGTTAGCGTCCGTCAAGGAGCCCATTGCATGCTGCGCCTGCGCCACCCACAAAAAAGCACGCCGGTTCAGCTCGGCAATCGCCGCCGAATCGGTGCCCGTGGCATACATCGCCGGGCCGATCACCACATCCACCGTACCCGGCTGCTTACGCCAGTCCAGCTTGGGCCAAAACTGACCGGCGTTGTGCGCCACCGGCAACACCGGCAAGCCAGCATTGACCGCCAACGAAGCACCGCCGCGGGAAAACTTGCCAATCTGACCGGGCGGAACCCGCGTACCCTCAGGAAAAATCAGCAACCAGTTGCCCTTGGCCAGACGCTCCGCGCCCTGTTCAGCCACCTGCCTGAGCGCCTGCTTAGGCTGCTCGCGGTTAATGGCAATCGGCTTAATCATGGCCAGCGCCCAGCCAAACACTGGAATATGCAGCAGCTCGCGTTTTAGCACTTGGCTCAGCGGCTCAAAATGCGAAGACAGAAAGAAGGTTTCCCAAGCGCTCTGGTGCTTAGACAGGATCACACAGGGCTGCGGCGGCACGTTTTCCATACCGCGCACCCGATAGCGGATGCCCAGTATCCAGCGCGACAAAAACAGCGTCACCCGCCCCCACGCCACAGAAATCATCCGATAGCGCCAGCGATAAGGCAGCAAAGGCCCGATCAGCATTGAAGGCGGCAGCCACAATAGGGTTACCAACGCCAGCAGCAGATAAAAAATAACGGTTCTGAGCGAACTGATAATGCCCATCCGAGGGTTCCTTGCGTGCCATGAAAAACAGGGGGCATTATACGCTTTTAGAAAAAGGGGTCAGGGGCATTTTTGTGTCTAAAATACTTTACATAAATTCCTTAAAAGCTCATTATGTCGAATATTTTATGCAAAACTGATGCCCATGGACTTTATCGAGCTAGGCCAAACCGCTAAAGCATTACGCAAACAAAAGAAAGTCTCGCAACAACTGATGGCTCAACACTTGGCAATCTCGCGCGCCACCTTAAGCGCCTTTGAAAATGGTCGCCCCGGTGATATTGGCCTACGCAAAGCCATTCAGATATTTGATTATCTGGATCAGCAGCTTTGCCTGCGTGATAAATCCCCCTTCCCAACCCTAGAGGAGCTGCTCGATGCCAACCAACACAACAGCTAGCCTACGGGTGCTATTTATGAGAGCTTTATTTTTTGCGTGGAGAGCATCCAATGACTGACTTTGGTGTGCCTGAAATTGAGCAACGGGCGCAAATGCCCGTCTCCATCAAAACTGTTACGATTGAAGGCTTTCGTGGGTTGCGCAATATCCAGAATCTGGAGCTACCACAACTTACTGTACTGATTGGTGCCAATGGTGCCGGAAAATCTACTCTTATTCGGTTCTTTGAAATGCTAGGCTGGATGCTCAGGTCTAAAAGACTGCAGGAGTTTGTTTTACTACAGGGTGGCGGAGACGATCAGTTTTTTATGGGCGCGCGCCAAACACCCCGAATACATGCCCAGCTATGCTTGCAAACTGGCTTAGGTTTGAATGACTACCGCTTTGACATGGTGCATGTTTCAGCGGGTGATACCGTGATGTTGATGAATGAAGGCTATCGTTACTCAGCCAATACATTCGCAAGCAAAGCAAAGTGGACTGAAATAGATGCGGTTGGCAAGGAATCTGCCCTACTGGATAAAACAGATAAAACCTGTAAAACCATCGTCAACCTTTTACGGCAATGCTCCACCTATCAGTTTCATGACACATCCAGCAAAGCTGCCATTCATAACCGCTGGGATATAACAGACTCACTACGTTTGCGCTCAGATGGCGGTAATTTGGCCGCCGTACTGCTGGACTTGTTGAATACAGAACCAAAGCGCTACGAACTGATCGTAAAGCAAATTCGTCGCGTACTGCCTGTATTCCAAGACTTCGTACTGGAAGACATTGCCGGCAAAGTCTTGTTGCGCTGGATAGGCAGTAAAAGCGACAAGGTGTTTGGCTCTCACCTGACCTCCGATGGCTCACTGCGCCTGTTTTGCCTTATCACTCTGCTGAACCTGCCCCCCGCACGCTTACCCGACGTCATGTTTTTTGACGAACCTGAACTGGGTCTGCATCCGCATGCAATCAGCCTTATAGCTCAAATGCTGAAGCGCCTGTCAAAACAGCGACAAATATTTATTGCCACACAATCCCCTTACTTGGTTGATTGCTTCGAGCTGGAAAACATCATCATAGTCAGCGCCGATAACGGCGAAACAACATTACGCAAGCTACCGCGCGCAGACTATCAAACATGGCTAAATGACGAATACGAACTCTCTGATATCTGGCTAAAGCAAGCCGTAGGAGGCCACGAATGATTAGAGTCTGCATTGTATGTGAAGGCCAAACAGAGGTTGAGTTTGTCAAATGCTGCTTGGCACCTCACCTATTGAACCACCAGGCAGAAGCTTTTCCTTCACTTCTTCGCGCAAACTCCGGTAGGCATCGCGGTGGTCGCGTGACAGTCGAACGCTTAATAACGTTCATGTCCAATCAGTACCATCATGCAGATCGCATTACCACTCTGGTTGACTTCTATGGGTTTCAGGATCGCGCAGGAAAAACTCGGAGTGAACTGGAAAACGAAATTAAAGAAGGCATCGTTAAAAAAATAAAAAATCACAACAGCCAATACATTCTGCCATACATACAAATGTATGAGTTTGAAGCCCTGCTATTCAGCAACCCCGATGGATTTGAATGGGTAACCGACGGCTGGAACGAAAAGACTCAGCAAGAACTGCATGCTATAGCCGCAGAATTTCCCAACCCAGAAAACATCAACGACCGTCCGGAAACCGCCCCTTCCAAACGAATAGCAAATATATTTTCAAAGGGCTCATATAGCAAAGTTGAGCACGGCCCGCTGATAGCAGAAGCCATTGGCATTGATGCCATTCGACAAAAATGCCCCTTATTTGATGACTGGGTTAGCAAACTGGAACGTTGGAGCTGATAGGGTCAACTAGCCCCAGAGCAGAAGGGAGTAAAGCCCCCCCTACCCTTGGCTAACCCAACAAAAGCCCCTAAACTGCCATCACTTTAAAGAAACCCCAGCAGCCAGCCGATAAGCGCCCCGTCACCAAGCACTTCAGCCACAGGACAGCACATGAGCAAAACGGACAAAAAACGCATACTGGTCTTCCCCTGTGGTTCTGAGGTGGGTCTGGAAATCCACCAGTCCATGCAATACTCCACCCACTTTGAACTGATCGGCGCATCCAGCCTGGATGACCACGGGCGCTTTGTTTACCAGCACTACATCGGCGATGTGCCCATGCACACCCATCCCGACTTCGCCAGTGCCCTGCAAACCGTCATCCGTGAACACCGCATCGACGCCATCTTTCCCACCATGGACGCCGTGGCCGAAACCCTGCATGGCCTGGCCGAACAACTGGGCGTGCGCGTCATCGGCAGCAGCGCCGCCACCAGCGCAATTTGCGCCAGTAAAAGCAAAACCTATGCTGCCCTCAAACACTGCATCCCCGCACCCATGCCCTATCACAACCTGGACGAAATCGAACAGTACCCGGTGTTTCTCAAACCGGATAAAGGCTACGGCAGCCGTGGCACAGTACGCGCCAACGACCGCGCAACCGTTGAACATGCGCTGAGCCAAAACAGCAGCTTATTAATTCAGGAATTTTTACCCGGTGCAGAGTTCACCATTGACTGCTTCAGCGACCGCCACGGCCAACTGCGCTTTCACGGCCCACGCACCCGCAGCCGCATCAAGGCTGGCATCAGCGTACACACCCGCCCGACCCGTCAGTTTGCCGAAGAGTTTGCCGACTGGGCCGAACACATCAACCGGATACTCAAACCCAGAGGCGCATGGTTCTTTCAAGCCAAAGTAGACCAGCATGGCCAACCCAAACTGCTGGAAGTCGCCGTTCGTCTGGCCGGCTCCTCCGCCCTATTCCGCGCCAAAGGCGTTAACTTTGCACTGCTCAGCGCCTTTGATGCATTTGATCAGGATATAGA
>JAHAYO010000073.1 GCA_018384595.1 Thiopseudomonas sp.
ACACCGGCAGACTGCCTTGCAGAGGCTGCTCACCTGAATGCTGCCAGCCGGACTGCTGTAATAGCGGCTCCAGCTCCTGCATGGCCGCTTCGGCATCGGCCTTGGCATGGTAATCGTTGCCCAGCTGGCGTAGCGGCGCATAAAACTCCGGCGCCAATAGCAGGATAAACAGTGCCCCGGCATAGGGCACCGGAATCACTTCCTTGGCCCAGGGTAAAATGCCGAGCAGGCCAAGGCCCAGATATACCGCTACCAGTGCAATGGACAGGGCGGCAAAAAATTCCAGCACCGCGCTGGATAAAAAAGCCAGGCGCAGCACCGCCATGGTGCGCTGACGATAGCCTTCGGCTGCCTGTGCCACCTGCTCCTGCGCCTGTGCGGTGGCCTGCAGCTGCTGCAGGGTACGCATGCCGCGCACCAGATCGAGAAAGCGCCCGCCCAGCCGGCTCAGTGCCTGCAGTTGTTTGCGGCTGCTGGCGCTGGCTGCCTTGCCCAGAATAATCATAAATAACGGCACCAGTGGAGCGGTCAACAGCAGCAAGAGCGCTGCCAGCCCGCTAAAGGGCGTTATCACCACGAGTAACAAGAGCGGCACCAGTAGCGCCAGCTGCGCCTGAACCACGTAGCGCTGCAGATAACCGTCGAGCGCATCGACCTGATCCAGCACCCGGCTGGCCAGCTCGCCCTCACTGTCGCTGTGGGCCAGCTGGCTGGCGGGCTGCGCCAGGGCATGCAATACACGCTCACGTAATTGGTGGCGAATCTGCACGCTGGCCGCCAGGCACAGGCGCTCACGACCATATTGCAATGCCGGGCGCAACAGCATGCAACCAGCTAGGGCGATAAAAACGGGCAACAGCGCCGACGGCGCTGTTGTAGAAAAATCGGAGTTAAGGCCAGCTTGTAGCCACTGATTGAGCAGCCAAGCCAGCAGGCCATACTGCCCAATCAGTAACAGGTTATTGCCCAGTGCCAGCAGCAGCGCCAGACGCAAGCGCCGCTGTTGCGGTACTTGCAGCTGACGCAGCCGGCTGGCAGCAGAGACCGTTTCAGGCCTGGTCGCCGTCTTCACCGGCATACCCTTTTAACTCCAGCCACATGGCGTTGATGATGCCAAAAGAGCAGGCCAGCAACACGCCAAGAATCCAGGTGAAATACCACATGGTGAACTCCTTAATACAGTGAATGGCTGTTGTCACGGATGTGTTGGGCACTGACTCGGCCACGCATCACATAGTAGCCCCAGGCGGTATAGCCCAGGATCAGTGGTACAAAAATCAGTACCACCACCAGCATAATCAGCAATGTCAGCTCGCTGGCGGTGCCGTCCCACAGGGTCAGACTATGGTTGGGGCTGATGGAGGAGGGCATGATGAACGGGAACATGCTCAGGCCAAAAGTGACAATGGTGCCGGCAATGGCCAGTGCCGAAGACACAAAGGCCAGTGCATGGCGGCGCAGCTTGCTAAGTAGCGCAGAGCCGGCGAACCCGGCAATGGCCGCCAAAGGCAGCAGCCAGGCCAGCGGCCAGCGCTGGTAGTTGAGAAACCAGCCATGGCTGATCTGCTCCACCTGCTTGCCAATAATGGTGCTGTCGGCCTGGGTATCCAGCCCGCCGGTTACATGGAAGCCATCCACAGCAAACCACAGCCAGATGCCGGCCAAAACAAAGAGTACCGCCGCGACCAAACCCAGCAGGGTGCTGACGTTTTCAGCACGCCTGAGCAGCGCACCTTCGGTTTTCATCTGCAGCCAGGTGGCGCCGTGGTTGACAAACATGATGACGGTAAACACACCCACCAATAGGGCAAAGGGGTTGAGCAAACCCCAGAAGTTGCCGGTGTAATGGATGCGCAGCAGCTCATCAAAATGGAACGGGACGCCCTGCAGCAGGTTGCCAAAAGCCACACCAATAATCAGCGGCGGCACGGTAGAGCCCACCGTCAGCGCCCAGTCCCAGCGGTCGCGCCAGGGCTGGTTGTCGATTTTTGAGCGGTACTCAAAAGCAATAGGGCGCAGAAACAGCGCAAACAGCGTCAGCATCATGGCAAAGTAAAATCCGCTGAAGGCGGCCGCATACACCGTTGGCCAGGCGGCAAACAGAGCGCCGGCGGCGGTAATCAGCCAGACCTGGTTGCCATCCCAGTGCGGCGCCACGGTATTAATCATGATGCGCCGTTCTTCGTTGTCACGGCCAATGACCTTAAGCAGGCTGGCCACCCCCATGTCAAAACCGTCGGTGACGACAAAGCCAATCAGCAACACACCAATCAGCACCCACCAGATAAAACGTAAAGCTTCATAGTCCATGATCAGGCCTCCTGTGCAGTGCCGGTTTCAAGGTCATAACGACCGGTTTGCAGGCTTGATGGCCCCTTGCGGGCATAGCGCACCATCAGCCACATTTCGATGGCAACAAAGATGCTGTACAGCACCACAATACTGCCCAGCGTCAGCAAGACATCCCCCTCGGTCAACTGGGAGACAGCCAGGTCGGTCGGCAAAATTTCGCCGATGGCCCAGGGCTGGCGACCATATTCGGCAACAAACCAGCCCATTTCGCAGGCAATCCATGGCAGTGGCAGCGAGAGCAGCGCAAAACGCAGCAGCCAGCGTGGTTTGTTTTCTGTGCGGCGCGCCACATGCCAGGTGGCAAAAGCAAACAGCACCAGCATGCTAAAGCCGGCCGCCACCATAATGCGGAAGCTCCAGAACAGCGGCCAGACTTTGGGAATGGACGCATCCACCGCCGCCTGCAACTCTGCCTCGGTCGGGTTCATTGGATCTTCGGCATACACCGACAACAGCAGGCCATAGCCCAGGTCATCCAGAATTTCTTCAAAGCGCGCACGGGTCTGCGGACTCTTGTCACCGCCACGGATTTGCTTCATCAGACTGCTGGCTTCGCGACCATTGAGCATGCGCGCGCGGTGCTGTTCTTTCAGGTCCACCAGACCGGTGACCGGCTGATCCAGCGAGCGGGTGGCAATCAGACCCATGACGGCCGGAATCTTGATGGCGTAGTCCGTGGTTTCGGTTGCCTGATTGGGCAGGCCGACCAGAGTAAAGGCAGCAGGTGGTGGTTCGGTATGCCATTCAGCTTCAATGGCCGCCAGTTTGACCTTTTGCACATCACCCATTTCATAACCGGATTCGTCGCCCAGGATGATCACCGACAGCGAGCTGGCCAGACCAAACACAGCGGCAATGGCAAAACTGCGGCGGGCAAAGGGAATGTCACGACCTTTGAGCAGATACCAGCTAGAAATCGCCAGCACGAAAATGGCCGCAGTCACATAGCCGGCTGAAACGGTATGCACAAACTTGACCTGGGCCACCGGACTGAATACCACCTCGGCAAAATTGGTCAGCTCCATGCGCATGGTGTCCACATTGAATTCCGAGCCAATCGGAAATTGCATCCAGCCGTTGGCTACCAGAATCCACAGCGCCGACAAGTTGGTGCCTAGCGCCATCAGCCAGGTTACCGCCAGGTGTTTGTTCTTGCTCATGCGGTCCCAGCCAAAGAAGAACAGGCCGACCAGGGTTGATTCAAGGAAGAAGGCCATCAGTGCTTCAATGGCCAGCGGGGCACCGAAGATATCCCCCACATAGTGCGAGTAATAGGACCAGTTGGTGCCAAACTGGAACTCCATCGCCAGCCCCGTGGTAACCCCAAGGGCAAAGTTGATGCCAAACAGCTTGCCCCAGAACTTGGTCATATCCTGGTAGATCTGTTTGCCGGTCATGACATAGACCGACTCCATAATCGCCAGAATAAACACCATGCCCATGGTGAGCGGGACAAACAGGAAGTGAATCATTGCAGTGTAGGCAAACTGCATTCTAGATAGCTCTACAAGATCCATCGCATTGCTCCGTTAGTGAATATCAACGGGCCAAAGCTGAGGCGGTACAACCGGAACGGCTTAGCCCAAAGTCTATGTAGACGGGCTTATTCTTGGTTGGCTCTTGATTTCGGTCAATTGTGCAGGATGTCGCATCTGTTGATTCGATATGGGGGAAGGGCAGTTAAGCCCCAAGCTGCAGGCACAGATAAGCCAAACGCACCGAATGGGTGCGTTTGGCTAGGGAGTTAACGGTTAGTTTGTCTGCTTGGCTGCAGCTTGATTGTCAAAGCCGCCGCCCAATGCCTTATACAGGTTGACTTCACTGATCTGGCGGGCCAGCAGGGTCTGGATTTTTTGCTGTCTGGCGTTGAAGTTTAGGCGTTGGGCATCCAGCAGGGTGAGCTGGTTGTCGATGCCTTCACGGTAACGGCGGTCGGCTAGGTCCAGATAGTTTTGGCTTGAGGTCAGCAGCTCATCCTGCGCCGCCAGTTGAGCGGCGTAGGTGGTGCGGGCTACCAAGCCGTCGGCCACTTCTTGGAACGCGGTTTGGATGGCGTTTTCATACTGGGCAACCTGAATGTTTTTCTGGATTTCGCTGTATTCCAGACTCGCTTTCAGGCGGCCGGCGTTGAAGATCGGTAGGTGAATCTGTGGCTGAAACAGCCAGGTGCCGGTGCCGGAGCCAAACAAATCAGACAGCTCGCCACTTAGGCTGCCGGCGGTGGCGGTGAGGCTGATGCTGGGGAAGAAGGCCGCCCGCGCTGCGCCGATGTTGGCGTTGGCCGCCTTAAGCTGATGTTCGGCTTGCATAATGTCGGGGCGGCGCTGCAGCAGCTCTGACGGCAATGCCACAGGCAGCTCGGCCAGCGCATTGTGGCTGTCTTGAGCGGCCTGTTCATCCAGTTCGGGCAGGGGCGCACCCAGTATCCGCTGCAGGGCGTTGCGGCTTTGTGCCAGCTGGCGCTGGTTTTGTGCGACCACGACGCGGGCACCATCGGTGGCGGTGCGTGCCTGTTGCAGCTCCAGTGAGGACGCGACGCCGGCATCGTGGCTGAGTTCAATCAGGCGTTGGCTGTCCTGATAGGTTTTCAGGGTTGCCTCGGCCAGTTGCAGCGACTGCTGGTCGGCTTGCAGGGTAAACCAGGCAATGGCCACGCTGGATACTAGGCTCAGTTCGGCACCGCGCCGCGCCTGTTCGCTGGCGAAATAGCTTTGCAGAGCGCTGTCTTTCAGGCTGCGGATGCGACCAAAAAAGTCCAATTCCCAAGCGCTGACGCCAATGCCGGCCACGTACTGGTGGCTGGTATAGGCGCTGCCGGTGGCGGATGCCTTGTCGGGTATGCGCTGGTGCGTGCCGCTGCCGCTGGCATCTACTGATGGCAACAGGGCGCTGCGCTGGATGCGGTATTGGGCGCGGAATGCTTCGACGTTGAGTGCGGCTACACGCAGATCGCGGTTGTGCTCCAGCGCGGTATTGATTAGACGCTGCAGGTTGGCATCGCGGTAAAACTGCTGCCAGTCGGGTACCTGTGCGTTGGCGCTGGCGTCTTGCTCCCAGTTGGCGGCAAAGGGTGCAGCGGGTTGCTGGTAGTTCGGCACCATGGAGCAGCCGGCCAGAACACCGGCCAGCGCGAGGGTCAATAGATTATATTTCATCAGTGATGCTCCTGACGGTCGGCCTGTTTGCGGCGGCCAAACAGTGCGGTAATGGCAACGTAGAAGAACGGTACAAAAAATACCGCCAACACCATGGCAGTCAGCATGCCGCCGATCACGCCGGTACCAATGGCATGCTTGCTGCCGGCACCTGCTCCAGTAGAAATGGCCAGCGGGGTCACGCCCAGTACAAAGGCCAGCGAGGTCATGATGATGGGGCGGAAGCGGATGCGGCAGGCTTCGAGGGTGGCCTCGACCAGCCCCATGCCGGACTCGTACAGCGACTTGGCAAACTCCACAATCAGGATGGCGTTACGGGCTGACAATCCGATGGTGGTCAGCAGGCCGATCTGGAAGTAGACGTCGTTGGACAGGCCGCGACCATAGGTGGCCAGCAGCGCACCAATGATGCCCAGCGGCACCACCAGCATCACGGCGAAGGGTACCGACCAGCTCTCATAAAGTGCGGCCAAGCACAGGAACACCACCAGAATGGAAATGGCATACAGGGCCGTGGCTTGGTCGCCCGACAGGCGTTCTTCATACGACAGGCCGGTCCACGACATGCCAATGCCGTCTGGCATCTGCTGCATGATTTCCTCAACCGCCAGCATGGCTTCACCCGAACTCAAACCGGGAGCAGCGGCACCCTGAATTTCCATGGCCGGTACACCGTTGTAGCGCGACAGCTTGGGCGGGCCAAACACCCACTCGCCGCTGGCGAAGCTGGAGAAGGGGATCATCTCGCCTTTATTGTTGCGCACAAACCACTTGTTGAGGTCTTCAGGGTTCATGCGCGCATCGGCTTGGCCTTGCAGCATGACCTTTTTCACTCGGCCACGGTCGATGAAGTCGTTGACATAGCTACTGCCCCAGGCAATCGACAGGGTTTGGTCGATATCGTTGAGGGAGACGCCCATGGCGCTGGCCTTCTGGTCATCAATATGCAGCTGGTATTGAGCTTCGTCACGCAGACCGTTGGGACGTACCTGGAACAGGCGTGGATCGGCGTTGGCCAGTTGCAAAAACTGGTCGCGGGCTTGGCTGAGCACTTCGTGGCCGACACCGGCACGGTCCTGCAGGAAGAAGTTGAAGCCGGTTGCGTTGCCTAGCTCCATCACCGCAGGCGGGGCAAAGGCAAACGCCATAGCATCGCGGAAACCGAAGAAACGCATCTGGGCACGTTGCGACAGTGAGAACACGCTCTGTTGGGGCTCGGTGCGCTTGGCCCAGTCATGCAAGCCGATAAAGGCCATGGCCGAGTTCTGACCGCGACCGGCAAAGTTAAAGCCGTTGATCATAAACACCGAGTTGACGGTATCCGACTCTTCATTAAGCAGGTAATCGCGCATCTCTTTGGAAACAGCGTAGGTGCGCTCGAAGCTGGAGCCCGACGGCGTTTGAATTTGGGCAAACAGCACGCCTTGGTCTTCTTCGGGCAGGAATGCGCTTGGAATGCGGGTGAACATAAACACCATCACGCCAATCACTGCCAAGTACATCAGCAGGTAGGGAATCTTGTTGCGCACCACGTGGGCTACGCCGCGCTCGTAACCGTCGGTAGTACGGCTAAAGCTGCGGTTAAACCAGCCAAAAAAGCCACGCTTTTCGGCACTGTGCCCCTGCTTAATGGGCTTGAGCATGGTGGCGCACAGCGCCGGGGTAAAGATCAGTGCCACCAGTACCGACAGCACCATGGCGGCCACAATGGTGACCGAAAATTGGCGGTAAATCTGACCCACCGAGCCTTCAAAGAAGGCCATGGGCACAAATACGGCCGACAACACCAGGCCGATACCAACCAGTGCGCCTTGGATCTGATCCATGGATTTGCGGGTTGCTTCCAGCGGCGACAAGCCTTCTTCCGCCATCACCCGCTCGACGTTTTCCACCACCACAATGGCATCGTCCACCAGCAGCCCGATGGCCAGCACCATGGCAAACATGGTTAGGGTGTTGATGCTGTAGCCAAAGGCTGACAGCACAGCAAAGGTGCCCAGGATAACCACGGGTACCGCCAGCGCGGGAATCAGGGTGACGCGCAGGTTTTGCAAAAACAAAAACATCACCAAAAACACCAGCACAAAGGCTTCGGCCAGCGTCATGATCACGCCTTTAATCGAGGCGGAAATGACCGGCGTGGTGTCGTAGGGGTACATCACTTTCATGCCCTGCGGAAAGAAAGGCTCCAGCTGGGCGATGGTGTCGCGGACGGCTTTGGCGGTATCCAGTGCGTTGGCACCCGACGCCAGCTTGATGCCGATACCGGTTGCCGGCATGCCGTTGTATTCGGCGCTAATGGCGTAGTTTTCGCCGCCCAGTTCGATTTTGGCCACGTCTTTCAGGCGTACCTGCGAGCCATCTTCCTTGACCTTGAGGAAAATATTGCCGAACTGCTCTGGAGTTTGCAGGCGCGTTTTACCGATGATGGTGGCGTTAAGTTGTTGGCCGGGCGAGGCCGGCAGGCCGCCAAACTGACCGGATGACACCTGCACGTTTTGCGCACGAATGGCGGCGGCTACATCCACAGGTGTCAGGCTGTAGTTGTTCAGGCGTGCAGGATCCAGCCAGATGCGCATGGAGTACTGGGCGCCGAAAATCTGGAAGTCACCAACGCCTGGGGTGCGGGAAATTGGGTCCTGCACGTTGGTGTAAACGTAGTCGGAAATATCGTTGCGATCCATGCTGCCGTCTTCGGAAACAAACGCCAGTACCATCAGGAAGTTGCGTGCCGACTTGGTGACCCGGATCCCTTGCTGTTGCACTTCTTGTGGCAGCATGGGGGTGGCC
>JAHAYO010000076.1 GCA_018384595.1 Thiopseudomonas sp.
TTGCCTAAATGATAAGAAAAGCTGTGAAAGAGCTGAAAACAGGCACAAAACCTTTCTGTTTTTACGCTGACAAAGTAAATACACTACCGAAAATCGTACCCCCCCAGCCCGAAAACGGTTAGAGGGTCATCAAGCTGCCGAAAATGAGTCACTTTGAGAGCTCTCATGAATAAGACGGGATCTATGACTATGTGGTGACTGACTCAAAGGTCGAGCGTGAATTTGTGACAGAGCTGGATACGGCCAATGAGGTCGTGGTTTACGCCAAGTTGCCACGTGGCTTTCTGATTCCAACACCGGTTGGTGACTACAACCCAGACTGGGCGATCAGTTTCAAGGAAGGTGCGGTGAAGCATATTTATTTCGTGGCGGAAACCAAGGGCTCGATGTCGTCGATGGATTTGCGCGAAATCGAGAAGACCAAAATCCAGTGTGCCCGTAAGTTTTTCGAACAGATGAACCGTCGTTTTGCTCCGGAAAACGTCAAGTATGATGTGGTAGACAGCTTCGGCAAGCTGATGGAGGTGGTTAAGTAATAAGGCAGTGGGCGTAGGCTGTAGTGCTCTGCTCCCTGTCCTCTGCTCCCTGTTTGTGGTATAAGGTGCGCCGTATTTTGCTAGTCGCAAGCGTGCTTGCGGTTGTGTAAAAACGTTCTCGGGGCGGGGTGAAACTCCCCACCGGCGGTAATACTGTAGTCAGTTTAGAAGGCTGGTTCAGTTAGCCCGCGAGCGCTCGGTTGGCTGTGTTGCCAGCCGGGGTCAGCAGACCCGGTGTGATTCCGGGGCCGACGGTAACAGTCCGGATGAGAGAGGACGGAGTTTTGTTGGCGGCTTTTGCTGCCGCATGGATCGTGCCTGAGCGCGATTCTTCCCTCCTGTTTTACCCCTGAACTTGCCACCTTTATTGCGCATGTGGATTGCGCATGGAGAAGCCATGTTTACAGGAATCATTGAAGCCGTTGGCAGCATTCGCAGCCTCTCGCCGCAAGGCGGCGATGTTCGCGTGCGGGTGGCCACCGGCAAGCTGGATTTGACCGATGTCAAACTCGGCGACAGCATCGCGGTCAACGGCATTTGCCTCACCGCAGTAGAGCTGCCCGGCGACGGCTTTTGTGCCGATGTCAGTCGCGAAACCTTGGCCCGTACCGGCTTTGTTAATTTACGCGAGGGCAGTGCGGTCAATCTGGAAAAAGCCCTGTTGCCGACCACCCGCCTGGGCGGGCATCTGGTCAGCGGCCATGTCGATGGCGTGGGCGAAGTGCTCAGTCGTAGCGACAGCGCCCGTGCCGTGATTTTCAAAATTCGCGCCCCCCAAGAGCTGGCGCGCTATATCGCCATGAAAGGCTCGATCACGGTCGATGGCACCAGTTTAACGGTCAATGCCGTCAACGGCAGCGAATTTGAGCTAACCATCGTGCCGCACACTCTGCAAGAAACCATCATGGCCAGCTATCAGGCCGGCACGCTGGTGAATTTGGAAATCGACCTGATCGCCCGTTATCTGGAGCGCCTGCTGCTGGGCGACAAGGCAGCCGAGCCGCAAAACGGCATCACCGAAGCATTTTTGGCCGAGCACGGCTTTTTGCGCTAATCCGCGTCAACTGGAGAACAACTGTGGCTTTAAACAGCATTGCCGACATCATTGAAGACATGCGTCAGGGCAAGATGGTCATCCTGATGGACGATGAGGATCGCGAAAACGAAGGCGACATCATTATTGCCGCCGAAGCCTGCACCGCTGAACACATCAATTTTATGGCCAAGCACGCCCGTGGCCTGATCTGCATGCCCATGACCGACGAGCGCTGTGACCGTCTCGGCCTGCCTTTGATGGCGCAGCACAATGGCTCGGGCTTTGGTACCAAGTTCACCATCTCTATTGAGGCCGCCGAAGGCGTCACCACCGGCATTTCCGCCGCCGACCGCGCCCGCACCGTGCAGGCAGCGGCAGCCCGGGATGCCGTCGCCGCCGATATCGTCAGCCCCGGCCACATTTTTCCGTTGCGTGCCCAGCCCGGTGGCGTGCTGGCGCGTGCCGGCCATACCGAAGCCGCTTGTGATTTGGCGCGACTGGCCGGCTTTGAGGCGGCAGGTGTGATTTGCGAGATCATGAATGATGACGGCACCATGGCGCGTCGTCCGCAGCTTGAGGTGTTTGCCGAGCAACATGGTCTCAAGATTGGCACCATTGCCGACCTGATCCATTACCGCATGATCCACGAACGCACCATTGAGCGCGTCTCCGAGCAGGAGCTGGACTCCGAGCTGGGCCACTTTAAATTGGTCACCTACCGCGATTGCAATGACGGTGACGTACATATGGCGCTGACCCTGGGCCAGATTTCGCCGGAGCATCCGACCCTGGTGCGCGTGCACAACATGGACCCGCTGCGTGATCTGTTCAAAGTAAAACGCCTGGGCTTGTGGAGCCTGGAGGCCGCCATGGCGGAAGTGGCCAAAGCGGGTAGCGGCGTGGTGCTGCTGCTGGGCAACCAGATGACCGGCTCCACTCTGCTGGAACACCTTGGGCGTCAGCTGGGCGGTGATAAACCTTCACCCAAGGCGGGTACTTATAGTACGGTCGGAGCCGGCTCACAGATTTTACGCGATCTGGGTGTACGTAAGATGCGCCTTTTGAGCAAACCGATGCGTTTTAATGCCATTTCTGGTTTTGATCTGGAAGTGGTGGAATATGTGCAAGCAGAATAGTTTTTTGGCTGTGCAAACCTTCCCTTCATCAACCATTTGCGTGCCGGTTGAGAAGAAAGGTCGTGGTCTGGAAGATCATGCATGAGCTGGAAACAGGTGTGGTCTGGATGCTTTTATAATCTTTCAGACGACTCGGAACTTACAGAAGCGACAGGGGCAAGATGGAGCAAGGCTTTGCCGCCATGGATGGCGGCATGGAGCCTACAGGGATGTACTTGCGGCGACCTTGCGGAGTCTTGTCCCTGTCGCTAGAGCTACATAATTGAAGTGTTAATTAGACAGGAATATCAAGATGCAAACATTTGAAGGTACTTTCATTGCACCACAGGGCAAGTTCGCGCTAGTAGTGGGCCGTTTCAACAGCTTCGTGGTAGAGAGCCTCGTCACCGGTGCCATCGACACCCTAGTGCGTCATGGCGTGAACGAGAGCGATATCAGCGTCATCCGCGCGCCAGGCGCGTTTGAGCTGCCCTTGGTGGCCCAGCGCGTGGCCCAGCGTGAAGAGTTTGCAGCCATCATCGCCCTTGGCGCGGTCATTCGTGGCGGTACGCCGCATTTTGACTATGTGGCCGGCGAGTGCACCAAGGGCTTGGCTCAGGTCTCCATGCAGTATGACGTGCCGGTAGCCTTCGGCGTACTGACTGTAGACAGCATCGAACAGGCGATTGAGCGCTCTGGCACCAAAGCAGGCAACAAGGGCGGTGAAGCAGCCCTGTCAGCGCTGGAAATGGTAAGTCTGCTGTCGCAGCTGGAGGCCAAGTGAGCCTTAACAACGACGACTACGGCGATAACCCACCCCCACGGGCCACCGGCAAAATCGCCAAGCGCCGGGTGGCGCGTACCTTGCTGATGCAGGCGGTTTACCAGTGGCAGCTTGCCGGACAAACGCTGAATGCGATTGATGCCCAGTTTCGTGTCGATAATGACTTTGAGGGCGTGGATGGCGAGTACTTTAGCGAGGGCCTGCGCGCTATTGCTGGCAGTGTGACCGAGCTGGATGAGCTGTTTTCTCCTTACCTTGACCGTGCCGTCAGCTCACTGGACCCAGTTGAACTGGCGATTTTGCGTCTGGCAGCTTGGGAGTTCAGCCAGCGTATTGATGTGCCGTATCGCGTGGTGCTTAACGAAGGTATTGAGCTGGCCAAACAGTTTGGCGCTACCGATGGCCATAAGTACGTCAACGGCGTGCTGGACAAGCTGGCGCTCAAGCTGCGTAGCGCTGAGATCAACCACGACCGCAAGTGATGGCGCACACGACACGCCCGTCAGCGTGATGATGGGCGGGCAGCAGCCGGCCATAAGGCGGTAATACGGGCAGGGGCGAATGCAGGAATTCGAGCTGATCGGCAAGGTTTTCCGCCAAGCAACCTATGCGCAGGCGGGCGGGGCGGTTGAGCAGTCCATTGGTGACGACTGTGCGCTCATTCGGGTGCCGGACGGCCACCGCTTGTGTGTATCTACCGACTCGCTGTTGGCAGGGGTGCACTTTCCTTGGCCCTGCGACCCTTTTTTGCTGGGGCAACGGGCGCTGGCAGTGGCGGTCAGCGATCTGGCTGCCTGTGGTGCCGAGCCGCTGGCATTTACGCTGGCCTTAAGCCTGCCGCAACCCGACAGTGCTTGGCTGGAAGCCTTTTCCCGTGGTCTGGCACAGATGGCCGCGCAGTGCGCGATACGTCTAGCGGGCGGCGACACCACCGCTGGGCCGCTGAATATCGGTATTACCGTGATGGGCAGCGTGCCGGCTGGGCAGGCGCTGTTGCGCAGTTGCGCCCGTGACGGCGAGTTGCTCTATGTCAGCGGGCCATTGGGCGCAGCGGCGGCGGCTTTGCCGCTGTTTACTGATCCGCCTCCGTTTTTGGCCGAAGCTGTTCGCTGCCCGCTGTTGCAGGCGTTTTGGCAGCCGCAGCCGCAACTGGCTCTGGGATACTGGCTGCGCGGTAAGGCCGGCGCGGTGATTGATATTTCAGATGGTTTGTTGGCTGATGCCGGCCATATCGCGGCAGAGTCCGGCGTACAACTGCAAATCCATGCGCAGCAGCTACCGCTGGCTGGCGCGGCGGTGCAGGCGGATGCCGCGCAGGCGCTGCAATGGGCTTTGGCCGGTGGCGATGACTATCAATTGTTGTTTAGTCTGTCATCGGTGCATGCCGCTGAACTGGCACAGCTGTTTCCACAGGCACGTTGCATAGGGCGCGTTAGCACGGGGCAGGGCGTTCAGTTGCTGGACGCGTGTGGCCACGCGCTGCCTGTCGAGCAGCGCGGTTATCAGCACTTTAGCTGATGTGCGGTTAGGGGCATGGTGCGCTACTGTCTTACAGAAAGCGCTCAACACCCCTGCCAATGCGCGGAACTCAAGAGTTACGCGGGCCTGGCTGGCCAAGACGAGCGCACATCCGCTATGGGCAGGCGCTACCCACCTAGAGCCGTGCTTGCCCAGCCGATTATGCGTTGCTCCACTATCCGCTTAAATCAGGAATTTCATGAACGACGATATCCATCAACCCCGCGTTTGGCGTAATGTTTGGCACTTTTTGGCCTTCGGTTTTGGTAGCGGGCTGGCGCGCAAAGCGCCGGGCACTTGGGGCACTCTGGCCGGTATGCCCTTTGTGCCGCTACTGCAAAACATCAGTCTGCCGCTGGCGCTGGCCGTGATTACGCTGGCCACGCTCTTTGGTATCTGGTTGTGTGGCAAGGTGGCCGATGATCTGGGGGTGCACGATCATGGCGGCATTGTCTGGGATGAAATCGTCGGTATCTGGATTACGCTGGTGCTGCTGCCGGCGCACTGGGGCTGGTGGCTGGCCGGTTTTGTGGCGTTTCGTTTCTTCGATATTCTTAAACCCTGGCCGATTCGTGTGCTGGATCGCAGACTGGGAGGCGGGCTTGGCATTATGCTGGACGACGTGCTGGCCGGTGTCTTTGCTGCGCTGGTGCTACTGGCGGGCCAAGCACTGAGTTAACGCCAGCTGGGCCGATAGCTGGCAGAGGAGCCGATATGCTGCGAAATCTTGCAATCATGCTGTTATTTTGTACTGCTTGGCCGGTAGCTGCCGAGCCGCAGGTGCGTGTGGTCGGGCTGTTTTCTAATGCAGCGGTACTGACGATTGACGGCCAGCGCACACTGGTCAAAGTGGGGCAACAGGGGCCGTCCGGGGTGCGGGTACTGGAGGCGGACAGCCGCTCGGCTCTGCTGGAGATCAACGGCCGCCAGCAGCGCATGGAGCTGGCGCGTGAATACAGTCAGGGTGGCTACAGTACGCCGGGCAAGCAGCAACTGATTATTGCCCGTGGCCGTGGTGGCCACTATTGGGTCAATGGTTCGGTCAATGGCCACAGCATGCCTTTTTTACTGGATACCGGAGCGTCCAGCATTGCGCTCAATGCCCGTCAGGCACGGCGATTGGGTATCGACTTTGCCGGTCAGGGACAACCCATGCGAGTCACCACCGCCAGCGGCGAAGAAAAAGGTTGGCGCGTTAATCTGCGCAGCGTCAAGGCGGGTTCGATTGAGGTGCTGGGGGTGGAAGCGATTGTGTTGGAAGGTGATTATCCAGTGGATGCCCTGCTGGGCATGAGTTTTCTTAACCGTATTGGCTGGCGTCAGGAACAGGACAGTCTGATTCTTGAGGCCAAGTTTTAATTTGAGTGGAGCGTTGCGGATGAAACGTTTTTTTGCCCTTTGCGGGCTGAGTGTTGCAATCGGGCTGTCCGGCTGTCAGGCGGTGGACACCACCCAGAGCGGTGCGGTGGGTGTGCAGCGCAAGCAGTATATGTTCAGTGCGCTGAGCACCGAAGAGATCAACCGGTCCTACGCGCAGAGTTACCGTGAAACCCTGCAAAAAGCACAGGCTGCGGGCAAGCTGGATAAAAGCAGTGCGCAGGCCCGTCGATTGCAAACCATCGGCCAGCGGCTGATTGCCCAAGCGCCGTACTTCCGTGCCGATGCCCGCAACTGGCAGTGGGAGGTCAACCTGATCAACAGCCCCGAGATCAATGCCAACTGCGGCCCGGGCGGCAAGATCATTTTCTATTCAGGTCTGATTACCAAACTGCAGCTGAGCGATGATGAGATTGCTGCAGTGATGGGCCATGAAATCGCCCATGCGCTGCGTGAGCACAGCCGCGAACAGATGTCGCGCGCTTATGGCATGGAGTTGGCC
>JAHAYO010000080.1 GCA_018384595.1 Thiopseudomonas sp.
GGCGTCATGACGGCCACGCGCTGGCGTACGTCATCGAGCACCTGCTGCACACTGCGCCCCTGCCCCTGGCTGCCGTGCAGCTCAAAATCAAACAGGGAAAACTCCAGCTGGCGCACCATCATCATGCCGGACTGGAAATTGCGGGCGGCCAACATGCGTTCCAGCATCTCGGCAGGCAAAGGCGCATCGGTTTGCCAGTGGCCGGCTATCAGCGCCAGCCCTTCGGGCTCCCAGCACCAGTTTTCCATAAACTGGCTGGGCAGCTCGACCGCATCCCAGGCCACACCATTGATGCCGGAAACGCCCAGCTGCTCGATGCGGGTCAGCATGTGGTGCAGGCCATGGCCAAATTCGTGGAACAGCGTGGTGACTTCATCATGGGTCAGCAGCGCCGGCTTGTCGCCGACTGCCGGCGTGAAGTTACACACCAGATAGGCCACCGGCAGCACCAGCTCGCCCTTGCCATTGCGGAACTGGTCGCGGGCGCCATCCATCCAGGCACCGCCGCGCTTGTTGCTGCGCGCATAGAGGTCAAAATAGAAGCGGCCAACGGTCTGGCCGTTTTCCTGCACATTGAACAGGCGTACATCTGGATGCCAGCGCTCAAAGTCCTGCTCTTCGCTGATTTCGATGCCAAACAGGCGCTGCACAATCTGGAACAGGCCACCCAGTACCCGATCCACCGGGAAATACTGGCGCACTTCTTCCTCGCTGATGCTGTAACGCTGCTCGCGCAGTTTCTCGCTGTAGTAACCCACATCCCAGCTTTGCAACTCGGCACAGCCCTGTTCGCTGGCAAAAGCTTGCAGCTCGGCCAGGTCTTTTTCGGCATAGGGCTTGCTGCGCACGGCCAGGTCATTAAGAAAATCCAGCACCTGTTGCGGGCTATCGGCCATCTTGGTGGCCAGCGACAGCTCGTTGTAGTGGGCAAAGCCCAGCAACTCGGCCAGCTCCTGGCGTAATTCCAGAGTGCGCTGCATCACCGGCGTGTTGTCAAACTCGCCCGCATTCGGGCCTTGCTCGGAAGCACGGGTGCTGTAGGCGGTGTAGACCTCTTCACGCAGTGCGCGGTCGTCGGCGTAGGTCATGATGGCGTAGTAGCTGGGGAACTCCAGCGTCACCAGCCAGCCGTCCAGCTCTTTCTCAGCCGCCGCTTGCGCTAACTGACCCAGTGCAGACTCAGGCAGGCCGGCCAGGGCTGTTTCGTCGGTAATGTGCTTGGTCCAGGCCTGGGTTGCGTCCAGCAGCTGATTGGAGAACGTGCTGGACAGCTCGGACAGCTCTTTCTGGATTTCACCATAACGAGCCTGCTGCGCCGGTGGCAGATCGATACCCGACAGATGGAAATCACGCAGCTCGTTGTCCAGCACCTTGCGCTGGGCATCGTTCAGCTCGCTGGCCGCCGGGCTGTTCGCCAGCGCCTTGTAAGCCTCGAACAGCTCGCGGTTCTGGCCCATTTCAGTCCAGAACTCGGACAGCTTGGGCAGGCAGGCCTCGTACGCCTCGCGCAGTTCGGCATTGTTGCAGACGGCATTCAGATGGCTGACCGGGCTCCATGCCTGCCCCAGCTTGGCCGCCATTTCATCCATCGGCAGCACCAGATTATCCCAGGTGAAACCATCCTTACGCTGCAACAGTTCGGCAACCTGTTTGCGGCTGTCGGCCAGCAACTGGTCAATGGCGGGAACGACCTGTTCGGGCTTGATGGCAGAAAAAGGCGGGAGATCAAACGCTTGCAGCAAGGGGTTGGTAATCTGGGTCACGGGGCACCTGTTAAAATAAAGAGAACTGACAGCCTTGTGTGGGGGCAGTCAGGCATAAATTCAAATTACGATTTTAATGCAGACGTATCAGCGTGCTTGCAGTCAGCCAGTTGCGCATCGCACAACTCTTGTTCAACACGGTTACGCCCATTGTCCTTGGCCCGATACAGAGCGGTATCGGCACGCTTGACGACTACTTCCGGTGTTGCATCCGCGGCATGCAGCAACGTCAAGCCAACGCTCACGGTAATACGTAGTATCTGGTCATCCCACTTGATGTCTGACTGCTCAATAGCTCTGCGTATACGTTCGGCAAAACTCAATGCACCGTCTAGGCTCGTGTCTGGTAACAACAGGATAAATTCTTCGCCGCCAAAGCGTCCTGCCAAGTCCACGCGCCGCAAACAGCCTCGAATCACCGCGGACACATGCCGTAATACCGCGTCGCCGGCAACGTGACCATAGGTGTCGTTTACCCGTTTGAAATGGTCCAAGTCCATCAGCAAGATGGCAACAGACGCCTCCGCGTTACGCTGTAAGCGAGCCATCTCGTTGTTCATTTTTTCCATGAAGCTGCGCCGGTTATCCAGCCCAGTCAGAAAGTCCGTGGTGGCCAGCACCTGCAATCGGGCTTCGCTGGCCTCAAGTTCGGCCACCATGCGATTAAAGTCATCTGCCAACTTACCTATCTCGTCGCGGCGCTCCAGCCGCACCCGCAGGCCACGCTCGCCACCACCAACCCGAGCAAATCCCCGCGCCAACCGGTTCAGTCCCGTCGATAACCAGTGGGCCATGATCATGGCAAACACATACGCCACTAGGCAGCTGCCGATGATATACATCCCTCCCTGTAACAACCCACGTAACAGCGTGGCCCGGATTGAGTCTTGGGCAATGCCGACCCGCGCCCAGCCAACCAACGTATGACCGGCCATAATGGGTGCTGCCGTGTCCTCAAGCCTATGATTGCGCACCAAGGAGATCAGCGCAGCGTCAGGCGATGCCTTGAGCAGCTGCCGGCTGACCTCGTCGGTCACAAACAGGCCTTGGCGCTCAGGATGGCTATGCGCCAGTACCCGCAAATCCGGCGTCAGCACCATCGCATAACGCACATCCGACTGGCTGGCAACCGATGCCGTGACCTCCTGCAAACCGACAATGTCATTGGCCATCACCCAGGATTTACTGCTTACCGCCAGCATGCTAACCAAGCTGGCAGCATGCTGATGCCCCTGCTGGTGCAGAAATTCATGCTGACGCCCCAGCAGGTCAAACACCAAGGCAGTCATCAAGACGAAATGCAGCGCAGTAATGCCCAGCACCAGCCGGCCGCGAAAGCTTAGGTTTTTTCCAAATACCAACCTCGTCAGTGGCTTTTTCATATCCCGCCCTGCTCTGCTCATGGCTCAACCGGCCGGACTGTGCGCGAAAACTCACGGATAAACTCACCTACCTGTGCGTAATCGGTGTTGCCTGCTGGCTCAAAGCGCTCCAGCGGCAGCGCTGCCAGTATGGCGCGCCCCTCCGGGGTTTCATGCAGGGAAAACAGCACATGCCCCACCTGTTGCACCCGTTCGTCCGTCACGTCCTCGCGAGCAACCCAGGCGTTGTTGATCAGCGAAGGGGTTTCTAGCAAAACCTGCAACTGTGCCGCACGCTCGGGAAAATTCTGCTGAAAGGCCGTCCAAGGTGCGGGCCAAGTGGCACCAGCCTGCGTATGGGCCAGCAATACATTCATGATGGACGATTCCTGCGAGCCCACATACCGAGCCTGATAGCTGCCCCACTCCAGCCCCGCCTGCTGTAACGCATACTGCGGCAGCATGGTGGCAGCCAGCGCCGTTGCCGAAGGGAAGCTAACTGACTGCCCGCGCAAAGCACCGGCACTGTCGATGTGGCTATCTTTGCGCACCAGCACAAGACCACGAAATACGCTGTCATCCGCCATCTTGCCAAACACGCGATAGCCCTGCCCCATGGCCACCAGCGTCTGGTAAGGATTGGGCAGGGCCAGCTCAAGGCTGCCATTGAGCAGCTTGTTCTCAAATTCTTCATAGTTACGTGAGGCTTCGAGCACAAAATGCGCATCGGGAATGCGCTGATTGAGGGCATCGACCACAGGCCCGTAGCGCTCAAACAACAATTCGGGGTTATGCAGCGGGTGAATGC
This sequence comes from Thiopseudomonas sp., assembly GCA_018384595.1. Lineage (GTDB taxonomy): Bacteria > Pseudomonadota > Gammaproteobacteria > Pseudomonadales > Pseudomonadaceae > Thiopseudomonas. Next base: position 3,933 of record JAHAYO010000080.1, read on the forward strand.
CTACTCTGATTTGCTGCTGCACTGGCTGGCCGGGAGACTCGCTGGCATAGGCTGGTTGGTAGATGGGGCCGTCAGCATAAGGATCGCAGGCTGCCAGCAGCAGGCCCATCAATACCACGGCACAGCCTTGGAACGAAAAGCAGAAGCGGTTGGCGCGCACACACGCTTTGCCAAGCCACAACGCCCTATACTTCCGTACTAACTGCATGATCGTCTCCGCACCATAACTTGATAATGATAGCAGACGGCGCACGAAAATAAGCTGAATAGCAAACCAGTCAATCACCTTGGGGCCATTGATCAAGCACTTTATCATCCTTGCACAACGCTGAGCGGCAGCAGAAAACACCGGCAAACATGCTATGCTGCGCCCGCAAAAATATGTTGGAGAGCCGCTGTGAGTCTGGATATCGAAGCCGTAAAAACCTATTTCATGGACCTGCAAGACCGCATCTGCGCGGCGCTGGAGCAAAGCGACGGCAAAGCCCGTTTTATCGAAGATGCCTGGCAGCGCGAGGCCGGCGGCGGCGGACGTACCCGCGTCATCACCGACGGCGCGCTGATTGAAAAGGGCGGCGTCAATTTCTCCCATGTTTTTGGCGATCAGCTGCCCGCCTCGGCCAGCGCCCTGCGCCCCGAACTGGCCGGACGCAGCTTCCAAGCCATGGGCGTCTCGCTGGTAATCCATCCAGAAAACCCCCATGTGCCCACCTCGCACGCCAACGTGCGGCTGTTTGTTGCCGAAAAACCGGGCGAAGAACCGGTCTGGTGGTTTGGTGGCGGCTTTGACCTGACCCCCTACTACGGACAGACGGAGGACTGCGTGCACTGGCACAAGGTCGCCCGCGATGCCTGCGCACCCTTTGGCGAGCAGGTGTACCCTGAATACAAGGCATGGTGCGACCGCTATTTTCACCTCAAGCACCGTAACGAGCCACGCGGAATTGGCGGCCTGTTTTTTGATGACCTGAACCAGTGGGGTTTTGCACAAAGCTTTGCCTTTGTCCGTGCCGTGGGCGATGCCTATCTGGACGCTTACCTGCCCATTATCGAACGCCGCCGCCATACGCCATTTACCGAAGCCCAGCGCGAGTTTCAGGCCTACCGCCGTGGTCGCTATGTCGAGTTCAACCTGGTGTTTGATCGCGGCACCCTGTTTGGTCTGCAATCAGGCGGGCGTACCGAGTCCATCCTGATGTCACTGCCGCCGCTGGTGCGCTGGGGCTACGACTGGCATCCGCAGCCGGGCAGTGAAGAAGCCCGGCTGACCGACTATTTCTTGCAAAACCGCAACTGGCTACACGAGACAGGAATCTGACATGCAGCGTTACGCCGTTTTTGGCAATCCCATTGCCCACAGTCAGTCGCCCTTTATTCATGGCCAGTTTGCCGCACAGACCGGCCAGCTGCTGACCTATGAAGCCCTGCTTGCCCCGCTCGATGACTTTGCCGGCAGCCTGCAGGCGTTTTTTGCCGCAGGCGGTGGTGGTGCCAATGTCACTGTGCCCTTCAAGGAACAGGCTTTTGCCCTGGCCGATGAACTCAGCGAGCGTGCCCGTCGGGCCGGTGCGGTGAATACGCTGATCCGGCTGGAAGACGGACGCATCCGCGGTGACAACACCGATGGTGCCGGACTGGTCAATGACCTGCTGCAACAGGGCGTACAGCTGGCCGGGCAGCGTATTTTGCTACTCGGTGCCGGTGGTGCCGTGCGGGGTGTGCTGGAGCCGCTGCTGGCGCAGCAGCCGGCAGAAGTCTGCATTGCCAACCGCACGGTAGAAAAAGCCGAGCAACTGGCGCGGGAGTTTGCCGATCTGGGCCCGGTCGTGGCCTGTGGCTATGACTGGATTGATGCCCCCGCCGACCTGATCATCAATGGCACCTCGGCCAGCCTGCAGGGTGAATTGCCGCCACTGGCACCGAGCCTAGTCAAATCGGGGCACACCACCTGTTATGACATGATGTACGGCAAGAACACCACGGCGTTTAACCACTGGGCTGAGAATCTGGGCGCAGCCCGCACTCTGGACGGTCTGGGCATGCTGGTCGGGCAGGCGGCTGAAGCCTTTTACCTGTGGACCGGTCAGCGCCCCGATAGCGGGCCGGTGATGCAGGCGCTACGACACACGCTGGCTGGCGCCTGATTCATGGCCAGCCACTGGCAACTGATGCACGCCGCGCAGAAAATCCGCCATGGCGGCGTGATTGCCTATCCGACCGAAGCAGTCTGGGGGCTGGGTTGCGACCCATGGAACCGTGCCGCCGTAGAGCGGATTTTGCAGCTGAAACAGCGCCCGATGCACAAGGGCATGATTCTGGTCGCCGCCGACATCAGCCAGCTGGACAACCTGCTGGAAGGCCTGCCCGAGCCCCTGCGCCAGCGGTTGGCAAACAGCTGGCCCGGCCCCAACACCTGGCTGATTCCCCACCAGAACCGGATACCCCACTGGATCAGCGGCCAGCACAGCAGCGTTGCCGTGCGCGTCAGCGATCATCCGCTAGTACAGGCCCTGTGCCGGCTGACCGGCCCGCTGGTGTCCACCTCGGCCAATCCGGCCGGACGTCCGGCCGCCACCAGCCGCTTGCGTATTGAGCAGTATTTTCATGGCCAGCTGGATGCCATACTCAATGCCCCACTGGGCCAGCGTCAACAACCCAGCTGCATCCGCGATCTGATGAGCGGCGCGCTCATTCGCGGTTAGCCGCCCAAATAAAACCACTGCCCGCCATGCTGGCGAATCTGGCCCTCAATTTCGAGGTTGGTGAGCTCAGTCAGCAAATCGACCAGATCCAGCCCCAGCTGCAAAGCCAGTGCCTCGGTTTGCATGGGCTGGGCGCGCAACAAATCAAGCACAGGGTGGGCGACTGCCGGAACCGCCGCTGACGGGCTATCGTTCACGGGCAAAGACTGCCAATGCCGCCACTGCTCCAAAATATCCTGCACACATTCCACCAGCACCGCACCCTCGCGAATCAGCTGATGGCAGCCCTTACTCCCTGGGTAATGCACCGACCCCGGAATAGCAAATACATCCCGCCCCTGCTCGGCCGCATAACGCGCAGTGATCAACGAGCCGCTAGACAGTCCCGCTTCGACCACCAGTACACCCAGCGACAGCCCACTGATAATGCGATTACGACGTGGAAAATGGGCGGGCAGCGGGCCAGCATCCAGCGGCAACTCGGACACCATGGCACCACCACCGGCCAAAATTCGCTCGCGCAAGGCACGGTTGCGGTGCGGATAGGTACGCAGCAATCCGGTGCCCACCACTGCCAGCGTAGGGCCCTGTGCCGCCAGCGCGCCCTGATGGGCAGCACTGTCAATGCCCAGCGCCAACCCGCTGCTGATACAACAACCGCTGGCGGCCAGCGTTTTAGCAAAGTCAAACGCCAGTTGCTCGCCGCCTGGACTGCAATAACGGCTACCGATCACCGCCAATTGCGGCTGCTGCAACAACAGCGGATCACCCTGCACAAACAGCACCGGCGGTGCGCCTGCCGTTTCTAGCAACAAGCTCGGATACCCCGCGGCATCATGCAACAGAATCTGGCAGCCTGACTGCTCTTGCCAGCGCACGGCGGCGTCGGCCGCTTCATGTAATTGTCGGTTTTGGCGCGCATCAATGGCCGCTGCGGGAAGATTCAAACAACGCCAGTCTTGGGCCGGTGCACGGCATGCATTGATGGCCGTGCCAAAATAGGCCAGCACCTGTAAAAAACGCTGCGGGCCGATATGAGGAAGGGAGTTTAAAAGCAAGCGAGCATGCAGCTCGGACACAGAAAAAGTGTTCATGGCGGGCATCCTGTTTTCCCGAGGTTCATCCATAAAAGCGCACGGAAAGCTTAGCTCTCCGTGCGCCCTGTTACATCAAGGGCTCTTGACTTTATCCATCACCCGCATCTGACGTTCAGCTTCCATAACAATGGCATAGCTGACTCTGTCGTAGGGACGGAACACCACCAGTCTACCCGAGTACTCATCCGGCAACTTGACCCGCTTGTTTGTTACCGGATCGCGAACGGTATCGCCCGTTTTGTAAATGGCCAGCACGCTGCCTTCTTTCAGCCCATCCATGGTGCCCAAGCTGATAGTTACCACATCTAACTTGCCCACCAGCGCCACACCCCGTGGCACATCAAGGATTACGCCGGACAAATCATGGTTTGGCGCGCTGAAATCGGGACAAAACTCACTGGGTTTTATCCGCTCTTCGGTCACGAACAGGCGGTCGCCGGTGCGCACTTCCTGCGTGGTACGCGCAAGATCAATCGTACCCACACTTTCACTACCACGACGGTCATCATCCAGCTCGTAATCACTGCGCTGTACAACCTTGGAGGTGGCGATGTAGTCGGCATTAATGCCCAAGAAAGCACCGCTCAGTGGATCAACATAGGCCTTGCCCTGACGGAAAACCTCGTAGCTCAGCTCGTCTTCGATATCACCACGCACATAAACACGATCAGGGTTGCCGCCAATCACTCGACCATCCTCACCCGCGATTACATAGGGAGCTGTGTTCAGCTCACCCTGCGACTCAATGATGCGGTTATTGAGCAGAAAGCTGTTGATAGCCGTCAGCGGAATACACTCAATGGATTTTGCAATGGGTGTCTTACGAATGCCTGGGCTCAACTTGATGGTGCCCCGGCTTTCTGCGCGGTTCAGCATGATGCGGGGTTTGCCATCAATGTAAACCAGATTTAGCAGGTCGCCTGGGTAAATCAGATGCGGGTTTCTGACTTGAGGGTTGGCATGCCAGATTTCTGGCCACTTCCACGGCTGGCGCAGGAATTTGCCCGAAATGTCCCACAGCGTGTCTCCCTGAACAACGGTGTAGCTTTCTGGATGATTCGACTTGAGCTCAACGTTTGCCTGAGCCACGCCGCTACCGGCCAGCAGCATCAGGGCAAGTAATGTTTTCCTCATGCAGTGATTCCCTTTATCATATATTGTCATTTCCCGCCCGCAAGGCGATGTTTTCTGCGCTTTCCAGACTTTTCCGTACGCAGCCGGCTAAAGCTGCGAGCCTGGCAAACAAGCCGCCCAGCCACATCCGGCTTCACGACCCCAAATCCGCACGTCTGCCAAAACGGGCAGGCACACGCCTGTTGTTTTTGCAATAATGTACACCATCTTAGCAGTGCCAACCGGATTTATTCCATACACAGGTCACACATACGACACAAAGATTTATGGCCATCCTGAAAATTCTTGAATACCCCGATCCCCGTCTACGCACACAGGCCCAGCCAGTGGAAGACGTTACCGACGCCATCCGCCAGCTGGTCGATGACATGTTCGAAACCATGTACGACGCGCCTGGTATCGGCTTAGCCGCTACCCAAGTAGACGTGCACAAGCAGATCATTGTCATGGACCTCTCCGAAGACAAAAACGAGCCGTTGGTGTTTATCAACCCCGTTCTGCAACCGCTGACCGCAGAGGCCGGCCCCTACCAAGAAGGCTGTCTATCGGTCCCAGGCTTTTTTGAAGATGTTGACCGTCCGCTGCGCGTGCGAGTCAAGGCGCTGGATCGCGACGGCAAGCCCTTTGAGCTGGAAGCCGAAGACCTACTGGCCGTGTGTATCCAGCACGAATGCGACCACCTGAACGGTAAGCTGTTTGTCGATTACCTATCGCGCCTCAAGCGCGACCGTATCCGCAAAAAGCTGGAAAAGCAGCACAAGCTGGATGGCCGCTGATTTACGCTGACTGTAGCCAGCGACAGCTTTCAGGCCGTTTTCAGGGGCGCGCCCTTTGACACAAAACTGGCCTTTTATACTTCGTCATCATCCGGCTTGATCGGGTGACCTCTGTAGGAAACTCCATGACCGCTCAGCACACCAGCGCTCCGGCTCGCATCGTTTTTGCCGGCACCCCGGAATTTGCCGCCAGCCATTTGCAGGCTTTGTTAGGCAGCCGCCATCAGGTGGTGGCCGTTTATACCCAGCCGGATCGCCCAGCTGGGCGCGGACAAAAACTGGTGGCCAGTCCGGTCAAGCAGCTGGCGCAACAACATGATATTCCCGTCTTGCAACCGGCCAACCTGCGCCATGAAGAAGCTCAGCAAGAGCTGGCCGCGTTTAATCCCGACCTGATGGTGGTGGTGGCTTACGGCCTGATTTTGCCGCAAGTAATTCTGGATACGCCGCGCCTTGGCTGTATCAATAGCCATGCTTCTTTACTACCACGCTGGCGCGGTGCCGCCCCTATCCAGCGTGCTATTGAAGCCGGCGACAGCGAAACCGGCGTTACCGTCATGCAGATGGAAGCTGGGCTGGACACCGGCCCGATGCTGCTGAAAACCACCACTCCGATTGCCACCAGCGACACTGGCGGTAGCCTGCATGATCGTCTGGCGGAACTGGGCCCGCCCGCGGTGCTAGAAAGCATCGAACAACTGTTATCTGGCACTGCTCAGCCGCAAATTCAGGACGACAATCTGGCCAACTACGCGCACAAACTCAGCCGTGACTGTGCGCTGATTGACTGGAGTCGCCCAGCGATTGAAATCGAGCGCGCCATTCGCGCCTTTAATCCCTGGCCGGTTAGCCATAGCCTGCTGCAAGGTCAGCCGCTGAAAGTGCATGCCGCGCAGTTGGCCGACGGCACCGGGCAGGCTGGCCAAATCCTGCATGCCGACCGCAATGGCCTGCTGGTTGCTTGCGGCGAGGGTGCCCTGCTGCTAACTCGCCTGCAACTGCCCAATGCCCGCGCCATGGAGTTTGCCGATCTGTTTA
>JAHAYO010000029.1 GCA_018384595.1 Thiopseudomonas sp.
TGGTCTGGCTGGTATTTGCTACCCGCAAGGGCCAGCACAGCGACACCACCGAGCAAACCGTAGGCCATGTCTATGACGGCATCGAAGAGTACGACAACCCCCTGCCCCGCTGGTGGTTCATGCTCTACATCGGCACCGTGATCTTCGCCGTTGGCTACCTGATCTTGTATCCCGGCATGGGCAACTGGAAAGGCGTACTGCCCGGCTACGACGGCGGCTGGACCTCTGCCAAGCAGTGGGAGCGTGAAGTGGCCAAGGCCGACGAGAAATACGGCCCGATCTTCGCCAAATACGCCAGCATGTCCATTGAAGACGTGGCCAAAGACGGGGATGCACAAAAAATGGGCTCACGCCTGTTTGCCAACCACTGCGCCATCTGTCACGGCTCCGACGCCAAGGGCTCGCCCGGCTTCCCCAACCTGACCGACAAAGACTGGCGCTGGGGTGGCGATGCCGCCACCATCAAAACCTCCATTCAGCACGGACGCACCGGCGTGATGCCAGCCTGGGGCGAGGTTATTGGCGAAGATGGCGTCAAGAACGTGTCTGCCTTTGTGCGCAGCGAGCTGGCTGGCCTGCCATTGGGTGAGGGGGCATCCTTTGACCTAGAGCATGGAAAACAGGTTTTTGCCCAGACCTGCATGGCCTGTCATGGCGCAGACGGCACCGGCATGGCAGCATTGGGCGCGCCCGACCTGACCTCGCCCGGCGGCTGGATTTATGGTCAAAGCCTGACCCAGATCCAGCAAACCGTACGCTATGGCCGCACCGGTGTTATGCCTGAGCAAGAAGCCTTCTTGGGTGCTGACAAGGTGCACCTGCTGGCTGCCTACGTCTACGGCCTGTCCCAAGATTAAACCCGCCTAAAACATGCTGGCGGCAGTATGTCGCAGCATGTTTTGCTTGTATGGGCGTACTATATCAAGGGTCAAAATACCTGCTCTGACCGGCAAGGTGCCGGTCAGACACGCCAGAAATTCATACAAGGCAAGCATCCATGAATTCCAAAATACCTGTTAAGAACATTACCCCCCCCAAAGCAAGCGGCGACTTGTATGAAAAGCGCCAAAAGATTTTTACCCGCGCATTTACCGGATTATTCCGCAGTATCCGTATCTACGTCGGCGCAATTCTCTTCCTGCTGTTCCTCGGTACTGCCTGGCTCAACTGGGATGGCCGCCAAGCTGTCTGGTGGAACCTGCCCGAGCGTAAGTTCTATATCTTTGGTGCCACCTTCTGGCCGCAAGATTTTATGCTGCTGTCATGGCTGTTGATTATCTCTGCCTTTAGTCTGTTTTTTATCACCGTATTTGCCGGCCGCGTATGGTGCGGTTATGCCTGCCCACAAACCACTTGGACTTGGATCTTCATGTGGGTTGAAAAGGTCACCGAAGGTGACCGCAACAAGCGCATGAAACTGGACAAAGCCCCTTGGAGCACAGAAAAAATCCTGCGCCGCAGCGCCAAGCACGGTCTGTGGCTGCTGATCGGTTTTGTAACCGGCCTAACATTTGTTGGCTACTTCACCCCTATTCGCCAACTACCGATTGATCTCTTTACCGGCCAAGCAGATGGCTGGTCCTATTTTTGGGTTGGCTTTTTCACCGTCATGACCTACCTCGCCGCCGGTTACCTGCGCGAACAGGTCTGCATCTACATGTGTCCATACTCCCGTTTCCAGAGCGTGATGTTCGATAAGGACACCCTGATTGTTTCCTACGATGCCAAGCGCGGTGAAAACCGTGGCCCACGCAAGAAAACCGCCGACTATAAAGCTGAAGGTCTGGGCGACTGCATCGACTGCACCCTGTGTGTGCAGGTGTGCCCGACCGGTATCGACATTCGCGATGGGCTGCAGATTGCCTGCGTAAGCTGCGCCGCCTGTATCGATGTCTGTGACGAAGTGATGGGCAAAATGGGCTACGAAAAAGGCCTGATCAGTTACACTACTGAACACAACCTGTCCGGCGAAAAAACCAAACTGGTACGCCCACGCCTGGTCGGTTATGCTGCCGCAATTCTGATCATGATCAGCCTGTTCAGCTATACCATTTTCAATCGCACGCTGGTTGAGCTCAACGTCATCAAGGACCGCATTCCCTACCGTGAAAACATGGAAGGTCGTGTTGAAAACGTCTACCTGTTGCGCATCATCAACAAGGACCAGCACGCTCACACCTACATGCTTGAAGCATCCGGCTTAGACGGCTTGCAACTGGAAGGCAAACAGAATTTCGAAGTGCAGGCCGGCGAAATTTTTTCGTCACCCGTATCCGTATCGGTTGACCCCGAAGCACTGGGCTCCAGCGCTAACACCATCGAGTTCAAAATCCAGTCCGTGGATGACCAGCGTATTTCGCGCGCATCCAAATCAACCTTCATCGGACCTGTGGTCCGCTAACCCAAGGAATTGTCATCATGCAACAGACCGAGCAAACAAGCAGCCGCTGGCACAAAGAACCCTGGGCCTGGTTTGTTCTGGGCATCCTAGGCTCCTCGGTGGTGCTCGGTCTGTTGCTGTTGACCATCGCCATCAACAACCAGCCCAGCATGGTGGTTGACAACTACTATGATGCCGGCAAAGGCATCAACACCTCGCTGGAGCGTGAGCGACTGGCGGTTAAACTCAATATGCAGGCCCGCTTGCTGTTGGATCACGAGCGCGGCGAAGTGCAGCTGGAACTGCAGGGTATGAGTCTGCCCCAGCAACTGGTGCTCAACCTGATCTCGCCCACCCAGCCCGAACGTGACCGCCGCATTGTGCTGCAACCAGCCCTTGAGTCCGGTCAGTACCGGGGTCTGCTGGCTGAAGAAATCAGCGGCCGGCGTTTTGTCGAGCTGCTCGGTAACGAAGACGGCCATGACTGGCGTTTATTCGAGGAAGAAACTCTAGTCACCGGCCAGCCACTGGAGCTGGGCGAAGCGCTCTAATCCGCAGGTTTTTCATGTCAACTCCCCTGCCCTGTTATCACTGCTCGCTGCCGGTTCCTGCCGGCAGTGACTTTTCTGCCGTGGTGCTGGGCGACACCCGCAGTTTCTGCTGTCCCGGCTGCCAGGCAGTAGCCGAGGCCATTGTCGATAACGGCCTAGAAAGCTACTACCAGCATCGCAGCCAAACCTCGACCAACCCAGACGCACTGCCCGGGCTCATTCCCGACGAACTTAAGCTGTATGACCGCCAGGACGTACAGCAACCCTTCGTGCAAACCGACGGCGAACTCAGCGAAACCCGCTTACTCATCGAAGGCATCACCTGCGCTGCTTGCGGCTGGCTGATCGAAAAACACTTGGCGCGCCTGCCCGGCGTCGCCAGCGCCGAACTCAACCTGACCAGCCACCGCCTGCATGTGCAGTGGCATGCCAGCCAACTGCCGTTGTCGGACCTGATGCATAGTCTGCGCACCATCGGCTATGCCGCCCATCCTTGGCAGCCGGACGCGGTCAGCGAACAGCTGGCGCAAGCCAACCGCAAGGCACTGCGCAAACTGGGAGTCGCCGGTCTGCTATGGATGCAAGTCATGATGGCTTCCATGGCCACCTGGCCTGAATTTAACATAGACCTCTCTCCCGGCATGGACAGCCTACTGCGCTGGGTCAGTCTGCTGCTGACCACCCCTATCATTTTTTACTGCAGCACCGAGTTTTTCAAAGGCGCTGTGCGCGACATTCGCACCCGTCACCTGACCATGGATGTATCGGTATCGCTGGCCATTGCCGGCGCCTATGTGGCCGGCATCTGGTCTACCTTGACCGGTCAAGGCGAGCTTTATTTTGACGCCAGCGGCATGTTTGCTTTTTTTCTGCTGTCGGGCCGTTATCTGGAAAAGCGCGCCCGCGAGCGCACCGCATCCGCCACCGCCCAACTGGTCAACCTGCTACCTGCCTCGTGCCTACGCTTGGATGCTGAAGGCAACAGTGAACGTATCCTGCTGCGTGAACTGGCACTCAACGATCAAGTGTTGGTGCCGCCCGGCCATCTAATTCCGGCCGACGGCCTGATCCTGCAGGGCCATTCCAGTGTGGACGAATCGTTACTAACCGGTGAATACCTGCCCTTGCCGCGCACGCCTGGCGACCGCGTTATCGCCGGCACCCTAAACGTAGAAGGCCCACTCACCTTGCACATCGAAGCACTGGGCGACCAAACCCGCCTGTCAGCCATCGTGCGCCTGCTGGAACGGGCGCAATCGCTCAAACCGCGCCTAGCGGAAATCGCCGACAGGGTGGCGCAATGGTTTCTGATTTGCGTGCTGCTGATTGCCGCTGCGGTGGGCATCGCTTGGCTGAACATCGACAGCAGCCGCGCTTTCTGGGTGGTGTTATCATTGCTGGTGGCCACCTGCCCCTGCGCGCTATCACTGGCTACGCCCACCGCCCTAACCGCCGCCACCGGCAGCCTGCACAAGCTGGGCCTGCTGTTGACCAGCGGCCATGTGCTAGAAGGCTTCAAACATATCGACACGGTTATTTTCGACAAAACCGGCACCCTGACCGAAGGCCGCCTGACCCTGAAACAGGTACTGCCCCTGCAAGGCCATGAGGGCGACCACGCGCTGGCGTTGGCCAGTGCGCTGGAAAACCGTTCCGAACATCCCATCGCCCGCGCCTTTGGTTTCAGCCCGCTGCAGGCACAACAGATAGAAAGCCAGCCGGGCATGGGGCTGCAGGGCGTGATTGACGGCCAGCTGCTGCGCATTGGTCGCCCCGACTATGTGTGCGCGCTAGCCGGCCAGCCAATACCCGCAACCCCCAGTCCCTACGGCCAGTGGTTGCTGCTGGGTAGCGAGCAAGGTCCCATAGCTTGGTTCGCGCTGGATGACCAGCTACGCGGCGACGCGCCCGACTTGCTCGCCGCCTGCCGGCAGATGGGCTGGCACACCCTGCTGTTATCCGGCGACAGCTCGCCCATGGTGCAGGAAGTCGCCCGAGAACTGGGCATTGAGGACGCCCGTGGCGGCCTCACCCCAGATGACAAACTAGCGGTGCTGCAAGACCTACACGCTAAAGGCCACCGCGTGCTGATGCTGGGGGATGGCGTCAACGATGTTCCGGTGCTGGCCGCCGCCGATATCAGTATCGCCATGGGCAGCGCCACCGATCTGGCCAAAACCAGTGCCGATGCCATCCTGTTGTCCAACCGGCTGGGCAGCTTGGTGGATGCATTGGCCGTCGCCCGCAAAACACGCACCGTCATTATCGAAAACCTAGCTTGGGCAACCCTGTATAATGGTCTTATCATTCCCTTTGCAGCACTGGGCTGGGTCACTCCCGGCTGGGCAGCGGTCGGTATGTCCGTCAGCTCGCTGCTGGTGGTTATCAATGCCATGCGCCTGTCCCGTCTGCCGCAAGCCGTTGTCTGAGGAGCCAACCCCATGGCCGCACTGTATGTCATGATCCCCGCCGCACTGGTGCTGGTCGCCATTGCCGTACGCATCTTCTTCTGGGCTGTTGACAGCGGCCAGTTCGATGATCTGGACAGCCCAGCCCACAGCATCCTGTTCGACGACACCGAGCCTTTTGCCGACAAAAAACCATCTGACGACAATACAGGCAAACCCGATGCCTGAACTGCTCCCCCTGCTGCTGTCGGCCTTAACCTTGGGCCTACTCGGTAGCGGCCACTGCATTGGCATGTGCGGCGGCGTGATGGGCGCATTGGGCATGGCCATTCCGGCTGATCAACAACACCGCAAACTGCACTACCTGCTGCTCTATAACCTGGGCCGTATTTGCAGTTACGCTTTGGCCGGTTTTTTATTCGGGCTGGCTGGTTGGGCGGTAGGCAACAGTCCGGTGGCTATGGGCATGCGCGTGCTGGCGGGCTTATTGCTAATCGCCATGGGCCTGTATCTGGCCGGCTGGTGGTTTGGCCTGACGCGGCTGGAAAAACTCGGCCAGCACCTGTGGCGACCCATCCAGCAAAAAGCCAAAGGGCTGATGCCGCTCAAACAACGTCGCCACGCCTTGTTATTGGGCGCACTCTGGGGCTGGCTGCCCTGCGGTTTGGTGTACAGCACCCTAATCTGGTCCGCCAGCCAGGGCGATGCCGGCCTCAGTGCCCTGCTTATGCTCTGCTTCGGTCTGGGCACTTGGCCGGTGCTGATTGCCTCCGGTTTTGCCGCCGAGCGCTTGGGCCACTTTCTGCGCCACAGCGGGGTGCGTGCGGTCGCCGGCCTGCTGGTTATCCTTTACGGCATCTGGACCCTGCCCGGCCCGCATCACCACCTACTGATGGGCGGGCACTGACCCGCTCCCCTTAAGTCGTAGCCACGGGGCCGCTTGATACAGGTCAAACCCCGCCAGCAGCGCCCTGCCTATACTTTCGCCACACCCAATACAGGCAAGCCCGCCCTCCGACAAGGACCTCCCATGCACGAAGCCGCGCACTGGATCAGCGACTACAGCAGCCAGCCCACCTGTGCCGCCGTACAGTTGTGTGAGCATGGCCGCCCCATTGCAAGCGACAGCATCAGCGACTTCGAGCGTTTGCGCACACTGCAAAACCTACCCAGCAACGCGCACTGTGGCTTAGCCATTGCCCTGCAGATTCCTCCACAGGCAGCATCCTGCCCAGCTGCTTACACACGGGCCCTGCTCAGTGAAGCCGCTCTGCTGTACCGTCACCTACCTGCCAAGCTGCGCCTGCACCAGTTGCAGGTGCAGGGCGATCCTGCGGTATTTACCGCGCACCAGCTAACGCAGTTGTTTGACGGCCTAGGCAAGCATTTCATCGTGCCGGCCACCAACTTTGCTTGGTTTGGCATCGAAATCCAGCCGCAACAGGCTGACTGGTCCATGCTGGGTTCTCTGCGCGATGCCGGCTTTAACCGCATCACATTGCAAACTGGGGCAGATAGTCAACGCGCCACCCAGCATCTGTACGAAGCAGCCCGCGCCCTGCAATACAACACCATCAGCATTCGCATCCAAACCCCAGACGACAGCCTGCAAACACTGCAGCAGGCGCTTCGCTTGCAGCCCGACCGCATCCTGCTCAACACAGCCACAGCGCCCGCCGCAGCCACTGACCTGCTACAGGAATCCGGCTACCTGATGGCCAGCCCCCATTGCTTCGTTCTGCCGGATGACGAGCTGGCCGAAGCCGCCAACCAGCCGCCAACCCATGACTGCAAACGCCTAACACTGGGCCTTGGCAGTGGTGCCTGCAGCCATTTGGGCCGCCTGCACTACTGCAACGAAAGCGATCTGCAAGCCTACATCGACAGCCTGACCGCCCACCGATTGCCCGCTGCCAAAGGCCACCGCTGTAGCGTCCCCGTGCCACCCCAGCCGCATCCCCCCAGCTCCCAGGCATAAACCGCCCGTCTTTTTGGTGTAGCATAGGCTCCCCTTTTCTGCCTACACCGGAATCCAGCACGCTCCATGTCCAGCACCAGCGCCCACACGCCCATGATGCAGCAATACTGGCTGCTCAAAAACCAGCATCCCGACCAGATCATGTTTTATCGCATGGGCGACTTTTATGAGCTGTTTTACGACGACGCCAAAAAAGCCGCACGCCTGCTCGACATCACCCTCACCAGCCGTGGTCAGTCTGCCGGTCAGGCCATCCCCATGGCCGGCATCCCCCACCATTCCGCTGAAGGCTATCTGGCCAAGCTGGTCAAGCTGGGCGAATCCGTGGTTATTTGCGAACAGGTGGGCGATCCGGCCACCAGCAAAGGGCCGGTCGAACGCCAAGTAGTGCGCATTGTCACCCCCGGCACCCTGACCGACGAAGCCCTGCTTGATGAACACCAGGACAGCCTGATTGCTGCGCTACTGGGCATCGAAGCGCCGTTCGGACTGGCGGTGCTGGATATCAGCAGCGGCCGCTTTCAGGTGCAGGAAATCACCGATTTTACCGCCCTACAGGCCGAACTGAGCCGCTTTAATCCCGCTGAATTGTTAGTGCCAGAAGACTGGCCCTTGCTGGAACAACTGCCTCAGCAGCGCAGTCGCCAGCAGCGACCGCTGTGGGAGTTCGACATCGACAGCGCCCGCAAGGCGCTATGCCAACAATTTGGCACCAAAGACCTACGCGGTTTTGGCTGCGACACGCTCAGTCAGGCGCTAGGCGCTGCCGGCTGTTTGTTGCAATACGCCAAGGATACCCAGCGCACCTCCCTACCCCACATCCGCAGCCTGAGCCACGAACAGGCCAGCGACACCGTGGTGCTAGATGCCGCCACCCGCCGCAATCTAGAGTTGGATCAGAACCTATCCGGCGGGCGCGACAACACCCTGCTTTCCGTACTCGACCGCTGCCAGACCGCCATGGGCACCCGCCTGCTCACCCGCTGGTTACACCGCCCACTGCGCCAACACAGCGTATTGGAACAGCGCCAAGACGCCATTGCCCATCTACTGACCGATTACCAGTTTGAGCCATTGCAGCCGCTGCTGAAACAAATCGGCGACATCGAACGCATTCTGGCACGGGTCGCCTTGCGCAGCGCACGCCCACGGGATCTGGCCCGCCTGCGCGATGCGCTGAACTGTCTGCCGGATGTGCAGCACGCACTACAGCCGCTGGCCGCAGGCCGCCTGGTAGAGCTGGCCAGCGACATCAGCCAGTTCCCCCAACTTGCCGACACCCTGCAGCGCGCCATAGTTGACACCCCGCCCGCGCTCATCCGCGACGGCGGTGTGCTCAAGGCCGGCTATCACCCCGAACTGGACGAGCTGATCAACATTAACGAAAACGCTGCCCAGTTTTTGCTCGACCTCGAAACCCGCGAAAAAGAACGCACCGGCTTGGCCAATCTCAAAGTGGGTTACAACCGAGTACACGGCTATTACATCGAACTGCCGAGCAAACAGGCCGAACAGGCACCGATAGAGTACATCCGCCGCCAAACCCTCAAAGGCGGCGAGCGCTTCATTACCCCAGAGTTGAAAGCCTTTGAAGACAAGGCGCTATCGGCCAAAAGCCGTGCGCTGGCGCTGGAAAAACAACTGTACGAGCAACTGATCGAACAGCTGATTAGCGAGTTGGGCGCGCTGCAACTGAGCGCCATGGCGCTGGCCGAGCTGGACGTACTGACCAATCTGGCCAGCCGCGCGCTGGATCTGGATCTATGCCGCCCCGAATTTAGCCACGAACCCTGCCTGCATATCGAACAGGGCCGCCACCCAGTGGTCGAGCAGGTGCTGACGACGCCTTTTGTCGCCAACGATGTGGAACTGCACGATGATCGTCGCATGCTGGTGATCACCGGCCCCAACATGGGCGGTAAATCCACCTATATGCGGCAAACGGCGCTGATCGTGCTGCTGGCCCATATCGGTAGCTTTGTACCGGCGACGGCCTGCCGCCTATCGCGGGTCGACCGTATCTTTACCCGTATTGGCTCCAGCGATGACCTGGCCGGTGGCCGCTCTACCTTCATGGTAGAAATGAGCGAAACCGCCAACATTCTGCACAATGCCAGCGAACACAGCCTAGTGCTGATGGACGAAGTGGGTCGTGGCACCAGCACCTTCGATGGTCTGTCACTGGCCTGGGCCGCCGCCGAACAACTGGCTGCCCTGCGCAGCTGGACACTGTTTGCTACCCACTACTTCGAGCTAACGGCCCTTCCCGAGCAGTTAGAACATGTTGCCAACGTGCACCTGAGCGCCACCGAACATAAAGAACGCATTGTCTTTTTGCATCATGTGCTGCCAGGCCCGGCCAGCCAGAGCTACGGTTTGGCTGTGGCACAACTGGCAGGCGTACCCGAGCCGGTCATCGAACGTGCTCGCCAACATCTGCAGCAACTGGAGCAGTCAAGCAGCGAACGGCCGCGATCTGCTGTCGCAGCCGCCGCCGAAATGCCGCTGCAGGCCGACCTGTTTGCCAGTGCGCCGCACCCGCTGATCACCGCCTTGAGCCAGATCAATCCAGACGACATCAGCCCACGCCAGGCACTGGAACTGTTATATAAGTGGAAGGACAAGCTCTAACATAGCCGCCGCCAAACTGTTAGAATGCCGACGTTTTATACCCCTCAAAGTAGAGGCCGCCCGCGCGCACTTTGCGCACGGGACACGGCCCAGAGCCCAAGCCTGGAGAATACGACATGACTTTTGTGGTAACCGACAACTGCGTCAAGTGCAAATACACCGACTGCGTAGAAGTCTGCCCGGTTGACTGCTTCTACGAAGGCCCCAACTTCTTGGTCATCCACCCAGACGAATGCATTGACTGCGCCCTGTGCGAGCCCGAATGTCCGGCTGCGGCCATCTACGCCGAAGACGAAGTGCCCGACGATATGCAGGAATACATCGCACTCAACGCTGAGCTGGCCGAAGTTTGGCCCAACATCAGCGAGAAAAAAGACCCGCTGCCCGACGCCGAAGAATGGGACGGCGTGGCCGACAAACTGCAACATCTGGAGCGCTAATCGCAGCGCCCATCCAGCACCCTTTAACGGCAGGCCAGACCTGCCGTTTCAATATTCGCCGCCCGCTTTTAGCCAGGATTCCAACATGACCTTTCGCCGCACCAAAATTGTCGCCACCATGGGCCCCGCCTGTGACCGCCCCAATGTTCTGGAACAGCTGATCCTGGCCGGCATGAACGTGGCCCGCCTTAACTTCTCCCATGGCACCGCCGACGAGCACCGCCACCGTGCGGCGCTGATTCGCCAGTTGGCCGCCAAACACGGCCGTCATGTGGCGCTACTGGGCGACCTACAAGGCCCCAAAATCCGCATTTCGCGCTTTACCGACGGCAAGGTTGAAGTGGCCAGCGGCGCACGCTTTACCTTCTCGCTCAGCCATCCCAAGGACGCCGGCACCGCAGAAAGCGTGTGTATTGACTACCCTGGCCTGGTCACCGACTGCAGCGTGGGCGACGAACTGCTGCTGGATGACGGGCGTATCGTGATGAAAGTTGAAGAGGTCACTGCCGACAGCTTGGAGTGCCGTGTGGTGCTGGGCGGCACCCTGTCCAACCACAAGGGCATCAACAAGCGCGGCGGCGGCTTGACCGCACCGGCGCTGACCGACAAAGACCGCGAAGACATCAAGCTGGCCGCCGAGCTCAAGCTGGAATACATAGCCGTTTCCTTCCCCCGTGACGCTGCCGATATGCACCTAGCCCGCCAGCTGTGCCGCGAAGCCGGCAGCGATGCTTGGCTAATGGCCAAGATTGAACGGGCCGAGGCGGTAATGAATGACGAGGTACTGACCGGCCTGATTGAGGCCAGTGATGCGGTGATGGTGGCTCGCGGCGATCTGGGGGTGGAAATTGGCGACGCCGAGCTGGTCGGCATTCAGAAAAAAATCATTGCCACCTCGCGCCGCTACAACAAGGCAGTGATTACCGCCACCCAAATGATGGAGTCCATGATCAGCAGCCCGATGCCGACCCGCGCTGAAGTATCGGATGTGGCCAACGCCGTGCTGGACAACACCGACGCGGTGATGCTGTCAGCCGAAACCGCTGCTGGCCGCTACCCAGTCGAGGCGGTCGAAGCCATGGCGCGTATTTGTCTGGGGGCAGAAAAATCCCCCTCGCTGCGCTCATCCTCACACCGCATTGGTCGCGAATTTGCCCGTCAGGATGAAAGCATTGCGTTGGCCAGCATGTACATTGCCAACCATTTCCCCGGCGTTAAGGCCATCATTGCGCTAACCGAAAGCGGCCACACGCCGCTGGTAATGACCCGCATCCGCTCGACCATTCCGGTGTATGCCTTTGCCAGCACCGCCACCACCCAAGCCCGGGTTGCGCTGTTTCGCGGGGTGGAAACCATTCCCTTCAACCCGACCGCCCAGCCCCCAGAGCAGGTCGGCAATGCCGCCATCAACGAGCTACTGATTCGCGGCGTGGTGCAGGCCGGTGACTGGGTTATCCTGACCATGGGCGATATTCACCACCGTGTGGGCTGCACCAACACCATGAAGGTGTTGCAGGTAGAACCCGACGGCGGCCTTTGTGATACAGGCGCTCGTCCTTAAGCCTCATCCACCTGCAATGCAACAAAGTCCAGCCCTGCCTCGCGCAGGGCCACCACCACTTCGGTCATGGGTAAGCCGACCACATTGCTGTAGCTGCCAGCAATCGAGCTGACAAACAAACCGCCCTTGCCCTGAATGGCATAGCCCCCGGCCTTATCCAACTGCTCGCCGGTCTGGCCGTACCAGATCACTTCCCGCTCCAGCACATTACGGAAAAACACCGTGGTACTGACCCGCTGCACACGAATGCAGTCGGCCGTTTTCAGGGCAAACGCGGTCATCACCACATGCGAACGTCCCGACAGTTTGCGCAACA
Source organism: Thiopseudomonas sp. (assembly GCA_018384595.1). Classification (GTDB taxonomy): domain Bacteria; phylum Pseudomonadota; class Gammaproteobacteria; order Pseudomonadales; family Pseudomonadaceae; genus Thiopseudomonas. Next base: position 12,266 of record JAHAYO010000029.1, read on the forward strand.
TGGCAGCCGCTTGTTCCATGTTCGCCGGTTTTTCCAACAATTCGTCTTCCAGCACCACCACCGTATCGGCGGCCAGCACCAGCGCGCCGGCCGTTTCTTCCAGCATGGCCAGCCCCGCTTCTGCCTTTTGCTTGGCCATACGTTCGACATAGTTGGCCACCGGCTCGTGCGCGCGGCGTGATTCGTCAATCGCCACATCCAGCGCGGTAAACGGCATATTCAATTGCGCCAGCAGAGTACGGCGCCGGGGCGAGGTAGAAGCAAGATACAGATTCAACGGTGCAAACCCTGTGCAAACTAGAAAGCAGGCAAAACAATAGCATTGTCAGCTTTTTTTAGCACCGCAAAATACACGCGCACGGCTGATCTGCCTTACGGCATCACGCCACACGCCAGCAGCCGTCTTGCGGCATTTATCCGGTCGGTTATCGACAAGGATCAAAAAAGTATAGGCTGCCAGCCCCCTTCCCTTGTCCCCCATGGCAGGGTCAAGGATAATGCGGCCACCTTTTTTTCGAGTTCCGACTGTTATATCCATGAGCGAGCTAGTCCTCATTGCCCTGAGTGCCATCCTGGTCAACAACTTTGTCCTGGTGCAGTTTCTGGGCCTGTGCCCCTTTATGGGCGTGTCGAAAAAAATCGAAACCGCCATTGGCCTGGCACTGGCCACCACCTTTGTGCTGACATTGGCCGCCATCTGCAGCTATCTGCTGCAAGCCTATGTGCTCAAACCGCTAGACCTTGAGTTCCTGCGCACCATCAGTTTTATTGTGGTGATTGCCGTGGTGGTGCAATTCACCGAGATGCTGGTACAAAAAACCAGCCCCGTGCTGTACCGCGTGCTGGGTATCTTTTTGCCACTGATTACCACCAACTGCATCGTGCTGGGTGTAGCCCTGCTCAATGCCAACCGCGTTGAATACGGCTTTGTCGCATCCAGCATCAACGGCTTTGCCGCTGGCATTGGTTTTTCGCTGGTGCTGGTGCTGTTTGCTGCCATGCGCGAGCGTATTGCGCTGTCTGATGTACCCAAGCCTTTTCAGGGGGCCGCCATCGGCATGATTACCGCCGGCCTGATGTCGCTGGCCTTCATGGGCTTTGCTGGGCTGGTCAAGCTATGAGCCTAGTCGTGATTGCCGTCTTTACGCTGGCGGTTCTGTGCCTGATATTTGGCGCTATTCTGGGCTTTGCCGCCGTGCGTTTTCGCGTGGAAGGCAACCCCATCGTTGACCAAATCAATGCCCTGCTGCCGCAAACCCAATGCGGCCAGTGTGGTTATCCGGGCTGCAAACCCTATGCCGAGGCGATTGCCGGCGGCGACAAGATCAACAAGTGCCCGCCCGGTGGCGAGGCTACCATTCAGGCGCTGGCCGATTTGTTGGACGTTGAGGCCGAGCCACTAGACGCCGTCGAAGGGGAAAAGCCGGTACAGGTCGCCTACATCCGCGAAGCCGAGTGCATCGGCTGTACCAAATGCATTCAAGCCTGCCCAGTGGATGCCATCCTCGGCGCGGCACGGCAGATGCACACCGTCATCACCAGCGAGTGCACCGGCTGCGATCTATGCGTTGAGCCCTGCCCGGTAGACTGTATTGAAATGCGTCCAGTGACGGGCGATCTGCGCAGCTGGAGCTGGCAGCAACCAGCTGCCGTTGCAAGCCTGATGATTATCGCCACCGACCGAGAGGTTCAGGCATGAGCACTGTTTGGCCCCTACACCGGTTTCACGGCGGCATTCATCCGCCCGAAAACAAGCACATCTCCACCACCCTGCCCATTCAGCAGGCCGCGCTGCCCAAGCGTCTGCTGGTGCCGCTGCTGCAACACATCGGCCAACCTGCGCTACCGTGCGTCAGCGAGGGCGAGGCTGTCCTCAAGGGCCAGCTGATTGCCACGCCGGTTGGCCTGGGGGCGGCGGTACACGCGCCCAGCTCCGGCACCGTACAACGCATCGGCCCAGCGCCCTACCCGCATGCCTCCGGCCAGCCGTTTGCCGCCATTGAAATTGCCACCGATGGCAAAGACCAGTGGCACCCCGATATCCAACCGGCCGATGCCGACAGCCTGAGCGACGAACAAATCCTTCAACGTATTCACAACGCCGGTATCAGCGGCATGGGCGGTGCTGGATTTCCGGCTGCCATTAAATTGCAAGGCGGTCGCAACGCTCGCATCGACACCCTGATCATTAACGGCACCGAATGCGAACCCTACATCACTGCCGACGACCTGCTGATGCGCGAGCGTGCCGCCGATATTCTGTCCGGTGCCGCACTGATGCAGCGCCTGCTGGACGCCCGTCAGGTGGTGATTGCCGTCGAGGACAATAAACCCGAAGCACTGGCCAGCATGCGGGCTGCGCTCGGCATCCGCCCGTGGACTGTGGTCGCCATTCCCACCCTGTACCCGTCGGGTGGCGAGCGTCAGCTGATCAAAATCCTCACCGGTCAAGAAGTGCCTTCTGGGCGTTTGCCGGCCGATATTGGCATTGTGTGCCAAAACGTAGGTACCGCCGCTGCCGTACATAACGCGGTCTATCTGGGCCGCCCGCTGATTTCACGCATCACCACCCTAACCGGTGCCGCGCTGCGCCAGCCGATGAACGTCGAGTGCTTGGTCGGCACCTCGGTCAGCGAACTGCTGCAGCAGGCGGGTCTGGATCAGCGTGCTATGAACCGAGTGATTGTTGGCGGCCCCATGATGGGCTTTAGCTTGGCCGACCTTGACGCCCCCGTGATCAAAACCAGCAACTGCCTAATTGCCAGCACACAACAGGAAATGCCAGCCCCTGAACCGGCGCTGCCCTGCATCCGTTGTGGCGAGTGCGAGCTGGCCTGTCCCGCTAATTTATTGCCGCAACAGCTGTTGTTTTATGCCCAGGGTGGCGAGCACGAACAGCTCCAGGCCAACAACCTATTTGACTGCATTGAATGCGGTGCCTGCGCCTATGTGTGTTCGTCACGCATTCCGCTGGTGCAGTATTACCGCGCCGCTAAGGCAGAGATTCGCGATTTGCAGCAAAAACAGGCCAAAGCCGAGCATGCCCGCCAGCGCTTCGAGTTCCGCCAAGAACGCCTGCGCTTGGAAGAAGAGCGCAAGGCCGCCGAACGTATCGCCCGCGCCGAACGGTTGGCGCGCACCAAGGCAGCACAAGAAAAAGCCGCCGCGCACCAGCCCGCCAGCAGCGCAGACGCAGATGCTGAAGCACTGAAAAAACTTAAAATCGCCTCCAGCATGGCCAAAGTGGCGCTAACCAAAGCGCAAAAACAGCTGGCCCTACACGACACCCCCGAACTGCACGCGCAAGTAGCCCAACTGCAAGCGGCCGCCGACGCTGCCCTGCAAGCGCTGACCGCCGCTGAAAACCAACAGCCCGCCCCCGCTGCCACAGCAGCTACACAACCAGCCAAAGCCACCGTCAACGAAGCGGTTAAAAAAGCCAAGGTCGAGCTGGCCATGGCCAAAGCAGCACTAAAAAAAGCCGAACGCGCCGAAGCAACAGAAGACGCGCTGGCTCCCCTGCGTGACGCACTAAGCCAAGCAGAGCTGCACCTGGCCAACACCGAAGCCGCCAATCCGCCCGCTGCCGTGCCCCCAGCCGCTGCTGCCAAGGCCGACAAGCCCGTGCTGAGCGATGCGGTGAAAAAAGCCAAAATCGAACTGGCCATGGCCAAAGCAGCACTAAAAAAAGCCGAGCGCGCCGAAGCCGCTGAAGACCAGCTGGCCACACTGCGCGCTGCGCTAAGCCAAGCCGAACAGGCACTGGCCCAAGCCGAAGGCACCCCGGAGTAATCATGTTTTTAAGCCAAGTCACTTCGCCCCACGTGGTACGTCATGATCACACCCGCAACATCATGCGCCGCGTTATTCTGGCAGCCGTACCCGGTCTGCTGGTGTCCTGCTGGTTTTTCGGTTTGGGGCCGCTGTTCAACCTGCTGCTGTGCAGCCTGTTTGCCATTGGCTTTGAAAGCCTGATCCTCAAGCTGCGCCAGCGCCCCATCGGTTTTTACCTCAATGACTACAGCGTACTGGTTACCGCCGTCTTGCTGGGGCTGGCACTGCCGCCTTGGGCGCCTTGGTGGCTGCTGCTGGTGGCTACCGGTTTTGCCGTGGTGTTTGGCAAGCAGTTGTTTGGTGGCCTTGGCCAAAACCCCTTTAACCCCGCCATGCTCGGCTATGTGGTCGTGCTGGTGTCCTTTCCGGTAGACATGACCCGCTGGCCCGCAGCCCATAGCGTGACCTTCAGCGGCGGACTGGCACATATGTTTGCAGGCGTCCCTTGGCCCGATGCGTGGAGTCAGGCCACGGTGTTGGATGCCCTAAAAAATAACGCCGGCCTCACCCTAGACGAGCTCTGGGGCAGCTATAACGGCTTTGGCTGGTTGTCCAGCCGTGACAGCGAACTGATTAACCTAGCTTTCCTACTGGGCGGCCTGTGGCTGCTGTACAAAAAAACCTACAGCTGGCACGCGCCCGTCGGCATGCTAGGCGCGTTGTTTGTTATCAGCTTGCTGTTCTGGGGCGGCAGTGGCTCCGAGTCGCACGGCTCGCCGCTGTTTCACCTGTTCAGCGGTGCCACCATGCTGGGCGCTTTCTTCATCATTACCGATCCGGTCAGCAGCGCCACCAGCACCCGTGGCCGCCTGCTATTTGGCATCGGCGTCGGCATTTTGATCTACATCATCCGCAGTTGGGGCGGCTACCCAGACGCCATTGCCTTCTCAGTGCTGCTGATGAACCTCTGTGCACCCACGCTGGACTACTTCACCCGTCCGCGCAGCTACGGTCACAGCAAAGCCAAGCGCGGTTTTAATTCGGAGGGCCAGTGATGAGTACGCCCGACAGCATGCCGCGCTCCATCCGCCGCAACGCCAGTATTCTCGGCTTGTTTGCCGCTGCCACCGTGGCCATGGTGGCGCTGGTACAACAAGGGACGGACGAGCGCATCAACCAAGCCCGCCAGCAGGCGCAATTACAGGCACTGACCGAAATTCTGCCTGCCGGCAGCTACGACAACGACCTGCTAACTAGCACAGTGCTGGTTGATGATCCAAGGCTGGGCAACCGCAGCGCGCAAACCGCCCACCTAGCCACCCTCAACGGCCAACCAGCCGCCATCATCCTGCAGGCCACCGCGCCCGACGGTTACAGTGGCAGCATTCGCCTACTGATTGGCGTTCTGGCCGACGGCAGCCTAGCCGGCGTGCGGGTGCTGGAGCACCAAGAAACCCCAGGCTTAGGCGACAAAATCGAGCCGGCCAAAAGTGACTGGATTTATAGCTTCAACGGCAAAAGCCTGACCAACACAGCTACCGAACGCTGGGCAGTAAAAAGGGATCGCGGCGACTTTGACCAGTTTGCCGGAGCCACCATCACCCCACGTGCCGTCATCAAGGCCGTGCACAAAACACTGCAATACTTTGACGACGCCCACGCGCAGTTATTTGCCCAGGCCACCGCCACAGAGAACCAGCCATGAGCGTGAACTACAAAGAACTGACCCTTAACGGCCTGTGGAAAAACAACCCCGGCCTCGTCCAGCTACTGGGCCTATGCCCGCTGATGGGCACCAGCAACTCCACGGTCAACGCGCTGGGGCTGGGGCTGGCCACCCTGTTTGTACTGGCCTGCTCTAACGCGGCGGTATCCCTCATTCGCAGCGCGGTCACGCCTGCCGTGCGCCTGCCGGTATTTGTGATGATCATCGCCGCGCTGACCACCTGCATCGAACTGCTGATGCAGGCCTATACCTATCAGCTGTACATGATTCTGGGCGTGTTTATTCCGCTGATTACCACCAACTGCATCATCCTTGGCCGTGCTGAAGCCTTTGCCGCTAAAAACGGCGTACTGGCGTCCGCCTATGACGGTTTTGTCATGGGGGCCGGTTTTGCCTTGGTGCTGGTCGTCATTGGCATGACCCGCGAACTGCTGGGCACCGGCATGCTGTTTGCCAATATGCACCTGCTGCTCGGCCCGATTGCCGCCAATTGGACTTGGGTGCTGTTTGACAATTATCAGGGCTTTCTGCTGGCCATTTTGCCGCCCGGTGCCTTTCTAGTTATGGGCTTGCTGATTGCCCTGAAAAACCACATTGACGCGCTGATTCTGGCGCGCAAGCCGGTGGCCATCACAGCCACTGCCGCCGCCGACCGCCGTGTGCGCGTCACCGGCGTTGTCGAATAAGCCTGCACAGCGCGAAGCCTTGCAGGCTGCGCGCCGGTCATCGTGCTGTCACACGACTTGTGTATAGTAGCGAGCGCTTCAGCAGGTCACTAGACTTGCCCAGCTTTTTCCAGAGCGCCCGCTCGCTGGCCTCGGTTTCAGCCGTAACCAGCCGTAAAGCGCCCCACACATTTAGGTCGCCTACCGCGCAGCAACATCACAAGGAACCCCGATGAATACGTTTGATATCCAATGGTCAGAAGAATACGCAACCGGCATTGACATCATTGACGAGCAGCACAAGGTGCTCTTCGACTATTTTGTTGGGGTCGAAAGCGTGGTTGAAAATGGCAACGTGGACGACATTCGCAACATTGTTAAAAAGCTGTTGGATTACGCCGTCTGGCACAACGAGTTTGAAGAAGGGCTGATGACCGAAGCCGGCTACCCGATGACCATTCCCCACGGCAAAATCCACGAAGCCTTTAAACAACGGGCTATGGAGTACGAGCGCAAGATCGACACCGAAGCCAACCCCATTAAGCTGGCCCGTGAAATACGCACCGATATTGCCCTGTGGCTAATCAATCACATCAAGCGTGAGGACAAGCACTACGTTAAAGATGTGCTCGCCTACCTGAAAAAATCCAAGCGTAAAAGCGGCAAGCTGTTCGGCTTGTTTGGCTAATTCCTAGTTTTACACCCCTGCCCCTTGCCTGACCGGCACACTGGGCGCTGTGCTCAGCCTGTCGGTCGTCGTTGCCCTGCGTGATACAGGGCCGCCCCATTAGAGCGGCCCACGACAGCTGGGCATATGGCCTTTAACGCCGCAACTGGGCGGGTCGCAAGCCGGTCAAGCCCAGACCAGCCACAAACGCCAGCATACCGCCCATCACCAGCAGACTGACCTGCCACACCCGCTGCTGCCACCCCCAGGCCAGCCAGTCGCTGACCGGCGCGCTCAGCCACAGCACCACCGCCACCATCAGCGCACAGCCGGTTGTCAGTTGCAGGGCAAAACGGCCCCAGCCAACGGCGGGCTGATACACCCCCGCCTTGTGTAAGCCCCACAGCAGCAAGCCGGTGTTGAGCATGCTCGACAGCGATGTCGCCAGCGCCAAGCCCACATGCTTAAGCGGCCAAATCAGAATCAGGTTCATCACCATATTGGCCACCATGCAAATCACCGCAATGCGCACCGGCGTTTTCATATCTTGGCGCGCAAAAAAGCCGGGCGCTAACACCTTAATCAGCATAAAGGTCAGTACACCCAGCGCGTAGGCCTGCAGTGCCAGCGCCGACTGGCGCACGTCGCTATCGGTCATCTGGCCATAGTGAAACAGGGTGGCAATCAGCGGCTCAGCCAGCACACCCAGCGCCAACGCCGCCGGCACACCGACCAACAGCACCATGCGCAAGGCCCAGTCCACCGTGGCAGAAAACGCCTGCGGATTATCACCGGCATGCTGACGCGACAGCGCCGGCAAAATCACCGTGCCCACGGCAATGCCAAAAGCTCCCAGCGGCAGCTCCGACAGCCGGTCGGCGTAATACAGCCAAGACACGCTGCCAGTCTGCAAAAAAGACGCCAGTACCGTATCCAGCAATAGGTTGATCTGGCTGACGCCGACGCCAAACAGCGCCGGCAACATCAGCAGCATAATGCGTCTCACGCCTTCATGGCCTTTAGCCGGTTTGGGCAAGGGCAACAAACGGATCTGCCACAAAAAAGGCAACTGAAACAGCAGCTGCGCCACGCCCGCGATCATTACGCCCCAAGCCAGCGCCATGATGGGTTGGTCAAACAACGGGCTTAAAAACACCGCCGCGCCAATCATCGACAGGTTAAGCAGCACCGGCGTAAAGGCCGGCACAGCAAAGCGGCCATAACTGTTGAGAATGCCGCCGCAAAAGGCCGTCAGCGATACCAGCATCAGATAAGGAAAGGTAATGCGCAATAACTCGCCGGCCAGCTCCAGCTTGGCGGGCTGCGTATGAAAGCCTGGCGCAAACAGCATAATCAGCCAAGGCGACAGCGCCACCCCCAGCAAAGTAATAATGACCAGCACAAAGCCCAGCTGGCCGGCGGTGCGATCTACCAGATTTTTCACTTCGGCCAGTGTGCGTTTTTCGCGGTATTCAGACAGCACCGGCACGAAGGCCTGGGCAAAGGCACCTTCGGCAAACAGGCGGCGCAAAAAATTGGGGATTTTAAACGCGATAAAAAAGGCATCCGCCGCTGGGCTGGAGCCAAAATAACCCGCTACCACAATGTCGCGCACCATGCCCAGTACCCGCGACAGCATAGTCATCACGCTGACCACCATGCTGGAGCGTAAGAGGCCGGTTTTTTTGTGTGTCGGGGTTGCGTGCGCCATTGTGCTGACCCTGTGCGGAAAAGGGCACATTCTACCTGATCTGTGGTGCGCTTACGGTGTGGGTGTGATTGTGGTGTGCTGATTGTGCTTGCGGTGTGGACGGGGCTGGGTGTGATCTTCGCTGCAGCTACGCCCCCGCACCGAAGCGAGCTTCGGCACGGGGGCTAATGCTTGGCGCAGGTCACACCCAGCCCCTGATGTACAGCTTGCTTTGGGGAGGGATGGCCCGGCGTTGCCGGGCTGCTGTCGCGGTGTGGGATGGTGGATTTGTGGTTGGGTTGCAGCGCGAACGTTCAAAAAGGTGGCAGATTCATTTTTTACATGGCTGTGTTTTTTGAAGGCTGCTTTCGCTTACCCTGCTTTGCGTCAGATCAAAAAGGGGGGGCGGGTTCAGTTTTAAATGAACCTGCCCCCTTTTTGAGTGGTTTGCTCGCTGCCTGCTTTTTAGCGGGCTGTGAGGTGCGGGGGTTGGTGTATTAGAAGCTCCAGCGAACTTCCATATCCAGCGCGCGGCCAGCGGCTTGCAACTCTTCTGGGCTGCGGTAGCGGCGGTCGGCTAGGTTCTGTGCCAGTACGGCCAGGCTCAGGTTTGGTAATTGCGTTGGCTTGTAGTAAGCGCCGATGTTTAGTTCGGCGTAGGAACTCCTACGCTGGGATTTTGACTCCGCCAAAAAGTCATAGCCCTCTCGGCGCGCCTTGCCACCGCCGCGTACATAGAAGTCCAGCTCTAGGTCCTGAGTTGCATACCACTCAACTCCAGCGCGGCCCTGGAAAATGGGCAGACCGCTGCGCCAGGTTTTGGTGCCATCTGCATAATACATGCGGCGTTTTTGTATCCCTAAGTTCATATAAGGACGCCAGCTGGTCAACTGGTAAGCCAACATCAGCTCTGCCCCAGTAGTCTGCGCTTTGCTAACGTTAAACCACTGAAAGCAACTTCTAGTTGTACAGACGTCAAAAAACCCTTCTACAGCGCTTCCTGCTTTAAGCTCTGTTTTATCAATAAAGTCTTTTGCACGACTATGATAAAGCGTGGCATCAGCCGTTAATCGTTCACCATCAAAACGCCAGCCCAATTCATAGGTTGTGGCTTTTTCTGCTTTTAATTTCGGATTGCCATAGTTCATGGCAGTACCACCTGGGGTAGCTGAAAACTGCTGAGTCAGACTGGGATAGGTGTAGCCTTGGGCAATGTTGGTTCGCAAAGAGGATTTATCATCATACTGCCAAACCAAAGATGCCGAGCCGACCAGCTGAGTATCACTTTTACTGGTTTTGCTGCGCTCGGTACTTTTTTTCAATTTAGAATCAATATCGTAGTAACGAGCACCCACGTTAGCCTCTAGGCTGTCGGTAAACTTGATTTGTTGCTGGATAAACACCGACCAAAACTCTTGCTCGGCCTGCTGAGCCGAGGGAGTCACCACCGTAACGCCTGGTGCCGTCGGCACCGGTGGATAGGTAGTTTTGACGGTTGTCTTGTCCGCTTCCAGTTTGTCTTTCTGGTACTCAAAGCCAAAAACAGTATTGTTGTCAGCAAACAGGCGGCTGGCCATGGTTAATTGCAAGCCATGGGCCTTCAGCTCATCATTGGAGCGGGTAAAAGTATCACTTTTAACCCGTGGTCTAGGTGGCACCGCAGGCATATCTATATTGATGGTGTTATCCATTACCCGCTTGCCCGTTTGATGATAAATACGGCCATCAATGCTGTGCACTAAGGCGCTGTCATCTTCAAAGCTATAGGTCAGCGCATTGCGTAAAGAATCACGCTTAGGAAACTCAAGGCTCGCAGCCGTAATTGGGTCTGCTTCAATCCAAGCATTAGCCTCCTGCTTGAAATAATCCCCCTGCCAAGCAATCCGCTGACGCTCATCCAGCTTCCAGCCCAGTTCGGCGGAAATGGATTTTTGCTCGGAGTCGCTAGACCTCAACCGCTTGTACTTAGTCTGGTCATTAGTATCCAAGATACGACCTTTGGGAATCCGCCGATCGCCAAAATCCGCCTTGCTTACCTGCAAACGCCAATCAAAGGTATCGGTAGCCCCCAGCACGCCGCCATTAAGGCGATGGCCACGGGTCGCAGAATAATAACCCGCGCCAACAAAGGCTTCGTTTTCGCCCGGTGCGGCTTGGCGGGTGGTGATGTTGACCACGCCACCAATGGCGTTACTGCCGTGCACCACTGAGGCAGAACCGCGCACCACTTCGATGCGCTCAATGATATTGACGTCCAGCAGCAGCGGCGAACCGTAATTGGAATGGTCGGGAATGGGCTGGCCATTGACCTTGACCAGCACCCGGCGCGAGTTTTCACCGCGCAAGGAAATGCGCTTCATACCGCCTACTTGGGAGTCAACAATATCCACCCCGGGAATGTCGCGCAGCACTTCGGCCAGATCGGCAACCGGCTTGCGTTGGATTTGCTCGTTATCCACCACGGTAATGGAGGCCGGCGCACGCAGGGCTTCCTGCTGATAACCAGTGGCGGACACCACCATGGTGGGCAGCTCAACGTCGGCGGCCAGCGCCTGCCCGGTGAGCGTTCCCGTGGTGAACATCAGGCTGGCCAGCGCCAGCGGTGTCTTTTTCAGCATCATTGTTATGCTCCAGCTCCGATTGTAATGGCACCAGCATACAGGCCGCGCCTTAAAAAAAAACCGAACGCCATCCGCGGCATGATTCCTGTCAAGCCCTGACCGCTGGCACAGTGACACATAAGGTAACAGTCGCTCGCCCGCTGCCATCGGCTGGCTGATGGCAGGGCGTGGCAGAAGCGGCGGAATCTGTTACCAAGCGCACAGGTGGGTAAAATTTACACACATAGCCGTTTGCGATACAATCCGCGCCCGCTAATCCGCCTGTATTTTATGCACCGCGCATCGCTTGCGTTGTGTGCAGCTTGTTTGTCTACATCTCCCTATCCGCCCTCAGGAATACCTATGAAAAACCTCAATATGATGGTCAAGCTGACCATAGGGTTTGGCATTGTTCTGGCTTTGATGATTGTTATGTCCGCCAGTAATGTGCTGGGCCTTAACGACATTACCACCCGTGGTACCAACCTTGACCTGATCTACCAAATTGAAGACGCCACCGTTCAGCTGAAGCAGTACAGCGACAGCTATCAGATCAAGCCCGATAACCGCCACCTTGACAGCACTCGCCAGCTAACCGGCCAGATGGCCGATTTGTCGCGTCAGATACAGAGCCGCCTGCAATTTGCGCAAAACCGCGCCAAGGCTGCCGAAATTCCAACGCTGGCCGAGGCTTATAGCCGTGCTTTTTCTGACTACGCGGCTGCGCACCAAAACAAAGAAAGCAACGTAGAGCGGGCGATTGCCAGTGGCGTGCGCTCTGACGAGCTGATCAGTCAGCTCAACCAGCAAATCAACGGCAGCTTGGAGCACCCTGTGCTGCACGAAAGCCTGAGCAGCGCCGTTGCCGGCCGCCTGAGCGCACGCCTGGCCACCGACCGCCGCACGCTGGCCTATCAGGCGCGCGGTTATCTGCTGACTGAAACGCCAGAGGCCATGCAACGTCTCGAAGCGAGCTATAGCGAACTGGAACAGCTCAGCCAACAGCTGCAGAGCAACCCTAGCCTGTCGTCGGATGCCCGAATCAGTCTGGCCAATGCGATAGAAAGCACCGCCAGCTACATGGATGCACTGCGCGAGCTACCCGCCCTGGTCAGCCATCAAAGCCAAGCTCGCGACACCATGGACCAAGCCTATAGCGACCTGCACCAACGCACCCTAGAGCTGGCCGGCATTCAGAATCAATTGCTGTCAGAAAAAATTTCTGAATCCAGAATCGCCACCGTCGTGCTCTCGCTGATTGCGCTGATGCTGGCCACCCTAATTGCCTGGTACATTACCCGCCAGATCGTACAGCCGCTCAACACGGCCGTAGAAATTGCCAAGGCGCTGGGCAACCGCGATATGACCAGCAGCGGTGTCGAGACGCGCGGTGACGAGTTTGGTACCCTGCTGCAGGCGCTGGACATCACCCGCAGCAACCTGCGCGAGGCGCTGACCGATGTCAACGGCGTCACCACTCAGCTGGCTGCCGCCGCTGAAGAGCTGTCGGTGGTCACCGGCCAGACCAGCTCCGGCGTCAACGCCCAGCGCGTCGAAACCGAACAGGTTGCCACCGCTATGAACGAAATGGCCGCCACCGTGCAGGAAGTCGCGCAAAACTCAGAAGAGGCCGCGCAGGCTGCCCAAAAAGCAGACGGCCAAGCCCAGAGTGGTAACAAGGTATTACGCACCGCGCTGGAAGCCATCCGGCACCTGTCCAGCGACGTACAGCAAAGCACGCAAGCGATGCACCGCCTTAACGAAAACAGCGCCAACATCAGCACCGTGCTGACCGTAATCAACGGCATCGCCGAGCAAACCAACCTACTGGCCCTCAACGCTGCCATCGAGGCGGCGCGAGCGGGCGAAGCGGGCCGTGGTTTTGCCGTGGTGGCGGACGAGGTGCGCGGCCTAGCCCAGCGCACGCAAGAATCCACCGCTCAGATCGAAGACCTGATCGCCACCTTACAAAAAGGTGCGCAGGATGCGGTACACATGATGGACAGCAGCAGCCAACTGGCTGAAAACACGCTTGAGCTGGCCCACCAGGCCGACGACGAACTGAGCGCCATTACCCGCACCGTCTCTGAAATTCAGGCAATGAACATGCAGATTGCCACCGCTGCCGAGGAACAAAGCTCGGTGGCCGAAGAGATCAACCGCAGCGTCATCAACGTCAACACTATCGCCGACCAGTCGGCCTCTGCCGTCGAAGAAATGGCCGCCTCATCTGCCGATCTGGCCCGCCTTGGCCAGTCACTGCAAGACCTAGTGTCCCGCTTCCGCGTCTAACCCTGCACAAACTGCCGGCCAGCGGGCCGGCAGCATGACGCCAGCGCCATCCTGCTGTATCCTGCCCGCCCCTGCACGCCGCTTCGGCAAGGTTCCAACACATGCCCTCTTTTGTTAGTGCCATTTGTTCGCGCCCGCTCATTCCCCCAACCATCCTGCGCATACTGACTGTGCTGATGCTCTTGAGCATGCTGCAGCCAACTGCCGTCGCCAGTGGCATGCCCAGCCGTCTTGAGGATGCCAAACTGCTGCTTCGCGAGCACGTTTACTTTGACCAGCAGCAAAACCAAACACCCGGCACCCTCTATTGTGGCTGCCGCTGGCAGTGGATCGGCAGCAGCGGCGGACGTGTCGATCTGGCCAGTTGCGGCTATCAGATCCGCAGCCGACCAGAACGCGCCAAGCGTATCGAGTGGGAGCATGTGGTACCGGCCAGCTGGCTGGGCAGTCAGCGCCAATGCTGGCAACAGGGCGGGCGCGACTACTGCCGCCAGAACGACCCGCTGTTTGCGCGCATGGAAGCCGATCTGCACAACCTAGCGCCGGTGATTGGCGAGGTGAATGCCGACCGCTCCAATTTCCGCATGGGCATGGCCCCGCGCGCACGCGCCATGTATGGCCGCTGCAGCAGCAAGACCGATTTTGGCCAGCGTATTTTTGAACCCCGCCGCGAGGCACGCGGCAGCGTGGCGCGCATCTACTTTTATATGCACGACCGCTACAACCTTAAAATGTCGCAGCAACAGCAAAAGCTGTTTATGCAGTGGCACCTAGCCTATCCAGTCAGCGCTTGGGAGCGCGAGCGCAACCAGCGCATTCAGCGCCTAACCGGCGTCGATAACCCCTATGTCAGCGGCCAGCGCCAATGGCAACTCAATCCACGCAACAGCGGGGCGGGTTTAATCGGCCTCACCGGCGCTACAGGCAGCTCAACACCGGCTGCCAACGCATCCGTAGCGGTCAAGGGTAACCGCAACAGCAAGCTCTATCACTTGCCACACTGCCCCAACTTTGCCGATGTCAGCCCGCGTAATAGCGTGCCTTTCAAGAGTGAACATCAGGCGCAACAAGCCGGTTACCGTAAAGCCCGTAATTGCCGCCAAACTCCACAAAAGTTTTAAGTATGCTTTATTGATTCAGTTCAGAAAATCACTTCTAATAGTGCCAGTCTGACATTCCATTTGCTTGAGACAGAGAGTTATCCGGCATGCTTTTTATTCAACGTGTTTTACTTGTATTAAGCGCCCTGTTATTCAGTATCCCTGTCTTGGCAGTCGATAGTCGTCTGCAGCAGGTCATCGAGCGTAACAAACTGCAGGTCTGCATCTGGCCCGATTACTACAGCATTTCCTACCGCGACCCGCGCAGCCAGCAGCTGTCGGGTATTGATATTGATCTGGCCCACGCGCTGGCCGCCGACCTGGGGGTGGGCCTTGAGTTCATCGACAGCTCGTTCGCCCAGCTAATCCCCGACGTGCAACAGGAAGCCTGTGATATTGCCATGTTCGGCATCGGCATCACGCCTGAACGCACAGAACATCTGGCATTCACCACGCCCCATCTGGTCAGCGATGTCATGGCCATCACCACCCGCAGCAACCGGCGCATCCAAACCTGGGACGACCTCGACCAGCCCGGCAACGTCGTGGTGGTGGCCAAAGGCACGCTGCACGAGCCCCTTATGCGCGAGCGCTTGCAACACGCCGAACTCAGCACGCCAGACACCCCCAAAGCCCGTGAGCAGGAAGTTATTTCCGGCCGCGCAGATGCTTTCATCACCGACTTTCCGTACAGCCTGCGCATGCTAGAAACCACCCCTTGGGCACGACTGATCAAGCCAGAGCAGAGCTACCATCTCACCTATTACGCCTGGGCGGTCAAACAGGGCGACAGCCAATGGCTGCAGCGTCTCAACCAATTTGTAGACCGCATCCGCCAAGACGGCCGTCTGCTGGCCGCCGCCCGCAAGCACAATCTGGAACCCGCCGTGGTGATCAAGTAAAGCATGCCTGCCAATACTCTCTTCCAGCTTGAGGAACAGGGCAGGCGGCCACTGGCCAAAGCCTCGGTTACCCTGCTGATTGCTCTGCAAATCGTACTGGTGATGTGGGTACTGGGTGGCGTCTATGCCGCCACCCAACAATTGCGTCAGGTCACGCTCGATAACCTGCAAAGCCACGCCAGTCTGCAAAGTCAGAACCTCAGCGAGCAACTGACACAAAGCATGAACCTGCTGCACCTGCATTTTGATGCGCTACTGAGCGACCACCCTGATGCTGCCATCGACCCCGATGTGCTGCGCGGCGTTTTGCAGCAATTGCAAAGCAAGCTCCACTTTATTCGTTCGATTTCCGTAGTCGATGTGAGCAGCCACATTTTTGTCAGTACCCGTGCCACCAACGAACATACTAAAGTCGACTTGGGCACGCTGCTGCCCGAATCGTCCCTGCACAGTACCGGCCTGCTGCGCTTCGCCGCGCCTTGGCACGGTCGTGATTTTGCCGGCGGCCAGCGTTTTACGGCAGACACCCAACTCCCCCGCCCCGACGCCGGCTTTTTCCCAGTCACCCTTGTGTTGCCAGACGTCCCGCACTGGACGTTTTTGGTGGCCGTCAACAGCGACTTTTTCATCAACGCTGCGCCGCCCTACAAGGCTGCTGGCGATCTGGCCTACCGCGTGCTGCTCGACAACGGCACCTTGCTGTTTTCCAGTGCCGACAACGAACAACCCGGCACCCAGCCACTAAGCCCTGAACACCTACAACAGGTACTGCAACACCACAGCGGCACCCAGCACTGGCTGGATGAGCACAACCAGCAGCAACTGGGTGCCTACCACGCTTCATACAGCTACCCCTGGTTTGTGCATGCCCAGGCCTCGGCAGACTACGCCCTGCAACAGTGGCGCACTGACAGCCGCCGCCTATGGCTGGGCGCGTGCAGTTTACTGGCTGTCATGCTGCTGGTCGGCGGGCTGTTCACCCGTCGTGCGTACCGCACCCTACAGCAAGAACAGCACATGCTGGAGAAAAACCGTCTGGCTGCCATGGTATTCATGCACAGCAACGACCTGATCGGCATTACCGACAGCAACCGCGCGCTCATTGCCGTCAACCCTGCCTATGAAACCATCACCGGCTACACTGCAGCCGAAGCCCTGGGCAGGATTCCGGGTACTTTCCGCACCGACCCCGACAGCGAAGCCACCTATGCCAGCCTCTGGCACACGCTTGAGTCCGGCAACCAATGGCAAGGCGAAATCAGCGAATACCACAAGGACGGCCATCTGATTACCGGTCAGTTGCAGGTCAATACCATTCGCGATGAACAGGGCAAAATCCTGAACTATGTCGGCGTGTTCAAAGACCTTTCACAACTGCACGCCAGCGAAGCCACCCTCCTCAAGCTGTCACAAGCCGTCGAACAAAGCCCGTCCAGCATTGTCATAACCACCTCGGCAGCCAACATTGAGTACGCCAACCCACAGTTTCTGGCCCTCACCGGCTACAGCCGTGACGAAGTCATGGGAGTCAACCCGCGCATCCTGCAGTCTGGCAAAACCCTACGGCCCACATACATTGATTTGTGGCGGCGCATCTCTTCCGGACAGGTCTGGCACGGCGAATTCATCAACCGCCGCAAAGACGGCAGCCTCTACTATGAACGCTGCAGCATCAGCCCCGTGCTGGACAATAAGGGCCAGCTAACCGGCTACCTGGGCATCAAGCATGACGTCACCGCAGAAAAAGAGGCCGAGCAGGCCATGCGTCTGGCCGCCAGCGTCACCGCCAATACTGCCGAAAGCATCATGGTTTGCGATGCAAACGAACGCATTATCGAAGTCAACCCCGCCTTTACTCGGCTCACCGGCTATAGCAGCGACGAGGTACTGGGCCAACACCCCAGCATGCTGTGCGACGGGCAGCGCAACAGCGAAGTCTACACCGAACTGCGCGCCACGCTGGCGGTACAGGACCAGTGGCAGGGCGAATTTTGGAACCGTAGTAAAAACGGCACGCTCTACGCTATCGCCGGCACTATCAGCGTGATTCGCGATGAAGCCGGCAATCTGACGCACTATGTCAGCATTTTCTCCGACGCTACCGAAAACAAGCGCCAACAAGAAAGCCTGCAACAACAGGCACACTTCGACCCGCTGACCGGACTGCCCAACCGTAGCCTGCTCAATGAACGACTGGCACAAGCCATGGCCCGCTCCATTAAGCATCAGCATCAGTTGGCCGTCTGTTTTATGGACCTGGACGGTTTCAAGCAGGTCAACGATAGCCTAGGGCATCAGGCGGGTGATGAGCTGTTGATCTGCGTAGCCAAGCGCCTTAAGGACTGCCTGCGCGGCGATGACACAGTGGCCCGGCTGGGCGGTGACGAATTTGTGCTGCTGCTCAACCCCGTCCGCAGCCTAGAAGAGTGCGAGCAGATCATTGGCCGCATCCTGACATCAGTTGCCCAGCCCATCGCGCTGGGCAGCGGGCAACAGGCCAGCGTCACCGCCAGTATCGGCATCACGCTGTTCCCGTGCGATTCAGGCAGCGCCGAACAACTGATGCGCCACGCTGACCACGCCATGTACCAGGCCAAGCAAAACGGCCGCAACGGCTACGTCATCTCACCCAAAGCCCTGCAGCCGTAACCCTAATTAGCGCAGCGCTGCCGCGTGATGCGCCAGGTGCTCGCCAATAAACGATGCAATGAAGTAATAGCTGTGATCGTAGCCTGCATGGTAACGAATGCTGGCCGGATGCCCTGCGCTGCTGCAGGCTTGCTCCAGCAAGGGCGTGCGCAACTGGTCTGCCAGAAAGCTGTCGTCCAGCCCTTGATCAACCAGCAGGTGCAGCTTTTCTTGCGCTTGGCTAATGAGCTGAACCGCGTCATACGCCAGCCACTGGCTACGATCCTCGCCCAAATAGGCGCTAAACGCCTTCTCACCCCAAGGCACCTGGCTGGGCGCAACAATAGGCGAAAACGCCGATACACTGCGGTAAACGCCCGGATTCTTCAGCGCCAGCACCAATGCACCATGGCCGCCCATGGAGTGCCCGCTAATAGCACGGGCATCTGTTGCCGGAAAATGCTGCTCAACCAACTGCGGCAACTCGCTCAGCACATAGTCATACATGCGGTAATGTTTGGCCCAGGGCTCCTGCGTGGCATTCACATAAAAACCTGCGCCTTGCCCCAGGTCATAGGCTTCATCGTTGGCCACATCCTCGCCGCGCGGGCTGGTATCCGGTGCCACAATGATCACGCCGTGCTCAGCCGCATAGCGCTGGGCATGGGCCTTGGTAATGAAATTTTGCTCATTACAGGTCAGGCCGGACAGCCAGTACAGCACCGGGCATTTTTTTTCTGCTGCCGCAGGTGGCAAATAAACAGCAAAGTTGACCGTACAGCCCAGCGTGGTCGACGCATGCCGCCACACCTCCTGCCAGCCACCAAAACATGCATGACGCTCAATACGCTCCATTGATCATTTCTCCTGTTAAAGACTGTATAGATTCTGCGACTACGCTGCGATACGCGCAGAATGACAAAAACACGCCACACCACCGCGACAGCATCCCGCCACCGGCGGGGCAAAAATCCCCACCCGCACAAGGCGTATCCGGGGTTGCGGGGAGACTGGCAAAAGCATCAGCGAGCGTTTCGAAGCTCGCTTCGAAACGGGAAGCGCAGCTTTATGCCAGCCTACCCGCAACCCCAACACCGCAGCGCAAAAAACCCACTTATTTAAAATGCACAACCGAGCGAATCGACTTGCCCTCATGCATCAGGTCGAATGCCTTGTTGATATCCTCCAGCTCCATGGTGTGAGTAACAAAAGGCTCCAGCTCGATCTTGCCCTGCATGGCATCTTCCACCATACCCGGCAGCTGGCTGCGGCCCTTGACGCCACCGAAGGCGGTACCTTTCCAGGTCCGTCCGGTCACCAGCTGAAACGGACGGGTAGAAATCTCCTGTCCGGCACCGGCCACACCAATGATCACCGACTGGCCCCAGCCACGGTGCGCACATTCCAGCGCCGAGCGCATCACATCCACATTGCCGATGCACTCAAAGGAATGGTCCACACCCCAGCCAGTCATTTCAACAATCACTTCCTGCACCGGTTTATCGTAATCCTTCGGGTTGATGCAGTCGGTGGCACCAAACTGGCGGGCCAGTTCAAACTTGTCCGGGTTCACATCCACCGCAATGATGCGGCCGGCACCGGCTTGCCGTGCGCCCTGGATCACCGCAAGGCCAATGCCGCCCAGCCCAAACACCGCGACCGAGTCACCCGGCTGCACCTTGGCGGTGTTGTGCACCGCACCAATACCCGTGGTGACGCCACAGCCCAGCAGACAGACCTGCTCGGGGTTGGCGTCCGGGTTGATTTTGGCCAGCGATACCTCGGCAACCACCGTGTATTCACTGAAGGTGGAGCAGCCCATATAGTGGTAAACCGGCTCGCCGTTGTAGGAAAAACGGCTGGTGCCGTCCGGCATCAAACCCTTGCCTTGGGTGGCGCGTACCGCCACACACAGGTTGGTCTTGCCGGATTTGCAGAACAGGCACTCGCCACATTCGGCAGTATATAGCGGAATCACATGGTCACCGGGTGCCACACTGGTTACGCCCTCGCCCACCTCAACCACAATGCCGGCCCCTTCATGGCCCAGAATGGCCGGAAATACACCTTCCGGGTCAGCACCGGACAGGGTAAACGCATCGGTGTGGCAGACACCGGTATGGGTGATCTTGACCAGCACCTCGCCGGCTTTGGGCGGAGCCACGTCCACCTCGACAATTTGCAGGGGTTCACCGGGGGCAAAGGCTACGGCAGCGCGTGATTTCATGGTATTTCCTCTTAAGCAGACAGCTAAAAAACATAGGTAGGCATCTAGCCACCCTCCACGCGGCCTGTCAAGAAACACGCTTCAAGGCGTCTGCGTACTTGTGCAAGACTGCCCGCCGGCAGAGAATGGATTTTCGCCTTCATCCATTACCGAGGTAACTTTCATGAAACTTTACAGTTTTTCATACTCTTGCGCCCTGTCCTGCCACTTGGCCCTGCTCTGGAGCAAGTTGCCATTCGAGCTACAACAGATCACTCACGAAGACCTAGCCAGTGCGGAAATCCGTGCACTCAACCCCGCCGGCAAGGTGCCCATTCTCACCGACAACGACCTGGTGCTTAGCCAGAGCAGCGCCATCCTCAACTACATTGCCGAGCGCGCCCCTGAAGCCGGCCTGAGCGGCACAACCCCGGCCGAACGTGCGCAGACCAACATGTGGCTGGGCCTGCTAACCTCCGACCTGCACCCAGCCTACAGCACATTATTCAAGGTCAGCCGCTGGCTCAAGGATGAGCAGGCCGCCGATCTGGTCAAACAACAGGCCAAAGCCAGCATACGCCAGCTGTATGAGCAGATTGACGCCCAACTGGCCGGACGGGAATGGCTCACCGGCACCCGCTCGATTGCCGATGCCTACCTGTTTGTCACCCTGCTCTGGGCAGGTCTGTTGAAAATTGACCTGTCTGGGCTGGAAAACCTGACCGCCTTCAGTGCCCGCCTGCACGTCACACCCGAGGCGCAACAGGTGCTCCGCGCCGCCGGCATTGCCTGATCGACTACGCACCTGACCGACTACACAACAGCCGGCCTCTTTGGATACCGGCTGTTGTTTTTTTGTGTGCAGCCGCGCACGTTGCGGCCTCTGCAAGCCGTAAAGGATACCGGTTCAACCTTGGGCCACTCAGGCCGATACGTTAAGCCATACGCCCTACCGGAGCACGGAGCGCCATGCCTATCAAGCCAGAGTTACCCCCTGTCTACCCGAGCAGACAACCGCCTGCCCGAGCGCAGCAGCCCACAGCAGACGCGCAGGAAGCACTCCCCGCTGCCAAATCCCTACACGAGCGCCAGCAAGAACGGCTGCAAGACATGCAAATGTCTGCTGCCCAGATACAGCAGATGAAAAAAGCCAACTCGCCCAAACAACAGGCCGCCAACCGGGCCGGACTGCTGGCACAGCGCCTGCAAATGCTTAAATCCATGCTGTCCAAGCTGCCACCGGGCGACTACAAGGCGCTGCTGCAAGAGATCAAGCAGATTGCCAAAGAGCTCAAAGCCCTGAGCGCCCAGCTAAAAACATCCTCGGCGGGCGGCTCGTTGCCCGGTTTGTCGGCCGCAATGTCCCAGGCCGGTGCCAACATTGCCACGTCGAATGTCAACGCGCCTAGCGATGCCGGCGCCGCCATGGATGGCGCTGCCGAAGCAGCCATAAGTGCGCCCGTGGATGTACCACCGGCTGCCGCTAGCGCACAGGATGCGTCCGTTGAAGCTGAAGGCGTGGTTGTCGATGAATCGGCTGAAGCTGATGTGGAGGCCGAAGCACAGGCAGCGACTGCTGCGGCTGAAACTGCTGCTCAGCAAGCCAGCGCAACCGAAAACAACCAACGACCAGAAGGGCTTGCACCCGCCAGCGGTAAAGACGATGACGCGGCAGACAAACAGTTACGCGAAGTGCTTAACGAAGCCAAAAAGCTGCTCAAGGAAGTGCTCAACCTGCTCAAGGCCAAACACCAAGACAACGACAAAGAAAGCCGCAAGCTGGTCAATGAAATTGAGCGCGACATTGAAGACCTAGAGCAGGCACTGGCGCAAAACCAACTGTCCAGCGACCTGCCGGAAGCCATTGCCGACAGCGGCTCGGGTGATGTCGATATAGACAGCGCTGGGCTGGGCGGGTTT
>JAHAYO010000094.1 GCA_018384595.1 Thiopseudomonas sp.
TCGCTGAAACGGGAGTACGCCAGCGATGCAGGAACCGAGCTTAATGCCATCCTGCCCAAAATGAGCCCGCTAAACCCACAATACCTCACCAAGAAACAGAGCGTATTGCTAAAAATCGCCGCGTTTGTGGAAAAGTTTAAAGGCGTAGGTGGGCAGATATAAGTGCTTCTAGACACTAAGCACAGGGCAGGGAAATATGTATAACAAGCTGTTATGTGGTTATCAGAAGTTTAGCGTAATGAGTCTTAATGAAATCGAGATAAAGCGGATCGAAAAAACTTGATGCCTTTTGAGACCGCCTACCTTGACAGTTACCGCGTACAAGTAAATCAATTGGCGTACTCATGCGTAAACGCTCCATAATCCTCATCTTTATCACTAGGCCATACTCCCCTGACAATCAGCTTTCCATGTTTTTTAGGTATTGATTATGATGCGGCCCGATACCAGGGTGAAAAAGCTGTTTCTGTACTCTAAGCAGGTGGCTTTATTTTTAAAAAAATCTTCACAAAAATCAATTTAAAAAGCTTGGATTGGCGTTATGAGGTGCATAATGCAAACGATTGAGACAAGAAAAACTTATGGGGTACTCTATGTAGAGGTTTTACAGAAAAAGCTTCCTTGGTTACTGATATTTTTGTGGCTAGGGGTAAAAATTATTGGGTATTTCATCCCGCAACTACATTATACTCAGAAGTCACAAGAGTCTTCGCCAAACGGCCAATACACTGTGTTTGCATTCAGCTCAGCTTCAGAAACTGGTCATGCCCCGTATGGTTATTATTTAGTAATATCCAAAAGGGATAAGGTGTATAATCCAGAAAACGAAATGGTGATTTTTGCAGGCTACTGTAAAAAAAGCCCAGAATATTATTGGGTATCTAATGCCAAAGTTGAGGTGGTTTGTGAAAGCACAGAGACAGATTCTATACGTACACTAGCGCGAAAAGCTTTTGGGATCACAATCAATACAAAAATAATTTCTGATAATAAGCTGCCGTGAGTAATTAAATGTGAATATAAGATCTCTAGTGAAAAGGGCGTTTTCAGTTGCGGTGCCATATAGCATAATGGCATTTTTTGTTTCAGCTGTATTTAGCACGCGTGTGCAAACGTTCGATCAGGATAATAATTTATCCGGCACCATATCTGGGTTTGGCGCACTTATTGAAATAATCAACTCAAACGGAGTGCTTGCCTACCTTCAGTTTGTCGCCCCAAGCTTCGGTCTGTTTTTTTTATTTATTTTAGGGGCTTTGTTAATTCAAGGTGCCGTTTATGAACGAGTCAAAGACTGATAACAAGGCGCTGCGGTGAGCTTGGCGTTAGAAACCAAAGAAGGACAGGTGTCAGTCCCTAAAACGCTAAAAATGACAGTTACAGTCAACGTAGAATGTGGTGAATCAATTGAGGCTGCACTACGCAAACTCAAGAAAAAGGTAAAGCACGATACAGATCGACCCTGGTACAAGCGAAGGTTTGGGTATTACGAAAAGCCATCCATTTTGAAGCGCAAAGCAAAGAAAATGAAAGGGCTTTCAATACAGTCGGGGGGTAGTTTGCGGTTGAAAATTGGCCTTAAGGAGCAATTTTCTAAAAATGGGAACTCAGCCGCGGGACGCTAAGCAAGCAATTTTTTCAACACGTTGCTAATGTGCAGGTAAACAGGCGGACTACCATAACCCCAGTCTGGCGGAGTGAATACGGGCACTAGGCTGGATTAAGCGGCTGGGCAGCCTGCAGTGCCATCACTCTAATAATTGCCAGAGCCGATGCCAGCCAAATAAAAAAGCCCTCCCGTTACCGGAGAGGGCTGTAACAAAAACAGGCCGGCGTATTAAGCACCGCACTGTTTCAGATAGCCGGCAGCATCCAGCAGCTGTTCGATTTCGGCGGGGTTGGCCGGTTGCATGCGGTAAAACCAGCTTTGATACGGGTGGGTGTTGATGCCTTCGGGGGCGTCAGTCAGTCCTTCGTTGACCTGAATGACGGTGCCGCTGATGGGGGCGTGATAGTCCGAGGCGGCCTTGACCGACTCCACGACGCCGGCGACCTGGCCTGCGCTCAGTTGTGCGCCTTCGGTCGGCAGTTCTAGGTAAACGATGTCGCCCAGCGCTTCTTGCGCGTGGTCGGTGATGCCCAGAGTTACGGTGCCGTCGGTTTCCAGACGGAGCCATTCGTGGGTGGCGGCATAACGAAGTTCTTCTGGCAGAGTGCTCATGATTGTTGTCTCTTGTTGTTAAATGTCAGATCAGAATTTTGCCGTGGCGGACAAAGCGCGGGCGCACGATGCGGACTGGGAACCAGCGCCCGCGAATTTCCACTTCACCGCGTTCGGCGGTATTGACCGGCACGCGCGCCAGTGCAATGGCCTTGCCCAGGGTAGGTGAGAAACTGCCGCTGGTGATGGTGCCTTCGCCAACGCCTTCAATACGTACCGGCTGGCCGTGGCGCAGCACGCCGCGCTCTTCCAGTACCAAGCCCACCAGCTTGTCTGCAATGCCTGCATCCAGCTGCTGTTGCAGCGCGCTGCGGCCGATGAAATCGCGGTCTTTCGGCTCCATGGCCACCACGTGATGCATATTGGCGGTGTAAGGGCTGTGTTGCTCGTCCATGTCGTTGCCGAACAGGGTAAAGCCGGCCTCTAGGCGCAGGGTGTCGCGAGCGCCCAGACCAATGGGGGTAATGCCGGAGCCGATCAGCTCGTTGAAAAAATCCATCGCTTCGGTGGCGGGCAGCAGAATTTCAATGCCGTCCTCGCCGGTGTAGCCCGTGCGGCTAAAGAAGCGGTTGCCGTCGCACTGGCCATGGTAGGGCGACAGGTTGCCGATAATCTGGATTTGCCCGGAGTTGAGCACATTACCCAGCCGTTCAATGGCGTTCGGCCCTTGAATGGCGAAGTGGGCTAGGTCGTTGCGCAGCTGGATATCAACGGCAAGGCCGGCGGCGTGCTGTTGCAGCCAGCCCTGCACCGCTTCGCGGGTAAAGGCGTTGTTGATCAGGCGAAAGCCGTCCGGCATGCGGAAAACGATCAGGTCGTCAATCACGCCGCCCTGTGCATTGAGCAGGGCGCTGTAATGGCCGGCACCGGTTTGCTGCAGTAGGCCGACGTTGTTGCTCAGTACTCGCAGTAGCAGGGCTTCGGCATCGGGGCCCTGAATATCGGTGGTGCTCATGTGGGATGCGTCAAACACGCCACAGTCATTGCGCACCTGGTGGTGTTCCTCGACCTGAGAGCCATAATGCAGCGGCATCTCCCAGCCGTGGAAGTCAATCATTTTGGCACCCAGGGCCAGGTGCATGTCATACATAGGTGTGTGTAATCCCATGGGGTCTCCTGATGGGCTTTGACTATGCCAACAATGCCGGGAGGGTTGCACATCGTGTGCTGCCCGCATCGCCAGGTGGCAAGTATAACCGTTCGATGCGGGGCTTCAAATTTTTCACGGAGATTCCCCCAGGCGGTTTATTTACGGACGGGCCAGAGCAGACTGGCGATAAAGCAGGCGGCTGCGCACACCACAATCGACGGGCCGGCGGGTGTATCCAGATGCCAAGACATGGCCAGCCCGGTGCAGACGGCGATCATGCCCAGCAGCGTGGCCACGGCCACCATCTGCTCTGGGCTGCGGGCGTGGCGCTGGGCGGTGGCGGCGGGGATAATCAGCAGCGAGGTAATCAGCAGCACGCCGACAATTTTCATCGCCACACCTATTACCAGCGCCATCAGCACCATCAGCGCCAGCCGCAAACCGGCCACCGGCACGCCTTCTACCCGCGCCAGCTCCTCGTCCGCCGTCATGGCCAGCAGCGGTCGCCACAGCCACAGCAGGCCGGCCAGTACCAGCGCACTGCCGGCCATAATCCCGGCCAGATCGGCACCTGTGACCGACAGCAGATCGCCAAACAGGTAGCCCATCAGGTCTACCCGTACCGAATCCATAAAGCTGAGGGTGACCAGGCCCAGCGACAGGGTGCTGTGCGCCAGAATACCCAGCACCGTATCCGAGGCCAGCGGCTGGCGTTGTTGCAGGGTGACCAGCAGTAGGGCCAGCAATAGGCTGCTGACCACCACCGCCAGTGCCGGCTGCACATCCAGCAGCAGGCCGATGGCGACGCCAAACAGCGCCGAGTGCGACAGGGTATCGCCAAAGTAGGCCATGCGACGCCACACGACAAAGGCCCCCAGCGGGCCGGCAACCAGCGCCAGCGACAGGCCGGCCAGCAGGGCATAAACAAGAAACTCAGGCATGGGTGCAGTCCGGCCCGTGGGCGTGGGGGTGATCGGGATCCAGCACGCAGCCGTGCAGGTCGTGGGCGTGGTCATGGGCGTGGTAATAGACCGCTAGGTCTTTGGCTGCTTGATCGCCAAACAGGGCAATAAAAGCGGGGTGGTTGCTGACCTGTTCTGGCTTGCCGGTGCAGCACAGGTGGCGGTTGAGGCACAGCACGCGGTCGGTGGCGCGCATCACCAGATGCAGGTCGTGAGACACCATAAGCACGCCGCAGTTGTAGCGGTCGCGCAGGCGGCCAATCAGGTTGTACAGCTCCAGCTGGCCGGTGACATCCACCCCCTGCACCGGCTCATCCAGCACCAGCAGCTGTGGCTTGCGCAGCAGGGCGCGGGCCAGCAGCACCCGCTGCAGCTCGCCGCCGGAAATCCGCTGCAGCGGGCTGTGATACACCTTGAGTGCGCCGGTTTCCTGCAGGGCGCTTTTGATATCCGCCGCCTTGACGCCCGGCACCAGCTGCAAAAAGCGCTTTACCGTCAGCGGTAGGGTAGCGTGCAGCGCCAGTTTTTGCGGCATGTAGCCGATGCGCAGCTTTGGCGCACGCCAGACGCTGCCGCTGTCGGGATGTACTAACCCCAGCAGCAGTCGTACCAGCGAGCTTTTGCCGGCTCCATTGGGGCCGACCAAGGTGACAATTTCGCCCTGCTCCAGTTGCAGGTTGATGCCCTCCAGCACGGGCTGGCCATCAAAGCTCAGGCTGGCGTTTTCAATGCGGATCAGTGGCGGATTCATGCGTGCGCTCGGCATGGGGCACACAGCCCCGATACTTCGACCACCTGCTGCTCGACCTGGAAACCGAGGGCGGCAGCGGCCTGTTCTACGGCGCGATCAATGCCGTCATGGGGCAGCTCGCGGGCCACCTTGCACAGCCGGCAGATCAGAAAATGGCCCTGATGCGCCTGGTGCGGGCGGTCACAGCCGATAAAGGCGTTGAGCGAGGCCAGCCGGTGAATCAGGCCGTTATCGAGCAGGAAATCCAGTGCCCGGTAGACGGTGGGCGGAGCCGCGGGCTTGCCGTCCTCTTCGCTCAGTTGCGCCAGAATTTCATAGGCTCCTAGGGGGCGATGGCTTTGCCAGACCCGCTC
>JAHAYO010000006.1 GCA_018384595.1 Thiopseudomonas sp.
TGCCGGGGCTGGAGCAGATGTCTTCGTCCAGTTCGGGCGGCGCTTCGGTCATCGGCCTGCGTTTTAGTCTGGATGTGGCGCTGGATGTGGCCGAGCAGGAGGTGCAGGCGGCCATCAACGCGGCCAACAACCTGCTGCCCAATGACCTGCCGGCACCGCCGGTGTACAACAAGGTCAACCCTGCCGACAGCCCGATTTTGACACTGGCGATTACCTCCGACAGCATTCCGCTGCCGCAAGTCAATGATCTGGTGGATACGCGCATGGCGCAGAAAATCGCGCAGATCAACGGTGTGGGGCTGGTCAGCCTCGGTGGTGGCCAGCGTCCTGCGGTGCGCATTCGTGCCAATCCGCAGGCATTGGCCGCCAGCGGCCTGACCCTGGCTGACGTGCGCAGCCTGATTACCCGTGCCAACGTCAACCAGCCCAAGGGCAGCATTGACGGGCCATCGCGCATTACCCAGCTGGATGCCAACGACCAGTTGCGCAGCGCCGAAGACTACGCCAGCCTGATTCTCAAACACGAGGATGGCCGTACTCTACGACTGTCCGATATAGCCGAGATTATCGAAGGCGCGGAAAACGAACGACTGGCCGCCTGGGCCGACCGCCAGCAGGCAGTGTTGCTCAATATCCAGCGCCAGCCCGGTGCCAACGTGATTGAAGTGGTGGGGCGTATCGAGGCGCTGTTGCCGTCCATCATTGCCAGCCTGCCCGCCGGTGTTGAGGTACAGGTGCTGACCGATCGCACTCAGACCATTCGGGCTGCGGTCAAAGATGTCCAGTTCGAGCTGGTGCTGGCGGTGCTGCTGGTGGTACTGGTGACTTTTTTGTTTTTGAAAAAACTCAGCGCCACGCTGATTCCGTCGGTGGTGGTGCCGCTGTCGCTGATTGGCACCTTTGGCGTGATGTATCTGGCCGGTTTTTCCCTGAACAACCTGACCCTGATGGCGCTGACCATTGCCACCGGTTTTGTGGTGGATGATGCCATCGTCATGCTGGAAAACATCGCCCGCCATCTGGAGCAGGGTGAAACACCGCTCAATGCGGCGCTGAAGGGGGCCAAACAGATTGGCTTTACCCTGATTTCGCTGACTTTCTCGCTGGTGGCGGTGCTGATTCCGCTGTTGTTTATGCAGGATGTGGTCGGGCGTTTGTTTCGCGAATTTGCGATAACGTTGGCGGTATCCATCCTGATCTCGCTGATTATTTCTCTGACCCTGACACCGATGATGTGCGCCCGCCTGCTCAAGCCCGGCCAGCAGGATAAGGAAAAAGCCGACTGGCTGACGCGGATTATTGGGGGGTATGGTACAAGCCTGGGCTGGGTGCTGCGCCATCAAACCCTGACCCTGCTGGTGGCGGTGGCTACTTTTGTGCTGACCGCACTGTTGTGGATGGCTGTCCCTAAGGGTTTTTTTCCCGAGCAGGATACAGGCGTCATACAGGGCATTTCCGAAGCGCCACAAAGCATTTCCTTTGCCGCCATGAGCGAGCGACAGCAGCGCCTGACCGAAGTGCTGCTGGCTGACCCGGCTGTGCTCTCGGTGTCCACGCAAATCGGTGTGGACGGCAACAACCCGACCCTGAATACGGGCCGCCTGCTGATCAATCTGGTGTCTTTTGACCAGCGCAGTGAAAGCGCCGGGCAGATCATTGAACGCCTGCGTCCGCAGCTTGACCGGGTGCTGGGTATTCAGCTGTATTTGCAGCCGGTGCAGGACCTGAGCATCGAAGACCGTGTCAGCCGTACCCAGTTCCAGTTCAGTCTGGAGTCTGCTGATCCGCAGCTGCTGGAGAGCTGGGCACCAACGCTGGTCGACTACCTGCAACAACAGCCACAACTGCGCGATGTGGTCAGCGACCAGCAGGCCGCGGGTTTGCAGTACTTTCTGGATATCGACCGCGATCAGGCGGGGCGGCTGGGCATCAGTGTTAGCAGCATTACCGATGCCCTGTATGACGCCTTTGGCCAGCGGCAAATTTCCACCATCTTTACCCAGACCAGCCAGTACCGTGTGGTGCTGGAGGCGCAGGGCAACCCGCAGGATGCCCGCGCACGTCTGCAGGATGTGCATGTGCGTGGCAGCAGCGGGCAGGCGGTACGGCTGGCCAGTCTGGTGCGCATCGAGGAAAAATCCGCACCGCTGGTGCTTAACCATATCGGCCAGTTCCCGGCCATCAGTGTTTCTTTCAACCTGGCGCCGGGCGTGTCACTGGGTGAGGCGGTCAATGTCATTGAACAGGCGCAGCAGGAGCTGGCCATGCCCGAAGCCATCCAGAGCCATTTTCAGGGTGCGGCGGCTGCTTTCCGCGCCTCGCTGTCCAGTACCCTGTGGCTGATTCTGGCGGCGGTGGTGACCATGTATCTGGTGCTGGGCGTGCTCTACGAGAGCTATATCCACCCAATTACCATCCTGTCCACCTTGCCATCGGCGGCCATTGGTGCATTGTTGGCACTGGTGCTGACCGGCAACGAGCTGAGCATGATTGCCGTTATCGGCATCATCCTGCTGATCGGTATCGTCAAGAAAAATGCCATCATGATGATCGACTTTGCACTGGAGGCCGAGCGCCATCAGGGCATGAGCGCCGAGCAGGCGATCTATCAGGCGGCCATGCTGCGGTTCCGCCCCATCCTGATGACCACGCTGGCGGCGCTGTTTGCCGCCGTGCCGCTGATGCTGGCCACCGGCTCCGGTGCCGAACTACGCCAGCCGCTGGGGCTGGTGATGGTGGGCGGCCTGCTGCTCAGCCAGGTGCTGACGCTCTACACCACACCGGTGATTTACCTGTTCTTTGACCGTATCAGTCCGGCCAGCCGTCAGGCGCAAGAGCCATCTCGGCAACAATTGCAGGAACAGGACGCATGAACCTGTCCGCGCCCTTTATCCGCCGGCCGGTGGCCACCACGCTACTGAGCATCGCCATTGTGCTGCTGGGCGTGCTGGGATTTCGCCTGTTGCCGGTAGCGCCACTGCCGGACATGGACTTTCCGGTGATTACCGTGCAGGCCAGCCTGCCGGGAGCCAGTCCGCAGGTGATGGCGGCCACTGTGGCTACGCCGCTGGAGCGCGCTTTTGGCAATATTGCCGGTATCCAGCAGATGAGCAGTCGCAGCTTTCAGGGCAGCACCCGAGTCATGTTGCAGTTCGATCTGGATCGTGACATCAACGCGGCCGCGCGCGAGGTGCAGGCTGCCATCAACGCAGCCCGTGAGCTGCTGCCCAGTGGCATGCGCAGTATGCCCACCTACCGCAAGGTCAACCCGACCCAGTCGCCGATCATGGTGCTGGCGCTGACCAGTGACAGCCTCGGCCGTGGCGAGCTGTATGATCTGGCCGAGTCGATTGTCGGGCAGAAATTGCTGCAAGTGCAGGGTGTCGGTGATGTGCAGATTGGCGGTGCCTCGCTGCCGGCGGTGCGGGTTGAGCTGGAGCCGCGCCTGCTGGAGCATTACGGCGTGGCGCTGGATGAAGTGCGCCAGACCATTGCCAGCGCCAACCAGCAGCGCCCCAAGGGGCAGGTGGAGCAGGGCAACCGGCACTGGCAGGTTCAGGCCAACGACCAGCTCTATCAAGCCAAAGAGTATGCGCCACTGATTGTCCGTGAAAAAGACGGTGCAATTTTGCGCCTGAGCGATGTGGCGCAGGTCAGCGACGACGTCGAAAACCGTTACAACAGCGGTTTTTTCAATGACCAGACCGCTGTGCTGCTGGTCATCAACCGACAGGCCAATGCCAACATTATCGAAACCATTGCCA
>JAHAYO010000120.1 GCA_018384595.1 Thiopseudomonas sp.
TTCGGCGCAAGTGCGTAGCGCTGCGCAGCGCCTCACCCTGACTGCCACACCAGAGCCACCCCAAAAAACCGCATAGATTCCGCGACTCCACTTCGTTACGCACGGAATGACGGGGGACACTTCGTTACTCACGCAATGAAAGGAAGACTATACGACACGCGAAATACCCAGGAATACTCCTCGCCGGCATCAAAAGCAGTAACAACAAAACACCCACACTAGCAAACAATCAAAAAAGCCCTGCCGACTCAACATCAGCAGGGCTTTCAACAGCCTAATCAAGCACCCAACTTAGTGCCCCTCGTGCTCCAAATGACTCTGCTCCTCGGCATGATCAGCGTGCTCAGCAGCGGCAGCAGGGTCGGCATGCTCATCCTCACCATGCCCCGCATCACCTGCAGGCATAGCATGCCCATCACCCCTCATCTGATGCTGCATCTGCTCACCCATATCGGCAGCATGCTCATGGCCCGCACGAGAAATCTCCTGCAACACCTCTAGCGTCACCTCATCAAACGACAGCACACGACCGCCCTGCTCCTGCACCAGCTGATCGGCAGCAGCACGCTCGCTGAACGCCGCCAGCGACGGCCCCATGGCACCCAGCAATTTCGAGCCATGCACAAACCAAGCCGAGCGCGCATCGATCAAATGCTCATCCTCCGGCGCGTCCCAGTGCGTCTTGCTCATGTCGTGCACATAGATTTTAGCCTGCAGAGCCTTGTTTTCCGGCTGCAGCAACCAGCTAAACATATCCACGGTCGAGCAAAATTTCTGCCGCTCGCCGTTTTGCGTATTGACGCTTTGACCCTTGGAACCCGGCCACTCAGTAATCAACATACCGCACACATGGCACTCGTCACCCGAGTGAAACGCCACCGGATCGGTATTCACCTCCTGACGGGTTTCTTCGTTACAGCCGCTCAGCAACAGCGCGGCAGCGACGGCCAACAGCCAGCCGAATGCGAATTTTTTTAATTGCAGCATACGTTATTTTCCTTTTTGATAAATAAACACGATAACAGCAGCCCGTTAGCCCACGCGCTTACTGAACGCACGGTGTGCCCAAGCCAGAATCAGGCCAACCCAGCCCAGCAGACACAGCCAGAGCACCGGCAATCCGACCGGCAAATCACTGGCCAGCGCCATGACGCCCAGCCCCTGAGCACCCGCTTCAAAACCAGCCAGATTGATCAAACGGTACACATCGGCCGGGTTAAGCAGCAATAACCAAGGCAATAATTCAGGGCTCACCTTACCTTCGCTGACCACCAAAATGGTCAGCAGCGCTAGGTCAAATACCAGCACAAACAAAAACCATACCCCCAGCGCCAAACCCGCAGCAGTGGATTTTTCACTCGCCTTACTACTCAGCACATAAGCAAAGGCCAGAAACACCAGCCCCAGCAGGGTCGAGGACAAAATAAAGCGGCCAAACGAACTGACCAGCAGTCCGATAGAGACATCCGGCACCAGCACCGCAATCGCCAACGCGGCACTGCCAAAACCGATCAGCGTGGCCAGCCCCAGAATCATGCCGTGCCCCAAAAACTTACCCAGTAACAATTGGCTACGGGTAAGCGGATAGGTCAGCAGCAGCATTAGGGTGCCGCCCTCTTCTTCGCCGACAATGGCGTCATAGGCCAGCAGCAGCGCGATCAGTGGCATCAGAAAGGTGGCCAAACTGGCTAGGCTGGCAATGGTGGCCGGAATCGAGGTAAAGCCGACCTGACCCGATGCCGCTGCACCAAACCAGGCAATACCCACCGCCAGCACCGCAAACAGCAAACTAATGGCCAGCATCCAGCGGTTACGCAGGCCGTCGCTGAGCTCTTTGCGTGCAATATTGAAAATTTGCTTCATTGCTGTACTCCCGCAACGCCCAGCGCACCGGCTTTTTCAGTGTAATAACAGTAAAGGTCTTCCAGCGAGGGCGGTCGCACCTCAAGGTCTTTCGGGCGGCACTGCAACAGCTGCTCGACCAGCTCCAGACGCGCATCCGGTTCCACCGCGAACTCTTCCCAACCATCATGCAGCGCAGTGCGCGACTGGATGGCTGGATGCGCAAACTCAGTACCGGCCAGTCCCTTGACGCGAATGCGTACCGGCAGACCGGCATGTTCACGCAGCTCGTACAGATTACCAGCCACTTCAAGGTGTCCACGCGCCATGACCACAGCCTTGTCGATATAGGACTCAACGCCCGGCAAGACGTGGGAACAGATAATAATGCTGGTGCCCTCGTTGCGCAGCTGACCCATCAGCCGATACAGGGCTTGGGTGGCAATCGGGTCCAGCCCCACGGTGGGCTCATCCATAATCAGCAATTTGGGACGGCCCAGTAACGCCTGCGCCAAACCTAGGCGCTGGCGCATGCCCTTCGAGTACGCCTTGACCCGCTGGCCGGCAGCGGCGCTCAAGCCAACCTGTTCCAGCAGCTCGCCCACCTGACTCATGGGCGCACCTTTGAGACGGGCAAAGTGCCGCAGGGTTTCTAGCCCGGTCAATTGCGGGTAAAACATGACGTTTTCGGGCAAGAAACCGATCTGTTGGCGGATTTTAGCGTCATGCGCCTGCCCGCCCAACACCTTTAACTCGCCCGAACTGTGGCGAATTAAGCCCAGTATCAGGCGTACCGTGGTGGTCTTGCCGGCACCATTATGGCCAAACAGGCCCATGATTTCGCCGGCATTTAGGCTCCAGCTGACATCATGCAGCACCTGCAGCTTGCCGTAATGCTGCCGTACCTGGTTAAGCTCAATCACTGCCGACATCTTAATTTCCTTCTGGCCTTGCTTGCATAAATTGGGCAGGACGCATCAACGGGAAGCTGTCCTGTACACCGGGATATTTGACTACCGGAAATGCACGCTGCACCAAGCGCAGCATCTCAATGCTGGGGCTGTGCATCAGCAGGCGCACCTGCGGGTAAGTCCAGATCAGACGGTCCACGTTGTCGTTGGGCTCATAGGGCACATCGCCGATGCCATTGTCGTCGCGGTCCCAGCCCAAGTAATCACTCCAGTAGTTACCGCGCCCCTCGTGCGACCATTCTTGGTGGCGGATAGCAACGTACTTCACCTGCTGCTGGTTATTGATAAAGGTGTTGTCGTGAATTTTGTTGTCCTCCGAACCGGCGGTCAGGTGGATGCCCAGTGCGTTGTTCTGGAACTGGTTGTTGGCCACGGTATTAAACAGCGAATTGTAGATAAACAAGCCCTTGCCTTCGCCGCCAGAAATATGGATACCGTCACCCACTCCGGCCTGTACATCGGTGACGAAATTGTTACGGATGGTGGAGTAGATGATGTAATTCATCAGCACACCGTAGTTTTCGTCGTGATCCGAATAGTTGCCCACTGCCGTCAGCTGGCGGCTTTGCATCAGCGCATAACCGGTGCGAGTGCGGCGAGTGGAATTGTTGGTGACTTCATTACGGTTGGAAAACATAAAGTGAATGCCGTAGCGCATGTCACGCAGGCTGTTGCCGTCAATGATGTTGTCATTGCAGGCATCCATATAAATGCCGTCACGCACGTGCCAGATTTCGTTATCACGGATGTCGGCATGGCGCACGGCAAAAAAATGCAGGCCGTTGCCACGATCCTGGGTGCGCATGCTGTTGTCGCCCTGCACCCGGTTGCCCTGCACCCGTATGTTAGGGGTGGCGTCAACCCAGATGCCGAAGCCTTGGCCCTGCAAGGAGTTGTTGAGCAAGGTATTGCGCGCGGCGCTGCGTTCTACAAAAACGCCCGCGTTCATGTCTGTGAGGTTTTTACCCCAGTTTTCCAGCCGGCAGTTTTCCAGCGTGGCATCGGGGGCACGCAGGTTAAGGCCGTTTTTCTGCCCGCCTGCGTCAAAAATGGCACCGGGTTCACATTCCAGATGAATGGGTACATCCAACACAAAGTTGCCGGTATAGCGTCCGGCCGGCAAGCGCCAGCGAGACCCAGATAGGTGTTGCAACGGCAGGGTGGTCACCGACTGCAGGGTAACATCCGCATCGGGCGGAGCCTGAATAGCTTGTAGCTGCAAATCTTTGAACGAATCGGGAATCTCTGCGGCCCATACTTGCATCGAACACGCCAACACTACGCTTAAAGCAGTCAACCTGATGTTCATATACAGCCTTATCAGTCAATCCTGGTTAAACACAACAGCACGGACAAACCGTGCTGTTGTGGGTTGCATGGTGTCTAGCGCTGCTTATTTGGCAGGTTTGACGTACATGCGGCCGGCCATTTCCATGTGCAGGGCGTGGCAGAACCAGTTGCAGTAGTACCAGAACATGCCAGGCTTGTCCGCAACAAAGGTGACCGATGAGGTCTGCTGCGGGCTGATCTCCATGCTGACGCCATGGTTGACCATGCAGAAGCCGTGGGTTACGTCTTCGATCATGTCCAAGTTGGTGACAAATACAGTCACTTCGTCGCCCTGATTCACTTCAAACTCGGCGAGGTTGAAGGACGGAGCAGCGGAGGTCATGTACACGCGCACTTTCTTGCCGTCGCGGACAACCTTGTTGTCCTTCATCAGATCAATACCGTCTTTCTCGGCAATGGCACGGGTTTTGGCAAAGAATGGATCATCGCGAGTCCAAACCTTACGGGTCTTGATCTGGTCACGGCGGGCCATGATGCAGTCGTGCGGCTCGGCGAAGGTCGGGCCGTCATGTACCAGCTTCATTTCGTCACCGGAGATGTCGATCAGCTGGTCGTTCTCGGGGTGCAGCGGGCCAACTGGCAGGAAGCGGTCCTTGGAGAACTTGCTCAGCACCACCAGCCACTTACCGTCCGCATCGCGGGACTCAGTCAGGGAGGCGTGGTTGTGACCTGGCTGATAGTGAACGTCCAGCTTCTGCTTGATGTAGTTCACTTTTTCGCCGTTGTAGTGGCGAACGGCTTCATCCAGATTCCACTTCACCACTTGGCTGTCGATGAACAGGGTGGTGTAGCCGTTGCCACGACCGTCAAAGGTGGTGTGCAGCGGGCCAAGGCCTAGCTCCGGCTCGCCGACTACCACATCGCGGTCGTCTTTCAGCTTGTCGTTGAACAGGTCATCCAGCTTGTCGATGGCAATTATGGTGCAGGTGGGTGACAGCTTACCGTTGGCAATGAAGTACTTGCCATCTGGCGAGGTGTTCAGGCCGTGCGGGTTCTTGGGCACCGGTACGTAACGGGTTACGCGGCTGTTCTTGCCGTCTTTCTTACGACCGTCAACCACAGGCACCTTGGAGTCACCGATGGTGGTGAAGTTACCCTTCTTGATTTCTTCTTCGATGCGCGGAATGTTGAATACGGTTACCCAGTCACGCTCGTTACGCATCTGGCCAGCGAGATCGGTGGCACCTTCAGAGTTGTAGCAAGTAGAAGCGGCGTACTTACCGGTGTAGCACATGTCGCAGTTATCGAGGTTACCGTCAACAATCACCTGCCAGGCCACCTCCATAGTCTCAGCGTCAACCGCGTTGAACATGGTGAACTTCTCGGCTGCATCCCAGTTGCCGAAACCGACAGAACCGTCGTTGGGCTGCGGAATGATGAACTCAGCGTTACAGAATACATACTTGGTGTGTGGCACCTTCTGCAGACGCAGGCCGTGGATGGACTGTACGTTAGGGATGGTGGTGATCTTGTCACACTTCATGATGTCCAGACGGATACGGGCCACGCGGGTGTTGGCCTTATCGTTGATGAACAGGTACTTGCCGTCATAACGGCCGTCGGTCATGGAAATGTGCGGGTGGTGGGCGTCACCGTTGAGGAACTTGGCGCTATCGCCTAGCACGTCGCGGGATTCGTTGGTCAGACCCCAGCCAGTGGCCGAGCACACGTTGAATACCGGAATACGCATCAACTCGCGCATGGATGGCACGCCCAGTACACGGACTTCACCGGAGTGGCCGCCACTCCAGAAGCCGTAGTATTCGTCCAGCTCGCCCGGACCTACGTGCGTTTTCAGCTGTGACTCTTTGACCGCAGCGGCCCAGGACTCACGGCTCATAACAGAGGTGCCCATGGTGGCCGCACCGGCCGCCAAGGTTGCACCTGTTACAGCGGTTGCGCCCAGGAAACCACGACGGCTCAGGCCGGTTTTTTCAGTTTCTGTAGTCGTTTTCTTATTGGTCATGACAGATCAATCTCCATT
Organism: Thiopseudomonas sp.; assembly: GCA_018384595.1. GTDB lineage: Bacteria > Pseudomonadota > Gammaproteobacteria > Pseudomonadales > Pseudomonadaceae > Thiopseudomonas. The sequence continues at coordinate 6,148 of JAHAYO010000120.1, forward strand.
AGGATTACCTGACTCAACAGCCATCAGGTTGAGGCATCCAGCTGTACAGCCGGGATGATTTGCGGCTCGCCGCTATCGGCGGGAGCTGCTTTTGTGCGCTCGCGGCGTTTTTTCTTCGCCACCAGCGGCGGGCAACGGTCATCGTTATAGTAGGTCACCTGGCAATCGAGGCAGTGATGGCACTCGTTGGCATTAATATGACCATCGGGGTGAATTGCTTGCACCTCACACTCAACTGCACAGAGCTGACAGGGAGTACCGCACTCTTTGCGGCGCTTGAGCCAGTCAAACAGGCGCAGTTTGGTCGGTATGGCCAGCGCGGCACCCAGCGGGCAGATGTAGCGACAGTACACCTTGCGGGTGAAAATATTGATTACCAATAGGGCTACTGCATAGAGCACAAAGCTCCACTCACGCATAAAGTGCAGGGTGATAGCGGTTTTAAATGGTTCAACCTCAGCAAACTTCTCGGCGGTGCCAATACTGTCCAGCGAGATGGCAAACAGCGCCAGCAGAATGATGTACTTCAGTGCCCACAGCCGCTCGTGCACGGCCCAAGGCAATTCGTACTGCTTGATTTTCAGTTTGCGCGCGGCTTCGTTGATCAGTTCCTGCAGCGCGCCGAACGGGCACAGCCAGCCGCAGAACACGCCACGGCCCCACAGCAGGATGCTTACCGCGACAAAGCTCCACATGATGAACATGATTGGGTCAATCAGAAAAGTATCCCACTTGAAGCTACCCATGAATGCGTGGGTAAAGGCAAATACGTTGACCACCGAAATCTGCCCCAGCGCGTACCAGCCGATGAACAGCACGGTGAAGCTCAGGTAGCTGATGCGGATTTTTTTCAGCAGTGCTGGGCGACGCGCCAGCATGTCCTGCATAAACAGGATGGCCACCAGCACCACCAAGCCGACTAGCAGTACGGCCACCTGGAAGCTCTTTTGATACCAAACCTGCAGCCACAGCGGACGGTTGGCTTCTTCAATAGCCGCCAGCTCTTCTTTGGTCAGTACAGGGCGCTCGATATAGTCTTCCAGCCACTGATAGCCCAGTTCAAAACTGGTGAAAATACTGTCAACTGGGCCGGTCTGGCGGCGCACCAGCAGCTCGAAACTAAGGTTGCTGCCTGGGTCGATTGCGTATTGTGAGCGGGCAATAAAGATGCCCATCTCGTGGAAGTCAGGGATGCCCTCGGCGTACACATCACTCAGGCGGAAGAAATCCAGATCGCGAAAGCTAACAATTTCGCCAAACTGGCGCAGCTGGATGCGGTCGAAAATACCACCGCGCACATAGCCCGATCCCTTGAAGGAATAATCGCCGTTGGCCATCACGCCAAACACGTAATCACCCGGCTTAAGCTCGGCCATCACGCGGTTGTACTGGGTATCGCCTAGGATGTTACGGCCAATGCTGGGCGTGGTCAGGTCGGCAAAGTAAAGATCAATAAAGGTATTGCCGCGTTTATCGGCGGGTGCTTCGTCGATACCTTCGGCCTCGGTACCCACAAAGGCATCATCCACCTGGCCGTAGTTAAGCAGCATGCGGCGCACCGAGCCGTCACCCGTCAGGGTCGTCCAGTCTTTTTTCTGGAATTTATCCATCAGAATGCTGGACGGCTTGGGCTTAACGTCGGCGTGCGGCTCAACCAGACCCAGCTCGACCGCCACTTTGTGTGCGGCACGCATCACCACCTCGTTGACCACCATCACGGTTACCGTAGCGCCGGAAACCGCATCAATGGTCACCGCTGACTCGTCCTTGGTACGGCCAATTACCACACGTTGGTTGACATGAATGCCCTGATACTTAGCGGCAAAGTCATGCAATTTTTGCTCGGGAATACCGATCAGCAAGATTGGCTCATCGTGCTCCAGCACGTAAGCATCCAGAATGCTGCCGTCTGGAGCCAGTACGATCTGCATGTTGATCGGTTTGCCAGAATAGGCCGGAATCGGGGTGACATCGTTACTTTGAAAAGCATAACCCAAGGTTTCATCACCCTGCTTCAGCGTGCGGACACGAAACTCGCCTTCCGGCTCGGATACTTGGCTGGCCGCTGGCAGTACCAAGCTGATGCGCTCCTGCTCCAGCGCCGTGGGCGGTGCTGCCATCACCAGAGCGGAAAGCATCAACAACATCAGGCTGGCGCAGCAGTTGCGCCAAGCCTTTGCAGTAGCATGCAAGGCGGTCGGCTTGAACATGGGAATTTCCTTACTACTAAATATGCTAGGAATATAGGCGAAATTTGCATATATCCTTCTTGATAAAAATCAGATATCGCAAATTGTGCTGGCTGTAAAAAATATTACACCCGCGTGCAATCCATTGCTATAAATTGTGTAACAACAAAACAACAAGATTCTAGGCAATAAAAAAGCCGTACCCGGCAAGGGGTACGGCTTTTTCACTACGATGGCTCAGTCCAGCTACATCCCCAACATTCTGGGCAGGAACAAGGAAATAGACGGAATGTAGGTAATCAGGATCAGGAATACCAGCAGGATGCTCAGCCAAGGCATGGCCGCACGGATCACGCTGGTCACCGGCATCCCCGTTACCGCCGAGGTGACAAACAGGTTCAGCCCCACCGGTGGCGTAATCATACCGATTTCCATATTCACCACCATCACCACACCCAGGTGGATCGGGTCGATTCCCAGCTCAACCGCTATCGGAAACAGGATGGGCGCCAAAATTAGGATAATCGCCGACGGCTCCATAAAGGCACCGGCAATCAGCAATACGATGTTTACCACCAACAGGAACATCCAAGGCGACAGCCCAGCCTCAACCACCATGGCAGTAATTTGCTGCGGAATCTGCTCGGTGGTCAGCACATGAGCAAACAGCATGGCGTTGGCAATAATGAACATCAGCATGATGCTGAGCTTGGCCGACTCCAAGATCACCTTATGGCTGTCACGAAAACGCATGTCTTTGTAGACAAAAATCGCGATAAAGGCCGAGTACACCGCAGCAACCGCCGCCGCCTCGGTCGGGGTAAACATGCCCGAATAAATCCCGCCAAGGATAATCACCATCAGCAGCAAGCCCCAAATGGCTTTACGCGCCGAACTCAACCACTCGCGTACCGTGGCACGCGGCATGGCGGGCAGGTTTTTCTTTACCGCAATCAGATAGATGGCCACCATTAGCGCACCACCAAGCATCAAGCCCGGCACCACTCCGGCCATAAACATGCTGCCCACCGAGGTTTCAGTAGCAGCAGCGTAAACCACCATCACCACCGACGGCGGAATCAGAATGCCCAGAGTACCGGCGTTGGCGACAATACCGGCGGCAAAGGGCTGCGGATAACCGGAGCGCACCATACCGGCAATGGCAATGGAGCCAACCGCAGCAACAGTTGCTGGGCTAGAGCCAGACAGCGCGGCAAACAGCATACAGGCCAATACCGCACCAATCGCCAGACCACCACGAATATGACCCACACAGGCGTTGGCAAAGTCGATCAGGCGGCGCGCCACGCCACCGGTCGTCATAAACGAACCTGCCAGCAAAAAGAACGGAATCGCCAGCAGCGTATAGTGCTCACTGGTTTCAAACAGCTTAATGGCCAGCGAACTAACCGAATCGGGGCTAAACAGCAAAATGGTCAGCGAGCCGGCCAAACCGAGGGAAATGGCCACCGGCGTGCCGAGGAACATCAAGACAAAGAGGGCCAGAAACAAAAATGGGATGGTCATGGCTTACTCCTGCGCATCTGACAGCTTCATGGCATCAGCGGCTTCGTCCGCCAGTCCCAAGCCTGTTTGTTCGTTACGCAGGATGCGCACGAAAATTTCAAGAAAACGGATCAACACCAGCGCAAAGCTAATGGGCACAATCATGTTGATGTGCCACTGGGCAATGCCAAACTGGCCCAAATCGTCAGCACCAATATGGTGCACCATCAGGGTATTGACCCAGTTGTAGCTGGCAACGGTCATCAATCCGGCGTAGCCAAGGCAGATCGCAACCGCCACAAAGCCAATGATGCGCTGAACAGGACGGGACGCCAGCTTGACCAGTGCATCCACACCGATATGGCCGCCCACGCGCACGCCATAGGCAATACCGAAGAAAATCAACCAAGCAAACAGCGCCTTGGTCAGAGCGTTACTCCAAGTCATGGCCTGTGCACCGTCCATCAAAAAGTCGCCCACCGCGTACATCCACTCTTGCAGCTTCGAGTCCTCGGTGAACCACTCGGCCATGGCATAAAATACGCTGTAGAGGTTGTTGAGCATGACATAGACAAAGGTCACTAAGGTCATGGCCACCAGCAAGAAGACGATAAACGCTTCCTCAAAGCGGTCCCATATCCTGAATAGGGCGTTCATGGGTTTCTCCCGTTTTAACATCAGATAATAAAAGAGTGCTTGCAAAACCGTCACTGCGCGGCAGCTTTGCAAGAACCCTTTGCAAGCAGGGACGCCCATAGGACGCCCCTGTTCCATCATGCGGGCCACGCAGTGTTACTGCTTATTGGCCTCGATGGCGGCCTTGATGCGCTCGGCACCAATTTCGGCTTCAAACTTCTTCCATACCGGTGCCATGGCGTCGCGCCACTGCTGGCGCTGTTCTGGGGTCAGGTACAAAATTTCGGTTTTACCAGCATCCAGAATGGATTGCTTGTCACCCATGTTCAGCTCGTTGGCGCGCTTGTTCACGTCTTCGGTGACTTCGGTCATGATCGACGCCAACTCGGTACGCACGTGCTCAGGCAGGCCGCTCCAAAACTGGGTGTTGGCAATCACCATGTAGTCCAGCAGACCATGGTTGGACTCGGTGATGTACTTCTGCACTTCGTGCATTTTCTGCGAGTAAATGTTGGAGTAGGGGTTTTCGGCACCATTCACTGCGCCGGTCTGCAGGCCCTGATAGACCTCGGCAAAGCTCATTTTGCGCGGTACGGCGCGCACGGCCTTGAACTGCTCTTCCAACACCGCAGACGCCTGTACGCGGAACTTCAGACCACGGGCATCTTTGGGTTCCAGCAGCTTTTTGTTGGCCGACAGCTGCTTCAGTCCGTTATGCCAGTAGCCCAGACCGGTAATGCCTTTGTCTTCCATGGAGGTCAGCAGCTCTTGGCCGACTGGGCCTTTCTGGAAGCGGTCAACCGCGTCGATGTCGTCAAACAGGAACGGCAGGTCGAAAATCTGGATGGCTTTGGAGTAGTGCTCAAACTTGGCCAACGACGGCGCAATAATTTGCACGTCGTTCATCAGCAGGGCTTCCATTTCCTTGCCGTCACCAAACAGCGAGGAGTTGGGGTAAACCTCGACCTTCACTTCGCCCGGCAGGCGTTCTTCGGCCAGTTTTTTGAACAGCAGCGCACCCTGCCCTTTTGGGGTGTGCTCGGCTACTACGTGGGAAAATTTGATCACAATGGGTTCGGCGGCAGTGGCGATGCCGGCTAGACCAAGGGTCACTGCACAGGCCAGAGCCTTGACGGTGGTTTTCAGCATGTTGAAATTC
>JAHAYO010000011.1 GCA_018384595.1 Thiopseudomonas sp.
CCCCCCCCCCCGCCTGCCACGCTAAAGCCAAAGCCAAAACACCAAAGCCAAAAACTCAAACCCCAAATAAACAAAAACCGGGCCAAACCCGGTTTTTGTCAACACAGCAATAATCAAGCAATCCTGCCACAACACTGCTTATATTTCTGACCCGAACCACAAGGACACGGATCATTACGCCCCACCTTAGTCAGATTGCGCACCGGCTCACGGCTGACAGCCTGCTGCGCATCCACACCCTCGGCTTCCTGACCCGGCTCCGCATACTCATCATGAGTAAACTGCATACGCGCAGCGCGCTCCTCGGCCTGCTGGCGCAAGCGAGCCGCTTCTTCTTCGGGGTCTTCACGGCGCACCTGCACATAAGACAGGTAACGGATAGAGTCATGCTTGATGGCATCCAGCAGGTTGCGGAACAACTCAAACGACTCGCGCTTATATTCCTGTTTGGGGTTTTTCTGCGCGTAACCACGCAGATGAATACCCTGACGCAGATGATCCATAGCCGCCAAGTGATCTTTCCACTGCTCATCCAGCACGCGCAGGATGATCTGCTTCTCGAACAGACGCAGATTTTCAGTGCCCACCAGCTCTTCTTTCTCTTGGTAGATGGTGGTGATCTGCTCGATGATACGCTCACGCAAGCCGTCCTCTAGCAGCGCGTTGTCTTCGTCCAGCCATTGTTGCAGCGGCAGCTCAGCGTTAAATTCCTTTAACAGCTCCTGCTCCAGACCCGCAATGTCCCACTGCTCAGGCAGTGACTGTGGCGGCACAAAGCCGTCAATGGTGCTATTAACCACGTCATGCCGGTACTCGGCCACGATATCGCCCACCTCAGCAGCAGCCAGCAAATCGTCGCGCATGTGATAAATCACCTTACGCTGCTCGTTGGCCACGTCATCGTATTCCAGCAACTGCTTACGGATCTCGAAGTTGCGCTCTTCCACTTTGCGCTGCGCTTTTTCGATGGCGTTGCTGACCATACGGTGCTCAATCGCCTCGCCTTCCTTCATGCCCAACGCCTTCATGAAATTTTTCACGCGGTCAGAGGCAAAGATGCGCATCAGGTTGTCTTCCAGCGACAGGTAAAAACGGCTGGAGCCTGGGTCACCCTGACGACCGGCACGACCACGCAGCTGGTTGTCGATGCGGCGTGATTCGTGGCGCTCGGTGGCAATCACGTGCAAACCGCCGGCTTCAATCACCTGCTGATGACGGGCCTGCCATTCTTCTTTCAAGCGCTGGATATCAGCCTCGCTTGGGTTTTCTAGCTTGGCCACTTCGGATTCCCAGTTGCCGCCCAGCACGATATCAGTACCGCGACCGGCCATGTTGGTGGCCACGGTGACGTGCCCCGGACGACCGGCCTGAGCAATAATTTCGGCCTCGGAGCCGTGATGCTTGGCGTTGAGCACCTTGTGCTCGATGCCGGCTTTTTGCATCAATTGGGATACATATTCGGAGCTTTCCACCGAAGCGGTACCCACCAGAACAGGTCGGCCCTGTTGCTGGCAATGCTGAATGTCTTCGATGATCGCCTTAAACTTCTCAGGCTGAGTCAGATAAACCAGATCGTTGAAGTCCTGACGCGCTACCGCGCGGTGAGTCGGAATGACCGTCACATCCAGACCGTAAATTTGGCGCAGCTCAAACGCCTCGGTGTCGGCAGTACCGGTCATGCCAGACAGCTTGGTATACAGGCGGAAATAATTCTGGAAGGTGGTGGAGGCCATGGTCTGGCTTTCCGGCTGGATTTCCAGCCCTTCCTTGGCTTCGATGGCCTGGTGCAAACCCTCGGACAGGCGGCGGCCGGGCATGGTGCGCCCGGTATGCTCGTCCACCAGCACCACCTGGCCGTCTTGGATGATGTACTCAACGTTACGGTGGAACAGCTTGTGCGCACGCAGACCTGAGTAAACGTGGGTCAGCAGGCTCAGGTTGGACGCAGAATACAGTGAGTCGTGTTCACCCAGCAGGCCCAGACGGGTCAGCTGCTCTTCAACAAACAGGTGGCCGGCTTCGTTGAGTTCAACCTGACGGGTTTTTTCGTCCAACGTGTAGTGGCCTTCTTCGATAACCACTTTTTCATCATTGACACCCTTGGCTTCTTCTTCGATCTGACGCTTGAGCGAGGGGATCAGGGCGTTGACCGTCTTGTACAGCTCGGAACTGTCTTCGGCTTGGCCGGAAATGATCAGCGGCGTGCGTGCCTCGTCAATCAGAATCGAGTCCACCTCGTCCACCACGGCAAAATTCAGGCCGCGCTGATACTTGTCTTCCAAGCTGAAGGCCATGTTGTCGCGCAGGTAGTCGAAACCGTATTCGTTGTTGGTGCCGTAGGTAATGTCGCAGGCATAGGCAGCGCGCTTTTCTTCGGACGACTGAAAAGGCACCACAATGCCGACACTCATGCCCAGAAACTCATACAGCGGGCGCATCCAGTTGGCGTCGCGGCTGGCCAGATAGTCGTTGACCGTCACCACATGCACACCTTTGCCTTCCAGCGCATTCAGGTACACCGCCAGGGTAGCCACCAAGGTTTTACCCTCACCGGTACGCATCTCGGCAATACGTCCTGCGTGCAGGGTCATACCGCCAATCAGCTGCACGTCGAAGTGGCGCATGCCCATCACCCGTTTGCCGGCTTCACGTACCACGGCAAAGGCCTCGGGCATCAGTTTGTTAAGACTCTCGCCAGCAGCTAAGCGCTGGCGAAACTCGGCGGTTTTTTCCTGCAGTTGCACATCGCTCAGGGCACTGATCTGTGGTTCCAACGCATTGATGGTCTTTACCACCTTGTGCATGCGTTTGACTTCACGTTCGTTTTTACTGCCGATTAATTTTCTGAAGAGTGGAGCAAGCATGGGGATATGGGTTCCAGTCAGTGTGGGCATGCCGCCTACAAATCTGACGGTCGATGCTAAAAAATCAAGGCTGCATTCTACCTGTATTTATACGGGTTTGCAGTGCACAAAAGGTTATACTCACCAACGGTAGCCGAGCCAAGCGCTCCCCGCTACATGGTGCCGACTTCACGGATTTCAAGACGGATCAACATTCACCCTTAAGGACGACCCATGAAACAGCCCCTCAAACCCGCCAATCAAATTCTTCGTGGACATCATTCGCTGCAGCGGCTCTTGCGCCAGGCGGAAACCCTTAGTCAGCTACAAAGTCTGGTGCATCGCTATCTGGCCCCCGCCGCCCGCGAACAGGTACAGCTGGGTAACTACGAACAGGGCGTACTGACTCTGGTGCTGGCAGACGCTGCTTGGGCCACACGTTTGCGCTACCAGCAAGAGCAGCTGGTACGCCAACTGGCACAACACCCCGAGTTTGCTGGCCTGCAGCGTATCCGGCTCAAAATCCGGCCAACAGCCACCGCCGATGAGGATGACAATGCTGAACGGCGCTATCTGTCTGGTGCCGCCAGCGAGCACATCCGCCACTACGCGGATGCCATTGAAGACCCACAGTTGCGCGCCGCTTTACAGCGGCTGGCCGGCAATGTGCGCCCAGACTGATTACAAGCCCCTGACCGCATAGATACCCGGCGCATTGCGCCAGTAGCCCTTGTAGTCCATGCCGTAGCCGAACACATAGCGATCAGCGCATTGAATGCCGACAAAATCGGCTTTGAATGCAGGATCTGCCTTGCGCTCATGCTGTTTGTCCAGCAGCACGGCGCTGAACACCGAACGGGCACCGGCAGCGCGGCAGAAGTCGATGATGGCCATCAGGGTATGGCCCTCATCCAAAATGTCGTCGATGACCAGCACATCACGGCCAACCAAGGACAGCTCCGGTTTAGCCTTCCAGCAGAGGTCGCCACCACGGGTTTCATTACGGTAACGGGTGGCATGCAGGTAGGATTGCTCCAGCGGAAAACTCAGCTGCGTCAGCAACTGGCCAGCAAAAATCAGCCCGCCATTCATAACGCAAAACACCACCGGATTACTGTCCTGCAAACGCTGACTGATGGCGGCGGCCACCTGCGTGATCGCGGCTTCCACTTCGCTTTGCGTGTGCAAGCAGTCGGCGTCCTGCATAACCTGACGAATGTGGGCAAGCTGTTCTGACATGGCGGTTTCTCCGGCAAAAAACAGCACGGATTCTAGCACAGCTGTGCATGCCTGCCGTTCGCCAGCACGGCGGTACTTTGCTCTATACTGCAGCCTGTCTACCACTTACCGCCGGAGCTACCCCATGTCTGTCCATGAAATCCGCCACCCCCTGATTCGCCACAAACTGGGCCTGATGCGCCGCGCTGATATCAGTACCAAGCATTTTCGCGAGCTGGCGCAGGAAATCGGCACCCTGCTGACCTACGAAGCCACCCAAGATTTACGCTTGGAAAGCTGCGAAATTCAAGGTTGGAGCGGCAGCGTGCAGGTGGAAAAAATCGCCGGCAAGAAAATCACCGTCGTGCCCATCTTGCGTGCCGGCATCGGCATGCTGGACGGTGTGCTCAGTTTGGTTCCCAGCGCCAAGGTCAGTGCCGTGGGCGTGGTGCGCAATGAGCAGACCCTGCAAGCGCACACCTATCTAGAAAAACTGGCCCCCGACATGCACTCCCGACTGGCACTGGTGATTGACCCCATGCTGGCCACCGGCAACTCGATGATTGCCACCATCGATCTGTTGAAAAAAGCCGGCTGCAGGGAAATCCGCGCCATGGTGCTGGTGGCCGCACCACAGGGCATTGCAGCCATGCAAGAGCAGCACCCTGATGTACAGATTTTCACTGCCTCCATTGACCAAGGGCTGGATGAAAACAGTTATATCGTGCCCGGACTGGGCGATGCCGGTGACAAGATTTTCGGCACCCACCAGAAGGGAGATTAAGCATGCAGCAGGCCCCGTTGGACTCCATGCCCCGCCAGTTGCTGGCGGGGGCGCAAATGTTGTTTGTTGCCTTTGGCGCTCTGGTGCTGATGCCGCTGATTACCGGCATGGACCCCAATGTGGCGCTGTTTACCGCCGGCATTGGCACCCTTTTATTCCAGCTGGTAACCGGCCGCCAAGTCCCCGTGTTTCTGGCTTCAAGTTTTGCCTTTATCGCCCCTATTTTGGCCGCCAAAACGGCCTTTGGCATGCCGGCTGTGCTCGGCGGCATTATGGCCGCAGGCTTTATGTATGTGCTGTTGAGCCTGGCAGTGCAGCTGCGCGGTGCGGGCTTTATCGAGCGCTTACTGCCGCCGGTGGTGATTGCCCCAGTGATCATGTGCATTGGCCTAGCGCTGTCGCCCACCGCGGTGAACATGGCCATGGGCAAATCGGGTGATGGTGCGGTGCAGCTGATCGAATACGGCACCGCCATGACCGTTTCCATGTCGGCGCTGTGCAGTACGCTGTTGGTGGCAGTATTGGGACGCGGACTGCTCAAGCTGGTACCGATTCTGGCCGGTATCCTAACCGGCACCCTGCTGTCATTGTTTTTCGGCATCCTCGACACCACGGCCATTGCCGCCGCGCCTTGGTTGGCAATGCCGGCCTTTGTTGCGCCCGAATTTCACCTGGGTGCCATCCTGTATATGTTGCCGGTGGCGCTGGCTCCGGCCATTGAACACATTGGCGGTATAGTTGCCATTGGCAGCGTAACCGGTAAAAACTTTATCCAGCAGCCCGGCCTGCAGCGCACTCTACTGGGTGACGGCTTGGCCACCTCAGCCGCCGGTTTGTTTGGCGGCCCGCCCAACACCACCTATGCCGAGGTGACCGGTGCCGTGATGCTGACGCGTAATTACAACCCAGCCATCATGACTTGGGCCGCCGGCTTTGCCATTGTGCTGGCCTTCATCGGCAAGTTCGGTGTGGCACTACAGAGCATTCCGGTGCCGGTGATGGGCGGTATCCTGTGCTTGCTGTTCGGCTCGATTGCGGTGGTGGGGCTCAATACGCTGATCCGCAATCAGGTGGATCTGTCCGAGCCGCGCAACCTGATCATCGTTTCGGTGACGCTGGTATTCGGCATTGGCGGTATGCAGATGGGCAGCGGTGACTTTGCCCTCTCGGGTATCTCGCTGTGTGCAGTGGCTGCGCTACTGCTGAATCTTTTACTGCCTCGGCGTTTGCCCTAACGCCCAGTACATTGCAGGCACAAAAAAGCCACCTGCGGACAGGTGGCTCAAAAGGCTTGCAGCATGTTGACTTACTGTGAAGCAGCAGGTCGCATATAAGAAATGGGGGCGGCGCTTACGTCGTCAAAGGTTACCACTTCCCAAGCATCCGTCTGTTCCAGCAGGGCACGCAGCAGCTGGTTGTTGAGCGCGTGACCGGACTTATAACCACGGAACTCGCCAATCAGGCTTTTGCCCAGCAAATACAGGTCACCAATGGCATCCAGTATCTTGTGTTTGACGAACTCGTCCTCGTAGCGCAGACCGTCTTCGTTAAGCACGGCATGCTCATCCACCACAATGGCGTTTTCAACGCTACCACCCAGCGCTAGGTTGTTAGCACGCAGGTATTCGATATCACGCATGAAACCGAAGGTACGCGCACGGCTGACTTCCTTGACAAACGACGTGCTGGAAAAATCCACACTGGCAGTCTGGGTACGGCCGGCCACCACGGGGTGGTCAAAGTCGATCTCAAAGCTGACCTTGAAGCCATCAAAGGGCATGAAAGTAGCCTTCTTGCCTTTGTCCTCGACGGTTACCTCACGCAGGATACGGATAAACTGCTTGGGCGCATCCTGGTCTTCAAGACCGGCCGACTGGATCAGAAATACGAACGGCCCCGCACTGCCATCCATGATAGGCACTTCGGGCGCAGACAACTCCACGTAGGCGTTGTCGATGCCCAAACCCGCCATGGCCGACAACAGGTGCTCGACGGTATCCACCTTAACCTCGCCATTGACCAGCGTGGTGGACATGGTGGTCTCGCCGACATTATTCGCCAACGCACGAATTTCGACGACTGGATCAAGATCCATACGCCGAAAGATGATGCCGCTGTCGATGGGTGCCGGTTTGAGGGTCAAATAAATTTTCTCACCCGAATGCAAGCCGATACCGGTGGCCCTGATGGTGTTTTTCAAGGTGCGTTGTTTGATCATGCTAAAATCGTCGCCGCCATTAAATATTGCGAATGGTTTTCAATTGGCGCGCATCTTAACAGATAGCGCGCCATTAGAGAAACCGACCGGTTCGGATCAATCCGCCTGATTACGCAGGAATGTAGGCAGGTCCAGATAGTCCGAGTCTTCCAGCCGGCGTGGTGCGCCAGCCGATACACCTGCATTGCGTTGGATGGCGGGCTTTTCATAGCGACTGTACTCGCTGCCGTATAGATCACCCACGGCCTTGGCCGTTACCACGCTGCCGGCGATAGCATCAACCGCTTGGTTCTGGCCGACCGTATTATCGATGACCTTGACCGGCTTTTCGCTGCGGCTGTTGAGGCCGGTCACCACCACAGTGACGTGCAGCTCATCGCGCATATCAGGATCAATAGCTGTACCCACCTTAACGGTGGCCTCTTCGGTGGCATACCCCTCAATGATCTGACCCACTTCGGAGTATTCGCCAATCGACAGGTCGGGGCCGGAGGTGATGTTGACCAAGATGCCGCGGGCACCCTGCAGGTTGACATCATCCAGCAGCGGGTTGCGGATCGCCTCTTCGGTGGCTTCGCGGGCACGGTTCGGGCCGCTGGCACGACCAGTACCCATCATCGCCATACCCATTTCGCTCATCACTGTGCGCACGTCGGCAAAGTCAACGTTAATCATGCCCGGACGTTTGATGATGTCAGAGATACCGCGCACAGCACCGGTCAGCACATCATCGGCCTTAGCGAAAGCACTCAGCAGGCTGGCGTCTTTGCCCAGAATGGTCATCAACTTTTCGTTGGGAATGGTGATCAGCGAGTCACAGTGTTCGGCCAACTCGCGGATACCGGCCTCGGCGATCAGCTCACGACGCTTGCCCTCAAAGGGAAACGGACGGGTGACAATGGCCACGGTCAGGATGCCTAGGTTCTTGGCTACTTCGGCAATCACCGGAGCCGCACCGGTACCGGTACCACCGCCCATGCCAGTGGCAATGAATACCATATCGGTGCCGTCCAGCACTTCGGCGATACGCTCGCGATCTTCCTCGGCGGCACGGCGTCCCACCTCAGGATCAGCACCGGCACCCAAGCCCTTGGTTACGCTGGTGCCCAGCTGCAACACGGTGCTAGCACCGACTCCCTGCAACGCCTGTGCGTCCGTGTTGGCACAGATAAATTCAACACCCTCAATGTTGTTAGTGATCATGGTCTTAACCGCGTTGCCGCCGCCGCCGCCCACACCAATAACCTTGATCACTGCGCTCTTGGCGTTCTGGTCTACTAAATCGAACATGATGCTCTCCTCGCCTTTATTGTGTCGCCGCTTATGCCGGCTGTTTTAAATCAAAAATTGTCTTGTACCCAACGACGGATGCGTTGCATGGTCGTCGGGCCGTTAATACGTTTCACTGGCTCGCCTTGCTCTGCCGTCACGCCTTCTTTTTGCTTTTCCAGTCCATACAACAACAGGCCAACGGCTGTTGAGTTCATAGGGCTGCGTATCAGATCCGACAGCCCCTTTACGCCCTGCGGGCCACCCACCCGTACCGGCATGTGGAACACCTCTTCGGCCAGCTCTACGGCGCCTTCCATTTGTGCCGTACCGCCGGTCAGTACGATGCCTGCAGGCATCATGTCTTCATAGCCGCTGTTGCGAATTTTGGCGTGAATCAGCTGAAACAGCTCTTCGTAACGCGCTTCAACCACCTCGGCCAGCGCCTGGCGCGACAGGTTGCGTGGGGCGCGGTCACCCACGCTGGGCACCTTGATGGTCTCGTCAGCTTGAGCCAACTTGGCCAGCGCGCAGGCATAGCGAATTTTGATTTCTTCTGCATATTGGGTTGGGGTGCGCAGCGCCATGGCGATGTCATTGGTCACCTGGTCACCGGCCACCGGAATCACTGCGGTGTAGCGGATGGCACCTTCGGTGAAAATGGCAATATCCGAGGTGCCGCTGCCGATGTCTACCAAGCACACGCCCAGTTCCATTTCATCATCCGTCAGCACGGCCATGGCCGAGGCCAGTTGCTCCAAAATGGTGCCATCCAGCTGGATATCACAGCGGCTGACGCATTTTTCTACGTTCTGCGCAGCATTGGTGGCACAGGTCACCACATGCACACGGGCCTCCAAGCGCACACCGGACATGCCCAGCGGCTGGCGCACGCCTTCCTGCTTGTCGATGATGTAGTCCTGCGCCAGCGTATGCAGAATGCGCTGGTCGGCCGCAATGGGTACCGCCTGGGCGGCATCCAGCACCCGCTCTAAGTCCTTGCGGCTAACCTCGCCATTATGGATGGCGACACTGCCATCGGAGTTCTGGCTGCGAATATGACTGCCGGCCAACCCCACATAGGCCGAGTGCACCTGACAGTCGGCCATGCGCTGCGCTTCATCCACCGCCTGCTGGATGGACTGCACGGTGGATTCGATATCAACCACCACGCCTTTTTTCAGGCCCCGTGTCGGACAGCTGCCCATGCCCACCACCTGCAGCTCATCACCCGGCAGCACCTCGGCAATCAGGACGATCACCTGGGATGTGCCGATGTCCAGTCCGACGATCATGTTGTGACCGTTTTCGTACGCCATTTTTATCGTTTCCCCTAGTGCACTGCTGCTTCGCTGTCGTTGTTACGCCAGGCGACCGCTAGGCCATTGGCGTAACGCAAGTCAACGCGGGCAACCTGTGTCATCTGCTCTTTAAGCTCGCGCTCGTAAACCGCCGTAAAACGGCGCATCTTTTCCAGTATTTCATCCCGCCCTAGCCACAGCTCCAGCCCATCGCGGGTGGTAACAAACCAGCTACCACGGGCGCGCAACTCGAGCTGCGCAATGCTGTATCCCAACGGATGCAAAATCCGCGTCAAGTTCCAGTACTGCTGCATCACGCGTGCCTCGCTACCCTCCGGCCCCAGTAACCTAGGCATGTCACCTGCAGGGGCGCTGGTAATGCCGCGAAACACCTGCCCCCGACTATTGAGCCACTGCTGCTCACCCCAGCGGGCAATCGGCTGCTGCTCAATCACCTCAACCTTGAGGTGATCCGGCCAGATACGGCTGATACGCACCTGATCGACCCAGGGCAATACATCCAGCGCCTGCTGCATGGCAGACAGATCAGCACTGAAAAACCGTATCTCACCAAAGGCTTCCAGTTGTTGCTGCAATTCCACCCGGTTATGGGCTGCCACCTCGCCCAGCTTGCCTTCCACCAATACCTGACTGATGGGGCGATCAAGCTGCGGACGCATCACCTGCCATGCCTGCATGACCGCACCCAACCCAACCACTGCCAGCAGGGAAAACACAACTCGCCCCAACAGCCGCCAGTTGATCTGCGGTGCCTGCCACTGGCGCTTTTTCGGTGCCGGTGGCGGCGTAACACGGCTGGCACCGCGGCGGGTAACCGCTGCCTGTCGCTGTGTATTCGCCTGTTTGCCGCCACGAACCGCCATGCTTTACTCCTGCAAGGTAGAGGCCAGAAGGCGCAACACCAACTGGCCAAAATCCAGCCCAACCGCCTTAGCCGCCATGGGCACCAAGCTATGGTCGGTCATGCCAGGAACGGTATTGACCTCCAGCAGCCAGAAGTTGCCCTGCGTATCCTGCATCACATCGGCACGGCCCCAACCGGTCACGCCCAGTGCGGCACAGGCGCGGGCAGTCAGGTTACGCAGTTCCTGCTCCTTGCCCGCATCCAGCCCGCACGGGATTTGGTAGTGGGTGTCATTCGCTAAATATTTAGCTTCATAGTCGTAAAACACATGGCTGGTACCCAGCCGGATCGGCGGCAAAATTTCGCCGTTTAGCATGGCCACGGTAAATTCGGGGCCACTGATGTATTGCTCAACCAACACGTTGTCATCGTAGGTGTGGGCGTTATGCCAAGCCTGTTCCAGCTCTGCCAGAGTGTGCACCTTGGCCATGCCAATGCTGGAGCCTTCCTGGCTGGGCTTGACCATCAGTGGAAAACCCAGCTCGCCAGCCACACGGGCACAATCATCCGCGCTGACTAAAGTGGCATGGCGCGGCGTCGGCAGTCCCAAGCTGTGCCACACCTGTTTGGTGCGCAGCTTGTCCATGGCCAAAGCCGAAGCCAATACGCCACTGCCGGTATAAGGAATGCCGGCGCACTCCAGCAGGCCCTGAATAGTGCCGTCTTCGCCACCACGGCCATGCAGCACGATGAACGCGCGATCAAAACGCTGCGCCGCCAGTTGCTGCACGATGTCGCTGCCCACATCAATACCCTGGGCATCCACACCGGCCGCCTGCAACGCCGCCAGCACGGCAGCGCCTGACTTGAGCGATACCTCGCGCTCGGCGCTGCGTCCGCCATACAGCACCGCCACTTTGCCAAATGTCTTGCTGTCTATTGCCTGGGTCATGCCTGCCGGCTCCTCTCTGATGGCTGAAATAACGGGTGTTTCAACAGTTGCGGGGCAATGCTGCCAATATCGCCCGCGCCCTGGCACAGTAGGATGTCGCCGGCCCGCAACAGCGGTTGTACCAGCGGTGCCATGTCGGTGCCGCGCTCGACGTAGAGCGGGTCCAACTTGCCGCGCTGGCGGATGCTGTGACACAGCTGACGGCTGTCGGCACCGGGAATCGGCTCTTCACCCGCGGGGAAAACCTCCAGTAACAGCAGCACATTGGAATCGCCCAGTACCTGCACAAAGTCTTCGTACAGGTCACGGGTACGGCTGTAGCGGTGTGGCTGGTAAATAGTGACGAGGCGGCGCTCGGGCCAGCCGTCACGAATGGCTTTAATCACCGCTGACACTTCGCGCGGATGATGACCGTAGTCGTCCACCAACATCACGCTGCCGCCTTCGACCGGCAGTTCGCCGTACACCTGAAAACGGCGGCCAACGCCCTGAAACTCGGACAGGCCAGCAACAATGGCGGAATCGTCCACGCCCTCATCGGTAGCAATGGCAATCACCGCCAGCGCGTTGAGGACGTTGTGACGGCCCGGCATATTGACGCACACCGGCATCACCGGACGGTCCTTGCGCAGCACGTTGAAGCAGGTGCGCATGCCATCTTGCTGCACATCGACCGCACGCACATCGGCGTCTTCGGCAAAGCCGTATGTGATCATCGGCCGCTTGACCCGCTGCGCAATATCACGCACCGCAGGGTCATCCACGCAAAGCACCGCCAAACCATAAAACGGCAAGTTGTGCAGAAAATCGACAAAGGTCTGCTTCAGCTTGTTGAAGTCACCGCCGTAGGTGCTCATGTGGTCAACGTCAATATTGGTGACCACGGAAACCATCGGTTGCAAGTGCAGGAAGCTGGCGTCGCTTTCATCGGCCTCAGCAATCAGGTAGCAGCTCTCGCCCAGTCGTGCGTTACTGCCGGCAGCATTAACCCGCCCGCCAATCACGAAGGTGGGGTCTAGGCCAGCGGCGGCAAACACGGTGGCCAACAGGCTGGTGGTGGTGGTCTTGCCGTGGGTGCCGGCTACAGCAATGCCGTGGCGGTAGCGCATCAGCTCGGCCAGCATCTCGGCCCGTGGCACCACCGGAATACGACGCTCGACAGCGCGGGCCACTTCTGGGTTTTCCATATTGATGGCGCTGGACACCACCAGCACGTCGGCCTCGTCCACATGGGTTGCCTGATGCCCCAACATAATCTGGATGCCCAGCCCCTGCAGGCGCTCGGTCACCGCCGACAACTTGATGTCAGAGCCGGACACTTCATAGCCCAGATTACGCACCACCTCAGCAATGCCGCACATACCCGTGCCGCCAATGCCAACAAAGTGAATGCGGCGGATACGGCGCATACGCTGGGTTTGTGCGGCGGTGGTTTGCAGTACATCAGCCACGGGCCACCTCCAGACAGGCATCAACAACCTGCTGCGTCGCATGCGGTTTGGCCACCTTCCGCGCCTGTTGCGCCATTTCAATCAGCCTGTGGCTATTCATGCATACCTCGGTTAAGTGCTGCGCCAACTGCGACGCGCATGTTTCATGCTGGGATAAAATCAGCGCAGCGCCCTGCTGCGCCAGAAACTCGGCATTTTTGCTCTGATGATCATCAATGGCATGGGGCAAAGGCACCAAAAAGGCAGCCCGCCCCATGATGGCCAGCTCGCTGACAGTCAGCGCACCGGCACGGCAAATCACCAGATCAGCCCAGGCATAGGCCTCGGCCATATCCTCAATAAAGGGGGACACCTGCGCTGCAACACCGGCTTCGGCGTAGCGCTGGCGAGTCACCTCGGCATGCTGCTCACCGCACTGGTGGCGCACGTCGGGGCGTAGTTGTAGGTCTACCTGCGCCAGCGCTGCCGGCAACAGCTTATTCAGCGGCTCAGCACCCAAGCTGCCACCCACCACCAACAGGCGCACCGGCGTGCCCACCTGCTGTTTATCGAGGGCGCGGATCAACAGATCGGCGCGCACTGGGTTACCGGTGGTCAGCAACCGTGGGCTATCGGCAAAGGCGCCAGGAAACGCCTGACAGATGCGGGCGGCAAAACGAGCAAGGCTGCGATTAGCCGTACCAGCCACCGCATTTTGCTCGTGGATCACCAAAGGCACGCCGCACAGTCGCGCCGCCATGCCACCTGGGCCGGTAACATAACCGCCCATACCCAGCACACACACTGGGCGCAAGCGGCGTAGCAGTCGCCATGCCTGCCACAGTGCCGCAAGCAGTTGCACAGGTGCTTTGATCAACTGCTGTACGCCTTTGCCACGCAAGCCGGTCGCACTGATGTTGTGCAGCGTAAAGCCGGCTTGCGGCACCACTTTGCACTCAATACCGCGTCCGGCACCCAGCCAATGAACGCGGTAGCCACGGTTACGGAACGCTTCGGCACAGGCCAGCGCCGGAAACACATGACCACCGGTGCCAGCTGCCATGATCAACACCACAGGCTCAGGCTTACGCATGCGCACCTCCCGGCTGGCGCACCTTACGCACCGGCATCGCCGGCGCTCTGACTGCTTGGCGCATTTCCCATTCAACACGCAGCATCACCGCCAGCGAGACGCAACAAATCACCAGCGAGCTGCCACCGTAACTGATAAAGGGCAAAGTCAGCCCTTTGGTCGGCAAAAGCCCAGTATTTACACCGATATTGATAAAAGCCTGACCGGTCCACATCATGGCAATACCGTAGGCGCTGTAAGCCGCAAACGCATGTCCGGCCAGTTGTGCCCGTCGCCCCAGACGCAGCGCACGCACACAGACAAAGGTCAGCACCGCCACCGTCAATAACGCACCCACCATGCCCAACTCTTCAGCCAACACGGCAAAGACGAAATCAGTATGGGCCTCGGGTAAATAAAATTGTTTCTGCACGCTATTACCCAAACCCACGCCAAAAATTTCACCACGGCCAAAGGCGATCAGCGCCTGCGACAACTGATAACCGCTGCCAAACTGGTCGCGGAAGGGGTCGGTAAAGCTGGTGATGCGCTCAAGCCGGTAACTTTCGGCCGTCACAAAAAACCACCCTAGGGTGCCAAGAATGACCAGCAGCGGCGCTGCCACTTTCATACTGGTACCGGCCAGAAAAATCATTACCACCACGCTGCCGACCATCACGGTGGCGGCACCAAAGTCCGGCTCCAAATAAATCAGCATGGCAAAGAACAACAGCACCAGTAGTGGCTTGACGAAACCAAACAGCTTGCGCTTCAGCTCGTCTTGGTGACGCACCAGATAACCTGCAATAAAAAACACCATAAACAGCTTGGCCGGCTCCGACGACTGCAGGTTGAATACGCGCAAATTCAACCAGCGCTTAGAACCATTAACCTCGTGCCCAATACCCGGCACATACACCAGTGCCAACAGTATGGCAGCCAGAAACAGCAGCCAGCCGCTCAGCTGCTCCCAGCGTTGCAGCGGCACCAGCAAGCAACAACCGCCTGCAATCAGGCCGGCAATCACATAGAGGGTATGGCGAATAAAATAATAATAGTGGTTGCCACTATTATGGGCCGCTGACACCGCCGACGACGCAGACGCGTTCATCACCAGCCCCAGCCCCAACAGACACAAACAGGCCGCCAGCATCCAGTAATCCAAATCCACTTTTTGCCCGCGCCCGCCCAAGGGCGAGTTTTGCAGCCAGGCTGGAAGCAAGCGAAAAATCATGCCAACTCCTCCACCGCTCGGACAAACAGCTCGCCGCGCTGCTCGAAGTTTTTGAACATGTCGATGCTGGCGCAGGCCGGTGCCAGCAGCACGCTATCGCCAGGGTGAGCCAAATCAGCGGCATAGCTAACGGCCTCATCCAGATCAGCTACGCGAATGGCAAACACACCGGTATCCGCCAGCGCGATACGCATCTGCTCGGCATCACGCCCCAACAACACCAGTGCGCGGCAATGTTGCCTGACCGCATCCGCCAGCTCGGAAAAATCAGCACCCTTGCCATCGCCGCCGGCAATCAGCACCAGCTTGCCCGTATCACTGGCCAGTCCTTCGATGGCAGCCAGCGTTGCACCGATATTGGTGGCCTTGGAGTCGTTGTACCAGTTGACGTTATAAATTTGCCTGACCCACTGACAACGGTGCGGCAAGCCGGCAAATTCGCGCA
This sequence comes from Thiopseudomonas sp., assembly GCA_018384595.1. Lineage (GTDB taxonomy): Bacteria > Pseudomonadota > Gammaproteobacteria > Pseudomonadales > Pseudomonadaceae > Thiopseudomonas. The sequence continues at coordinate 15,632 of JAHAYO010000011.1, forward strand.
GCGCCTGCAACATGGCCGCCATGGGCAGGCCGGCTGCCGTGCCTAGAGCCAGCGCTGCCAGTGCATTGGCCTGATTGTGCAAGCCGGGGATCTTAAGCTCTGAAACGGGCAGCAGGTTCTCGCTGCCACGTGCCAGCCAGCCATCGCGCAGGCCAAACGCGTTGTCGCCGCTCGGTGCAGACAGGCCAAAGCTCAGTTGCTCGCCGGTCACCGCCAACGGCTGCGCCGCTGTGTCATCACGGTTGATAACCGCCCACTGGCTGCGCGGATACACCTGTAGCTTTACCTCGGTGTAGTGCTGCAAATCACGATAGCGGTCCAGATGGTCGGCACTGATATTCAGGCAGGTAGCCGCCAACGGCTGCAAGTGACTGATGGTTTCCAGCTGGAAGCTGGACAGCTCCAATACATACAGCTCGATCTCATCACTGAGCAAATCCAGCACCGGTGTGCCGATATTGCCGCCCACCGCCACACGCACGCCGGCTTTCTCAGCCATCAAACCCACCAGGCTGGTAACCGTGCTCTTGGCATTGGAGCCGGTAATGGCAATCACCGGTGCTTTGGCCTGCTGCAGAAACAAGTCCACATCACCGCTGATGCGCACACCGCGGGCAATTTCCCGCTGGATTTGCGGAGTTGCCAGCGCCAGACCGGGGCTGACATACAACACTTCGGCCTGCTGCAATAGCGGTGTATCCAGCGAACCGCAGTGCAACTCGACCTGCGGCCACTCTTTGCGAATCACGGCCAGCTCCGGCGGTTGCTCGCGGGTATCCACAGCAGCCACGGCAACGCCCTGGCGCGCCAGATGGCGCACCAGTGACAGTCCCGTTTTACCCAGGCCGATCACGACCTGCAGCTGCTGTGTCATGTGTTGTTACCTCAGTTTCAGTGTAGACAGGCCAATCAGCACCAGTACCACGGTGATGATCCAGAAACGCACGATAACCCGCGGCTCCGGCCAGCCTTTTAGCTCAAAATGGTGGTGAATCGGCGCCATGCGAAATACCCGCTTGCCGCGCAGCTTGAACGAAGCCACCTGAATCACCACCGACAGGGTTTCCACTACAAACACGCCGCCCATAATGAACAGCACGATTTCCTGGCGTACCGCCACGGCCACCAGGCCCAGCGCGGCACCCAGCGCCAGCGCGCCGACATCGCCCATAAACACCTGCGCCGGATAGGTGTTGAACCACAGGAACCCCAGGCCGGCACCAACCAGTGCGCCGCAAAAAATAATCAACTCGCCCACACCCGGGATATAGGGAATGAACAGATACTGGGCAAAGCTAACGTGGCCGGACAGATAGGCAAAAATCCCCAGCGCGCCTCCGACCAGAACCGTTGGCAAAATGGCCAAACCGTCCAGACCGTCGGTCAGATTGACCGCATTACTGGAGCCAACAATCACAAAATAGGTCAGCACCACAAAACCCAACCCAAGCTGCAGACTGACGTCTTTCAGGAACGGAAAAATCAGCGCAGTTTCTGCCGGCCCCTGCGCGGTGGCATACAGGGCAACCGCCGCGCCCAAACCAAACACCGACTGCCAAAAATATTTCCAGCGCCCGGGCAAACCACGGGAATTTTTTTCGATCACCTTGCGATAGTCATCCACCCAGCCGATGGCACCAAACAGCAAAGTAGTCACCAAAACAATCCACACATAGCGGTTGGACAAATCGGCCCATAGCAAGGTACTAATGGCGATACTGGCTAAAATCAGCGCCCCGCCCATGGTCGGTGTGCCAGATTTTGACAGGTGGCTTTGTGGCCCATCGGTGCGCACCGACTGGCCAATTTGCAGGCTGCGCAAAGTGCGAATCATCCAGGGGCCCAGCCACAGCGACATGGCCAGCGCAGTTAAAATGCCCAGAATGCCGCGCAGGGTCAGGTACTGGAAGACACCAAAGCCTTTGTAATACTGCTGCAGGTATTCCGCGATGAGTAACAGCATCAGTTCTCACCCCTGTCAGCAACCTGAATGGCAGTCACCACATGCTCCATGGCGGCGCTGCGCGAGCCCTTGACCAGATAACTGGTGGGCAGGCTGATTTTATTGCTTAGAACCGCCAGCAGTTCCTGCCGGCTGGCAAAGTGTTGCGCCATGCCTTTAAAGGTGGCCACGGCATACTGCATGTTGGGGCCAACGGCAAACAGCACATCGGCTTTACCATTGGCGTACTCACCCAGCGCCGCGTGCTCGTCTTCGGCCCACTCACCCAGCTCACCCATGTCGCCCAACACCAGAATGCGCTGGCCCGGCATGCCTTCCAGCAGATCAATACCGGCACGCATGGAGGCGGGGTTGGCGTTGTAGCTGTCATCAATCAGCACGCCGCCATGGCTCAGGCTGTGGCGCAGGCAGCGCCCAGCCACCGGTTGCGCCTGCTCCAGACCCTGCACAATGGCGGTCAGCTCAATACCAGCCGCATGGGCAGCTGCCGCAGCGGCCAACGCATTGGCCAGATTGTGAGCGCCCGCCAATTGCAGCTGCACCGGCGCACTGCCTGCTGGCGTGCACAGTTCAAAGCGTGCGCAACCATCGGCAGCAAAGGCCACCTCGCGGGGATAAACATCCGCGCGCTCACTGCTGACAGAAAACGTCAACAGTTTTTCTGCACTGCTGCGCTCGCGCCAGATTTCAAACGCGGCATCGTCGAGGTTGAGTACCGCCGTGCTCTGGCTATCCAGATCATCCAGAATCTCGCCCTTGGCGCGCACAATTTGTTCCGGGCCACCAAATTCACCGGCGTGGGCCATGCCGGCGTTATTAATCAGTACAACCCGAGGCTGCGCCAGCGAGCGGGTCCAGGTCAGTTCCCCTGGCAGCGAAGCGCCCAGCTCAATCACCGCCAAGCGGTGCTGTGCATTCAGTTCGAGCAAGGTCAGCGGCACGCCGATCTCATTATTGAGGTTGCCTCGCGTGGCCAGTACCGCCTCGGCACCCACTGCAACCGCCCCAATACTCGCTAACAGTTCTTTAACCGTGGTTTTGCCACTGGAGCCGGTCAGCGCAATCAGCATGCCCTTAAATTGGTTGCGGTTGTGCTTGCCCAGCTGGCCCAGCGCCACCCGTGTATCACCCACCGCCAGCTGCGGTAGCTCGCTGCTGTCCTGCCAAGCATCTACCAACGCGGCGACCGCGCCGGCCGCATGGGCTTGGGCTAGATAATCATGGCCATCAAAATTGTCTCCACTGAGGGCGACAAACAGATCACCGGCCTGCAAGGTACGGGTATCGGTATGCACGCGGCGCACCGTCACATCCGCTCCCAGCAGCTCACCATCCAGCACCGGTATCAGTCCAGACAGCTGCCATGGTTTAAACATTGTCCGCCTCCCATGTGTCCAGAGCCTGGCGCGCCTGTTCCAGATCAGAGAACGGATGACGCTGACCACGCACCTCTTGATAGTCTTCGTGGCCTTTACCGGCAATGACCACCACATCACCCGAGCGGGCATCGGCAATGGCACTGGCAATGGCCGCCGCGCGGTCATCAAACTCTTGCACATCCGCCGCAGGGGTCAGGCCGGCCAGAATGTCGGCGCGAATCTGCGCGGCATCTTCGTTGCGCGGGTTGTCGTCGGTCACCCACAGGCGGTCGGCGCTGGCCTCAGCCACTGCCGCCATCAGCTCACGCTTGCCACGGTCGCGCTCGCCGCCACACCCGAAGACGCAGTGCAAACGGCCACCGGCCACCACGTGCGAGCGCACGGCAATCAGCACCTGCTGCAATGCATCGGGAGTATGGGCATAGTCGACCACCACCAGCGGCTTGTCGTTATCTGCCAGCGCCTGCATACGTCCGGCGGGTGGTTTGAGGTCGGGAATGACATCCAGAATGTCACGTAGGGCATAGCCCATGCCGGACAAAGTGGCAATCACCGCCATCAGGTTGCTCAGGTTGAAACGGCCCAACAAAGAGCTGCGCAGCAAGGCCTCACCCTGAGTCGTTGCCACAGTGGCACGGATGCCCTGATTGCTGTACTCAACCTGACGGCAATGCACATGCGCTTGTTCTTTGTTGATGCTGTAGGTTTTCAACTCTTTACCGGCATACTGCGCGGCCAACTCGGCACCAAAATCGTCATCCAGATTCAGTACGCGCACTTTCAGGCCAGGCCAAGCAAACAAACGCGCCTTGGCCTCGGCATAGGCTTCCATGCTGCCGTGGTAGTCGAGATGATCGCGGGTCAGATTGGTCAGTACCGCAATATCCATATCCACGGCCGCCAAACGCTGCTGCTCCAAACCGTGAGACGAGACTTCCATCGCAACATGGCTGGCACCGGCCTGTTTCAGATCGGCCAACGCCGCCTGCAAGCTGATGGGATCAGGCGTGGTATGGATGCCGCTGTGCAGACTGCCCAGAAAGCCGTTACCCAAGGTGCCGATCACGGCGCAGCTTTCGCCCAACCGATCCAGCGCTTGCGCCAGCAGGTGGCTGACGGTGGTTTTACCATTGGTGCCCGTTACGCCCAGCATGGTAAGGGCGCGGCTGGGCTCGCCATAAAAACGCCCGGAAATGGCCGACAGCTGCGCCTGCAGCCCCTTGACCGGAATCAGCAGGGCAGCGCTGTCTTGGACTTCAGGCGCCCCTTCGGACTCATAAACAACCGCGGCAGCGCCACGGGCGATGGCATCGGCAATATAACGGCGGCCATCCACCTTGGTACCGGGAACAGCCAGAAAAAGATCACCGGCCTTGAGCATGCGGCTATCGAGGGTCAGCTCACGGATCAAGGTATTGCTCTGCGCCTGTGGCAGCAGCTGGTTTAAAGGCATTGGCACTAACTGCGCCCTCTCTGTTGGGTACTATTTTGCGCCATGGATTCTGGCAGGTTATCCGGTCGTACGTTCAGCAAACGCAGCGTACCGGCCATGATTCGACTAAACGCTGGAGCAGCCACCAGGCCGCCGAAATAGCCGCCCTCACGCGGCTCATCAATCACAATCGCCAGCGCGATTCTCGGCTCGCTGACTGGGCCGACCCCAGCAAACAACGAGCGATAACTGTCTTCGGTGTAACCCCGGCCTGTGGTCTTTTTGGCCGTGCCGCTTTTGCCCGCCACGTGATAGCCCGGCACTCGCGCACGCGCGCCGCCGCCGCCCTCGTCTTCAACCACCGAGCGCAGCATTTCGAGCACCACTTGGCTGGTATGCGGATTGAGCACCGGCGTCTGGCTGGCCGCCCGATCTTGGCGCAGCAAGGTCAGCGGTACGCTGATGCCGTTGTTGCCCAAGGTGGCATAGGCATGGGCCAGTTGGGCTGTGGTCACGGAAAAACCATACCCATAAGACATGGCCGCAGTTTCTACGCTACGCCAGCGTGGATAGACCGGAAATACGCCGGAGCTTTCGCCGGGAAAACCCAGCCCGGTATCAATACCGAAGCCCACCTGCTGCATCACCGCAGCCACCGGCTCGCCGCCGACATCCAGTGCAATTTTGCTCACCGCTACGTTGCTGGATTTTTTCAGCACGCCCGTCAAATCCAGCACCCCACCACGGGACACATCCTTAATGGTGTACTTGCCGATCATCATGCGGCCGTTGCCCACATCCACGGTGGACGACGGATGCCAGCGACCGCTGTCCAGCGCGGCGGCAATGGTAAAGGGCTTGACCGTGGAGCCTGGCTCAAACACATCCACCAACGCTCGGTTACGACTGCCTTCACCGCTGTAAGTAGCGCGGTTATTGGGGTTATAGGTGGGGTAGTTGACCAGCGCTAGGATTTCTCCGGTTTTCACATCCACCATCACCAGCGAACCGGCTTTGGCCTTAAATTCTTGAATGGTGCGCTGCAGTTCACGGTGGGCCAGATACTGCAGGCGTAAGTCGATGGACAGCGCCACCGCTTGACCAGCCTTGGCGTTCTGAACCACCTGAATATCGGCAATAATCTGACCTTTACGGTTTTGCAGTACACGGCGTTTGCCCGGCACGCCCGCTAACCAATCGTTGTAGGCCAGCTCGATGCCTTCACGCCCTTTTTCATCAACGTCAGTCAGTCCGACTAGGTGCGCGGTCACCTCAGCTGCCGGATAAAAACGCTTAAATTCTTCGCGCTGATACACGCCGGCGATACCCAGCGCCGCCACGCGAGCGCCCTGCTCCGGCGTGACACCCCGCTCTAGGTACATAAAGCTGCGGCTGGCGTTGGCACGAATACGCCCTGCCAAGGCATCCGGTTTTGCGTCCAACGCCTGTGCCAACTCGGGCCAGCGTTCCTCATCGGCGACCAGTTCCAGCGGATTGGCCCACAGGGTAATCATGGGGGTGCTGACCGCCAGCGGCTCGCCGTTGCGGTCGGTGATGCTGCCGCGATGGGCGCTGATGGGCACATGGCGCAAGCTGCGCTTGTCGCCCTGTTCGGCCAGAAAATCGTGGCGCACCACATGCAGCCATGCAATACGGCCAGAAACGGTAATCGCCAGTGCAAACAACACGCTTAGGGCAAAACCAAAACGCCAGCGCACACGCAACCAAGCGTAAGCAGCACACAAAGTCGCCAGTACGCCAGTCACCTTCTTCATGGCGACACCACGCGCACGCTGCCTGGCTCAGGAATATGCATACCCAACTGCTCAACAGCCAGTTTTTCAATCCGGTTGTGTGCCGTCCAGGTGCTGTTTTCCAGTAGCAAACGCCCCCAGTCGGCCTGCAGACGATCACGCTGCTGAATTTCGCCAAACAGGGTGTTGAGCAGTTGCCGGCTTTCATGGGCGCTATAGGAAACCCAGACCGCAGTCACCAAAATGGCCACAAACAGCAGCGCCATCAGGCTACTCAGCGCCGGCAGATGGCGCGTTTGCCCTGGGCGGCTCATCGCAGCTTCTCCGCAATCCGCATGACCGCGCTGCGCGCACGGGGATTATGTTTAAGCTCCTGCTCACCGGCATACAGTGGCTTGCCCAATAGTTTGAGCACCGGCACAAAAGGTTCAGGGCGAATCGGCAAGTGACGCGGTAAGTTATCCGCCTCGCCTTTGGCCAGCTTGCGCATAAACTGTTTGACGATACGGTCTTCCAGCGAATGGAAACTGATTACCACCAGGCGTCCACCAATAGCCAAGCTGTCTACCGCCGCTTGCAGCCCCTGTTCCAGATCGCCCAGTTCATTATTGATATGGATGCGCAACCCTTGGAAGGCACGCGTTGCCGGATGCTTGCCTTTTTCCCAAGCCGGGTTGGCCGCGCTAATCACCTCAGCCAGATCGGCGGTACGGGTAAAGGGCTTTTCTTCGCGGCGACGCACAATCGCCTGCGCCATACGACGGGCGAAACGCTCTTCGCCGTAGTCTTTGAGCACCTGCGCAATCGCTTCGGCGCTGGCACTGGCCAGCCAGTCGGCCGCACTGATACCGGCATCGGGATTCATGCGCATGTCCAGTGGGCCGTCGTGATTGAAGCTAAAACCACGGCTGGCATCATCCAGTTGCGGCGAAGATACGCCCAGATCCAGCAGCACAGCATCGATCTGACCGGCCAAACCCCGTTGCGCCAACTCATCGTGCATATCGGCAAAACTGCGCTGAATGATGTCAAGGCGCGCATCGGCAGCTGCCAGCTGCTGCCCTGCAGCAATGGCTTGCGGATCTTTGTCAAAACCCAGTAAACGACCTGTTGCACCCAGCTGCTGCAGGATCAGCCGGCTATGCCCGCCACGACCAAAGGTACCGTCCACATAGCAGCCATCGGCACGCACCTGAAGGGCATGCACGGCCTCGTCCAGCAGAACGCTAATGTGGGTGAATTCGGTTGTCATGGTTTAGAGCACCAGGTTCTGTAATTCTTCAGGCAGTTCTGCCTGCCGGATAAAGTCCAAATCTTCTGCAAACTGGTTGTTCCAAGTCGCCTCGTCCCAGATCTGGAACTTGTGCGACAGCCCCACCAGCATCACGTGTTTGTCCAGCTTGGCATGGGTACGCATGCGTGGCGGAATCAGCAAACGGCCACTGCCATCCAGCTCAGTATCAATGGCATTGGCCACCAACAAGCGCTGCAAACTACGCGCTTCAGGGCGCATGGAGGGTATGCGGCTGATCTGCGCTTCAATACGTTCCCACTCCTGCATTGGGTAAAGGCACAGGCAAGGCTCATGGAGGTCCAAGGTGATGACCACCTGACCTTCACAACGCTCTTCAAGCTCCTGGCGGTAACGGCTTGGCACCGCCAGTCGCCCCTTGGCGTCCAGATTGATAGAACTGGATCCACGAAACATCTGTGCACTTTCCAATCGAGGGAAGCGTATTCAAACAGAAAAACCCACTTTTTTCCACTTTGCGCCACTTTTGTGCACCATTAAAACCGCCGCGCGTGACACCTAGCACATAAATCAAAAAAAATGCTTATATATCAGTAGGATAGAGCCTTCCCTGTACAACATCCACGAGCACAGTAAAGACGAGGTGCACCACGCCTTATTACTCAAGCGTATGGCGTGCAAAGTTAAAGTGAATTATCAGATGCAGGGTTTTAAACGAGGATTTTGTCGCGAGGGTGTAAGAAGCAAGAGTCAGCCTGTAAGCCGGGTTCTGTCGTGGACAGTCATTCATCTAGGGTCGCCATCACTAACGACCTCAAGCAACCTACCCGGACCCAGCGCGGGCCGCGCCAAAGGGTCCCTATTTGGTCTTGCTCCCGACGGGGTTTGCCTAGCCACGGACTGTTACCAGCCGCGCGGTGCGCTCTTACCGCACCTTTTCACCCTTACCGGCGCTTGCGCGCTTAGGCGGTTATTTTCTGTGGCACTTTCCGTAGGCTTGCGCCTCCCAGGCGTTACCTGGCGTCTTGCCCTGTGGAGCCCGGACTTTCCTCCCCTTCCCGCCTTACAGCAAGGAAGCAGCGACTGTCCGGCTGACTCTTGGCGCGCAAGGTTAAGGCTGCGCTGACAAACATGCAACTATTAATTGACGCCAATAACTGTTACGTCATATAGCGCACCATCAGAACCGGCCGGTCAGCCTCCCTACGCTTGCACCGCATTCGTCAAGTCGCCACACTAGCGCCCGTCTTTTCCACCTTGTATAGATACAGCCGATGAATCCCTTACTCGACACGCTGGTGTCCCTGCTTGATATGGAAACCCTAGAAACCCACCTGTTCCGCGGCGCCAGCCAAGACTTGGGCTTTCGTCAATTATTTGGTGGCCAAGTGTTGGGCCAAGCGTTGTCTGCGGCCAGCAAAACGGTCGATGCCGGCCGTCAGGCTCACTCATTGCACGGCTACTTTCTGCGCGCTGGCGATGCCGGAAAACCGGTCATCTATCAGGTCGAGCCGGTGCGCGACGGTGCCACTTTCAGCACTCGCCGAGTGATGGCCATCCAGAATGGTCGTCCCATTTTTACCTGCAGCGCCTCGTTCCACATCCGTGAAGAAGGCTTCAGTCATCAAGCCACCATCCCCGATGTGCCGCCGCCCGAGCAGCTGGTGTCCGATGCCGAGCTGACGCCTGAACTGTCGCGTCTATTAAATGACGAAAAACGCATCAAGATGCTGCGTGACAAGCCCATCGAAACCCGTCCGGTTCAGGTGCTAGACCCGTTGCACCCCCAGCGCAGCGAGCCGGTCAAACAGGTCTGGTTCAAGGCCAGCGGCACGCTGCCCGACTGCCCTGCTTTGCATCGTTACCTGCTGGCCTACACTTCAGATTTCAGCCTACTCACCACCTCGCTGCTGCCCCATGGTGCGTCCATCTGGCAGCCGCAAATGCAAGTGGCCAGCTTGGATCACGCCATCTGGTTTCACGATGAAGTACGCATGGACGAGTGGCTGCTGTACAGCATGGACAGTCCTTGGTCCGGTGGCGGACGCGGCTTTGCTCGCGGCAGCATCTTTAGCCGCGATGGCCGGCTGGTGGCCTCAGTGGCGCAGGAAGGGCTGACCCGCATCCGCCACGACTGGCCCGACACGCACTAGACCCATGGCACAGTTTTTACAGCACTGCCGTCATTGGGTATTTGACATGGACGGCACCCTGACCAACGCCGTTCACGACTTCCAGCATATCCGTCAGCAGCTGGCCATTCCGCCTGAGGCCGATATCCTTGGCTATCTGGACAGCCTGCCCCCCGCTCAAGCGCGCGCCGCCCATCAATGGCTGCTGGAGCATGAAAGAACGCTGGCGCAACAGTCCACCGCCGCCCCCGGTGCAGTGGCTCTGGTGAAGTATTTGCACGAGCGCGGCGACCGGCTGGCCATTCTCACCCGCAACGCTCGGGAACTGGCACAGGTAACCTTGCAGGCCATCGGCCTGCAGCACTGCTTTGCACCGGCCGACATTCTGGGCCGCGACGAAGCCGCTCCCAAGCCCGCCCCCGACGGTATGCTGCACATTGCCCGCAACTGGCAGGTGTGCAGCAGTCAGTTATGTATGGTGGGCGACTTTCATTTTGACCTGCGCAGCGCCCGCAATGCTGGCGCGCGCGCGGTATTGGTCAATCTGCCCGATAATCCCTGGCCGAGACTGACCGATCACCATGCGCCCGACTGCCATGCCCTACTGGCCAGCCTGAGCGGCTCCAGCCCGCACTGATCCTGCACAGGGACTGTATCACCCAGTGCTACCGCGCCAATACCGGCGCAAGCACCCTCGGGTAATCCTATCACTCGCGCGTGTTGCCACTGCAGGTTCCAATGACGCCGGCAGCAGCCGCGGCTCGGCTGTGGCATCATGCAGCCCCCCCATTTTTGGAGCCTTAATCATGCCCGCACCCCGTCTGCACGGCCTGTATGCCATTACCGACAGCCAGCTACTGTCCGACGGCCGCCTGCTGCCTTACTGCGAGGCCGCGCTTAACGGCGGTGCCCGCCTGTTGCAATACCGCGATAAAAGTAGCGATAGCGAGCGCCGTTACCGCGAAGCCAACCAGCTGCTGGCGCTATGCCAACAGTACGACGCGCACTTGATCATCAACGATGATCTGCAGCTAGCTAAACGACTGGGCTGCGGCCTGCATCTCGGCCAAGAAGACGGCAGCCTGCCCGCAGCCCGTGCGCAGCTTGGCGCGCAGGCGATTATCGGTGCCACCTGCCATCATCATTTGGCGCTGGCAACAACGGCGGCAGCACAGGGGGCCAGCTATGCCGCTTTTGGCCGTTTTTTTGCGTCGCAAACCAAGCCCGGCGAGGTGTTGGCCCATACGACTTTGTTGCAACAGGCCCGTGACTTACAGCTGCCACTGGTTGCCATTGGCGGCATTAACCTGCATAACGCTGCGCCCCTGCTTGCCGATGGAGCTGCTATGATAGCCGTCATTCACGCGCTGTTTGCCGCGTCCTCAGCCGCCGAGGTTGAGCGTCGCGCCCACGCCTTTTGCCAGTTGTTTGCCTGAGCACCTGCGGTTGCACAATTCGGCTACCGTACATTTTCGCTCGACGTTTGTTCACCCAATCCATTCAGTACGCTACAGGAGCCATCCATGTCCCGTTCCGCAACTCTGTTTGAAAATGCCCAGCAACACATTCCCGGCGGCGTCAACTCGCCGGTGCGCGCCTTCGCTGGGGTTGGCGGCACACCCCTGTTCTTCAAACACGCCGAAGGCGCTTATGTGGTGGACGAAGACGACCAGCGCTATGTGGACTACATTGGCTCTTGGGGGCCGATGATCCTCGGCCACGGTCATCCCGAAGTGTTGGAAGCGCTGCGCAATCAGTTGCAGCACGGTCTGTCCTACGGCGCGCCCACCGCGCTGGAAGTAGAAATGGCCGATCTGGTGAGTAAGCTGGTGCCTTCCATGGAGATGATGCGCATGGTCAGCTCTGGCACCGAGGCCACCATGAGCGCCATCCGTCTGGCTCGCGGTTATACGGGCCGCGACAGCATTATCAAGTTCGAGGGCTGCTACCACGGCCACTCCGACAGCCTGCTGGTCAAGGCTGGCTCTGGCGCACTGACGCTTGGCGTACCCAGCTCGCCCGGCGTACCGGCGGCTTTTGCCCAGCACACCCTGACCCTGCCCTACAACGATCTGGATGCCGTGGCCAAGTGTCTGGCTGAAAAAGGCGAGGAAATCGCCTGCATTATCATCGAGCCGGTGGCCGGCAATATGAACTGCATTCCGCCGGTGGCAGGCTTCCACGAAGGCTTGCGCAAGCTCTGTGACGAACACGGCGTGGTACTGATTTTTGACGAAGTAATGACCGGTTTCCGCGTCTCCCTTGGCGGTGCTCAGGGTCACTACGGCATCACGCCGGATCTGTCCACCTTCGGCAAGGTAATTGGCGGTGGCATGCCGGTGGGCTGCTTTGGCGGTAAAAAAGAAATCATGTCGCACATTGCCCCGCTGGGCCCGGTGTATCAGGCCGGTACCTTGTCCGGCAACCCGCTGGCCATGGCTGCTGGTCTGGCCACGCTGCGTCTGGTCAGCCAGCCCGGTTTCCACGACCAGCTCAATGACTACGCCAAGCGCCTGTTGGCCGGTCTGCAAGAACGTGCCGATGCTGCTGGTATCCCCTTCACCACCACCCAGGTGGGCGGCATGTTTGGCCTGTTCTTTACCGACAACAAGGACATCCGCAACTTTGACGATGCCGTGGCCTGCGATGTTGAGCGCTTCAAGACGTTCTTCCACCTGATGCTCGATGGTGGCGTATATCTGGCACCAAGCGCTTTCGAAGCCGGCTTTGTCTCCGCCGCGATGGGTGACAAAGAGCTGCAAATCACTCTGGATGCAGCAGAAAAAGCCTTCAAGGCGCTGTAAGCGTCGGCACGTCCGGGCCTTTTGTGGCAGGCCCGGACATTTCTGAACACAGGCTGAACCACAACGCACATTCCCCCTGCCCGCCTTGTCCCTAGGTGGCAAAGCTGTATAAATGCAGCCTCTTTTATCTGCTAGAAGCTTCTGAATAGCAGCTGTTTTAGGTAACTGTTTTTTATCATTTTGCCTGTCTGCACCTGCCACGCTACCTACCCGCAACACCTCAGAGCTTCCGACATGCAATCGGAGTGCCCATAACTACTGCAC
>JAHAYO010000015.1 GCA_018384595.1 Thiopseudomonas sp.
AGAATGGGCCTGTGGTTGTGGTGCAACCAACGACCGCGATATCAATGCGGCCAGGAACATACTCGCGCTCGGACATGAGCGTCTTGCAGAAGGAATCCCCGTCCTTTAGGGCGGGGAGGATGTCAATTTGCTAGAGTTGGTTTGGCTGACGGTTTTGTTTTGTTTTGTTTTGTGGTTAGGCATCTCTCGGCACTCTGCGTGCTTAGCCGCCCCGCCATATTGCGCGCCCTCCGTTATTCTGTGCGGAGCAAAGCGTAGTCGCAGAATCTGTTGGTGGGTTTTTGCACGGCGGTGGCTGGCCGGTTGGTACACCCCGTCCGGCTACGCTGGTTCGGCCTGCGGCCAAACCGCTAAATGCCGGTCGGGATGTTCCAACCTGCCTGAAGTGACCTTGTGCGGGGGGGAGGTTGCGGCCCGCCGGTGGCGGGCTGCTGTCGCGTGTGGGGATTGGGCTATTGCTCTGCTGCTGTTTCAGTCTTCGGCACGGTTTTGGCAGCAGGTTTGGCGGTAGCAGGCGTTTTAACCGCCTGCTTAGGGGTTACCGTATCGGCCTTCTGCCACAGTCCGGTGCCCGGTCCGGCCAGGAAGTACCAGGCGGCAGCGGTCAGAATTGCGGCAATCAGTGGCAACACCCAACGTAGGGAGCTTTTGCGCGCATAGGGATCGCGCAGGCTGCCCGCGCCTTTGGGTAAGCTGGCAGTTTGCGTCAGGCTGGTACCAAAATTGATACTGATGCGTGCTTGAGCGTTCACGGCCCAGCCGTTGGCATCCAGAATTGGGCCCAGGCTGCGCCGGCGCAGCTTGAACCAGGCCAGCAGCATGGACGGGCCGGATACCACCACAATCAGGCCAGCGATCACCAGCGGCCATTGCCACCAGTGCAGGGCCAGCAGCCCAGAAAAGGCAGCGGCCAGGGCGGTACCCAGCGCACCGACTGCCAGGCCAATGGCAGCAAAAATACCGGCAAACTTGGCAATGTCAAAAGGCGCAGCAGCGGTACCGTTTTCCACCCGTTCGGCTGCACTGGCGATCAGCTTGTCATCCTGGCCGGCAGCGAATTTTTGGATCTGGTCGGAAATTAATGTGGCAATGCGGCGGTAGGGTGACCAGAAGGCTTCACGCACGCTGATGGCGTTTTCAATCACCTTGACCACAGTGGCATCCCAGTCGTTGCCTTCGCGGTCGTAGAACAGGCCATTGCGTCCGGGCATCAGTTCGTGGTCCATGCCAGCACTGATCAGGGCCACGATGTTGCACGCTTCACGACCATCGACTGGCTGACCACGGCGCACACAGTGACAATAGATCAGAAAGCTATTGCTCTGGGTGGCAACTGCACTGTGGGCCTCGATATCGGCCACATCCACCACCAGATCACAGCTTTTGCCATCAATAAACAGGCGTCCGGCCTGGAAAATGGCTTTTTCCTTGCGTCCGTAAAAATCTTCAAAGGAGACAAAGTTTTTCAGCAGGGGCACTAGGTGTTGCTGCATGTTGAGCAGGCGGTCGAGATCGACCCAACCCTGCGCCGCTTCCTCCACTTCTAGGTCGAGTGCAATCAGGGCGTTGAGCGCGGCTTGCTGCGAGTCGTCGATGGCCAGCACATCTTCCAGTGGCAGGTATTCTAGGATGGCCACTGCAGGCTGTCCGGCCTGCCAGTCAAAATAGCTGGCGGCCTTATCTAGGATGGCTTGCCATTGGCTGCGCTCAAGGCGCTCGATTTCGCCGTATTCAGGCACCACCACCTGCTGGTAAAACGCTTGCATATCCGCTTGCCAGGCCGGGTTGATGCCCTGGCTGAAATGGATGCCGCCGGTCTGTTCAAGGTTGGCCAGTGGCAAATCCTGCAAACAGTCAAGGCTGGCCAGACTGCCGGCGCCCAGACGGGCCAGCTCATCTTCGCTGGCGGCCATGATGGTGGCCGAGCGGGCATCGTAGGCAACCAGATCGACCCGGGTAAAGTAATCGTTGATCTTGTCTTTAAGGCGGGCCAGCAGCTCGATGGTGTCGGCTGTGGCATCGCCAAAGGGCAGGCGCACGTCCGCGCTGGCCGACTGGTGCCAGTCCTTGACGGCATTGACCTGCGCAAAAAACTCGCTGACCTGTTCAGCCGATACGGCCGGTTCGCCGCTGCGGTCGGTTTGCTCACCTAGGCAGGCGATGATGTGTCCGATCAGGGCCTGTTGTGCCTCGCACGGGCTGAGCGGGGCAGGTACCAGACCGTCGCCGTTGGCCACATCAGCGGGGAAGATCACTGCCGGGTCGGCGGTATCATCTGCGCTAAGACTGTCTTCCTCGCTGCGCCCGAGCAGCCCGAGCAGGCGGCGGGCAGCGAGAATCAGGGAGTGGTTTTCCTCGCCATTTTTCAGGTCGGCCAGTGTCAGTGGGCGCTGGGTAAATAGGCAATCTGGGTCGTTTAGCCGTGCCAGACTCCAGTCGATGGCGTTAAGCACTTCCGGCGCACGGATACGGCCATCGGCATTTTCGTCCATCAGCTGCAAAAACTTATGGCTGATGTTTAGCCGGTCGGTGGGGCAGGCCAGTGTGGCCCAGAGCTTTTGGTCGAGCTGGCGCAGGGCGGCCAAGTCGGCTGCGCTGCGCAGGAGGGGTTGCTCAAAGTCGCCGGCACGGAAAAAGCGCCACGTGTGAGGTTGGTCAGACATGCAAAAAACCTGAAGGAAAATGATGGCGAAGCCGCAATTATGGTCAAACCGGCCCGCTTATGCCAGTAAGTTGACGCGCTGTCTGGCCAGCAGTGAAGCGGGCAAACAATTGGCAGTCGAATGGCAAGGTAAAGAACAGCCGGCACGTTGCCCTCTTGGCTCAGGTAGGGGAAAATGTGCGCGGTTTATTTTTTACTTGCAGGAGTTACCAATGTCTAGCCGTCGCAATCGCGCCAATGCCATTCGCGCCCTGAGTATGGATGCCGTACAAAAAGCCAACAGCGGCCACCCGGGTGCGCCCATGGGGATGGCCGATATTGCCGAAGTGTTGTGGCGTGGTTACCTCAAGCACAACCCGGCCAACCCGCAGTGGGCCAACCGCGACCGCTTTGTGCTGTCCAACGGCCACGGCTCGATGCTGATTTATTCCCTGCTGCACCTGACCGGTTACGACCTGGGCATTGAAGACCTGAAGAACTTCCGTCAGTTGCACAGCCGCACCCCGGGTCACCCTGAATACGGCTACACCGCCGGCGTGGAAACCACCACCGGCCCGCTGGGGCAGGGCATTGCCAACGCTGTGGGTTTTGCCTTGGCGGAAAAAATCCTTGCCGACCAGTTCAACCGCCCCGGTCACCAAATTGTCGATCACCAAACCTATGCGTTTCTGGGTGATGGCTGCCTGATGGAGGGCATCTCCCACGAAGTGTGCTCGCTGGCCGGTACCTTGGGCCTGAACAAGCTGACGTTCTTTTACGATGACAACAGTATTTCCATCGACGGTGAGGTGGACGGCTGGTTTACCGACGATACCCCGCGCCGCTTTGAAGCCTATGGCTGGCACGTGATTCGCAACGTCAACGGCCATGACGCTGACGAAATCGAAGTGGCGCTGGAAGCGGCACTGGAAAGCGACAAGCCAACCCTGATTTGCTGTAAGACTATAATTGGCTTTGGCTCGCCCAAACACGGCGGCAAGGCCAGCAGCCACGGTGCGCCGCTGGGTGCTGAAGAAATTGAAGCAGTCCGCAAAGAACTCAACTGGCCGCATGCGCCGTTCGAGATTCCTGCCGACATTTACGCCCAGTGGGATGCCAAACAAGCCGGTGCCAAAGCCGAAGCGCAGTGGCAAGAGCAGTTTGCTGCCTATAAAGCAGAACACCCCGAACTGGCTGCCGAGTTCGAGCGCCGCATGGCAGGCGACTTGCCGGCAGACTTTGCCGAAAAAGCCGCCGCCTACATTGCCGAAGTGGCTGCCAAGGGCGAAACCATTGCCAGCCGCAAGGCCAGCCAGAACTGCCTGAACGCCTACGGCCCGCTGCTGCCCGAGCTGCTCGGTGGCTCAGCGGATCTGGCCGGTTCCAACCTGACCCTGTGGAGCGGTTGCAAGGGTGTCAGCGCCGATGATGCCAGCGGCAACTATGTGTTTTACGGTGTGCGTGAGTTTGGCATGAGCGCCATCATGAACGGCGTTGCCCTGCACGGCGGCCTGATTCCCTACGGCGCAACTTTCCTGATGTTTATGGAATACGCCCGCAACGCGGTGCGCATGTCCGCCCTGATGAAACAGCGCGTACTCTATGTGTTTACCCATGACTCCATTGGCCTGGGTGAAGACGGCCCGACTCACCAGCCGATTGAACAGCTGACCAGCCTGCGCACCACGCCGAACCTGGATACCTGGCGGCCTTGCGATGCCGTGGAATCCGCCGTGGCCTGGAAGCATGCCATCGAGCGCAAGGACGGCCCTTCTGCACTGATTTTCAGCCGCCAGAATCTGGATCACCAGAACCGTGACGTGCAGCAGATTGCCGCTATCGAACGTGGTGGTTATATCCTGCGCGACTGTGATAGCACGCCCGAGCTGATCCTGATTGCCACCGGCTCCGAAGTCGGCCTGGCGGTCAATGCCTACAACACACTGACCGCGCAAGGCCGCAAGGTGCGTGTGGTGTCGATCCCTTGCACCAGCCTGTTTGATGCGCAGGACGCGGCCTATCGCCAGCAGGTGCTGCCGTTGGAAGTCAGCAACCGCATCGCCATCGAAGCTGGTCATGCCGACTACTGGTACAAGTATGTGGGTCTGGATGGCCGCGTACTGGGCATGACCACCTACGGTGAATCCGCCCCTGCCGGTGAGCTGTTTGAGATGTTTGGCTTTACCGAAGAAAAAGTGCTGGAGCTGGCGGCGGAGCTGCTGGAAGCCTAAGCTTTTCGGCTAGATATGAGGGACGGCTGGGGCGCTGCGCAAAGCGGCGCTCCAGTCGTCCCTGCCGAGAACTCTGCACCTTCCTTGCTCGTGCTATTCCCTGTAGATCAGCATGCCGGCACGAAAACCTTTGCCGTCCAGTTGCTTACTCAAGCCCCTTCCAATTGCTCAAAGCAAAAGCGCAGCACTTTGTTTTATATGAGTTAATGGCAGTTTTTATCAGTACATCGAATTGGGCGAATCATCGGGGTGAATTTCACCATACACCTCGTCTGGATCGATGCCATGTTGCAGCAGGGTTTCCTTGACCGTATTGATGTGCTCCAGGATGAGCGTGTGACGGTCACCGTATTCATAACGGGTCACTTCAATGGCGTTGGGCATGTAGCTGAAGGCGATTTTCAGGGCGTGCAGGGTGGTTTCGTCGATTTTGTTGGTCATGGTGATCTCTGGGAAAGGTGCTGTTTGGTAGTTTGGCGTATCTTGCTGGCAAATTGCAGCGAATGTAGCGTCTTGCTACAATTGTCTCGGTGCAAATAACAGGAGAGTAATCATGTCATCAGCCAGCATCCGTATTGAGCAGGAGCTGTTTGAGCGGGCCAGCATTATGGCCAAAGTCTACAGCCGTACTGCGCCAAAGCAAATCGAACACTGGGCCAAAATTGGCGAAATTATGGAAGATAACCCCGACCTGACTTATGACTTTGTTCGTCAGGCATTAATTTCCAAAGCTGAAAAGGAAGCCGGAAAGCTTGAGGAATACCGTTTTGGCTGAGCTTTTGGTATTGCAAACGCCGCAATTTAAAAAAGCGGTTAAAAAACTGAAAAGCAACCAAAAAGCTGATCTTGATCTGGCCATTCGTCATCTTCTTGCTGAACCTCTGGCCGGGGAAGGCAAAAAAGGCGACCTGTCTTACCTGCGTGTGTACAAGTTTAAGATGGTCGGGCAGCTAACTCTGCTCGGGTATAGCTATGACGATGGTCGTCTGGTGCTTGAGCTGCTCGCTTTAGGTAGCCATGAGAATTTTTATCGTGATTTGAAGCGATAGTTTTGAATTGCAGCATCGCCTAAAAAAGCAGGAAATACCCTCGCAAATAACGTAACATTCTACGTCTTAAGTAATTTTTGCCACATTTGCGCGGCTTACATTTTATCGGTCAGCCAGCGCGCACAAAGCCGGCATCAGCCAAAGGAATCACCTTGCCCAAATACCGCGTTGCCTTAAATGGTTATGGCCGCATCGGTCGCTGTGTGTTGCGCGCCCTGTACGAGCGCGGGTTTGACACCAATTTCAGCATCGTTGCCATCAATGACATTGCCGACCAGGCCAGCATTGAATACCTAACTCGTTTTGACTCCACCCACGGGCGCTTCCCCGGCGAAGTGCGGGTCGAGGACGACTGTCTGCATCTCAATGGCGATTGCGTAAAAGTGCTGCGTCACGCCGAACCGGAGCAGGTGGACTGGGCGGCGCTGGATATTGATTTGCTGATTGAGTGTTCCGGCGTGTATACCAGCCGTGCCCAGGCGCAGCGCTTTCTGGATGCCGGTGTGCCGCGCATCCTGTTTTCTCAGCCGATGAATACCGCCGCCGATGTGGATGCCACCGTGGTGTATGGCGTCAACCATAAGCAACTGCGCGGCGATGAGCACATCATTTCCAATGCTTCCTGCACCACCAATTGCGGCGTGCCGATTCTTAAACTATTGCACGAAGCGGTGGGTATCGAGCAGGTGCTGATTACCACCATTCACTCGGCAATGAATGACCAGCCGGTGATTGATGCGTATCACCACGAGGATTTGCGCCGTACCCGCTCGGCATTTCAGTCGGTGATTCCGGTGTCTACCGGGCTGGCGCGTGGTATTGAGCGGCTGTTGCCAGAACTGAGCGGGCGGGTACAGGCCAAGGCACTGCGGGTGCCGACGGTGAATGTTTCCTGCCTAGATATTACAGTGCAATGCTCGACTGATATCACGGCGGATGCCATCAATGTGCTATTTGCCGACGCAGCGCAGCAACAGTCGTTTAAAGGTTTGCTAAACTACACAGAATTTCCCCATGCGAGCTGTGATTTTAACCACGACCCGCATTCGGCCATTATTGATGCCAGCCAGACCAGCGTAAGCGGGGACAGGCTACTCAATCTGGTGGCCTGGTTTGACAATGAATGGGGCTTTGCCAACCGAATGCTGGATGTGGCGAGCCATTTTTTACACATATCCACTGCAACCAAGGATTAAAGCATGAGCGTTTTGAAAATGACCGAACTGGATCTGGCCGGCAAGCGCGTACTGATCCGTGAAGACCTGAACGTGCCGGTAAAAGACGGCAAAATCACCAGTGATGCGCGTATTCGTGCTTCTTTGCCCACCATTCGTCTGGCGCTGGAAAAGGGCGCTGCCGTGCTGGTGTGCTCGCACCTTGGTCGCCCCGAAGAAGGCGTATTTAGCGAAGAAAATAGCCTGGCGCCAGTGGCTGCCTATTTAAGCGAAGCGCTGGGTCGCGAAGTACCGCTGGTACGTGATTATTTGAATGGTGTTGAAGTTAAGCCCGGTGAAGTGGCACTGCTGGAAAACGTGCGTTTTAACACTGGCGAAAAGAAAAATACCGACGAGCTGGCGCAAAAATACGCCGCGCTCTGTGATGTCTATGTGATGGACGCTTTTGGTACCGCCCACCGCGCTCAGGCTTCGACCCACGGCGCGGGCAAGTTTGCTGCTGTCGCCTGTGCTGGCCCGTTGCTGGCCGCCGAGCTGGAAGCGCTGGGCAAGGCGCTGGACAAGCCGGCCAAACCGATGGCCGCGATTGTTGCCGGCTCCAAGGTATCCACCAAGCTGGATGTGTTGAACAGCCTGGCCCAGATTTGTGATCAGCTGATTGTCGGCGGCGGTATTGCCAACACCTTCTTGGCTGCCGCCGGCCTGCCGGTGGGCAAGTCCCTGTATGAGCCGGAGCTGGTCGAAACCGCCAAAGCAATTGCCGCCAAGGTCAGCGTACCGCTGCCGGTGGATGTGGTCGTGGCCAAAGCCTTTGCCGCCGACGCCGAAGCCACTGTCAAGGCGGTGGCTGATGTGGCCGAAGACGACATGATTCTGGATATTGGCCCGCAAACGGCAGCTAACTTCGCCGAACTGCTGAAAACCGCCAAAACCGTACTCTGGAACGGCCCGGTCGGAGTATTTGAATTTGACCAATTTGCCGGCGGCACCCAAGTGCTGGCCGAAGCGATTGCCGCCAGTGATGCGTTTTCTATCGCCGGTGGCGGTGACACCTTGGCTGCAATCGACAAGTTCGGCGTGGCAGATAAGATTTCTTATATTTCCACCGGTGGTGGTGCCTTCCTAGAGTTTGTCGAGGGTAAGGTACTGCCGGCGGTAGAGATGCTGGAAGGAAGAAAATAACTTGCAAATGTGGCTTGAGCATTGTCGGTAGTTCCGCAAAGACGCCGTGAATACGTCCTTGTAGGCTCAGGGGCAGCATCCATGCTGCCCATGCTTTGCTCCATACCGACAATGCTCTTTGGCAAACATTTGCGTTGGCTGGAAGAGAAAAAACCACCGCACCAGCGGTGTAACAGAACAAACACCAAACCCGCAGCCACACCCCACCCCCAAAAAAAGGGTGCGGCTTGCACGAAATTTTGCGAGTGCCGGTGGTAGTGTTGCGCAAAGCTTTGGCGGCATGGATGTCGCCATGGAGCCTACAGGGATGTATTCACGGCGACTTTGCGGCAACACTGCCACCGGCACAGGGCGCTGACTCGAACCCAGCACCCGTAGAAAAGAACACACCTTATATAGCAGGAGAAAAAACTATGGCCCTGATTACCATGCGCCAACTGCTGGACCACGCCGCCGAGCACAGCTACGGCCTGCCAGCCTTCAACGTCAACAACCTTGAGCAGATGCGCGCCATTATGGAAGCCGCTGACAAGACCAATTCACCGGTGATCGTGCAGGCATCTGCCGGTGCGCGCAAATACGCCGGTGCACCTTTCCTGCGCCACCTGATTCTGGCCGCCATCGAAGAATTCCCGCACATTCCGGTCTGTATGCACCAGGACCACGGCACCAGCCCGTCGGTATGCCAGCGCTCTATCCAGCTGGGCTTCTCCTCGGTGATGATGGACGGCTCGCTGATGGCAGACGGCAAAACCCCAGCCAGCTACGAATACAACGTCGAAGTAACCCGCAAAACAGTAGAAATGGCCCACGCCTGTGGCGTGTCCGTTGAAGGCGAGCTGGGCGTACTGGGCAGCCTGGAAACCGGTCAGGCCGGCGAAGAAGACGGCGTCGGTGCTGAGGGCACCCTGACCATGGACCAGATGCTGACCGATCCGGAAGAAGCCGCTGACTTTGTTGCCAAAACCAAAGTGGACGCCCTGGCCATCGCTATCGGTACCAGCCATGGTGCCTACAAGTTCACCAAACCGCCCACTGGTGATGTTCTGGCCATCCAGCGTATCAAGGAAATTCACGCCCGTATTCCCAACACCCATCTGGTGATGCACGGCTCCAGCTCGGTGCCGCAGGACTGGCTGGAAATCATTAACCAGTACGGCGGTGAAATTCCCGAAACCTACGGCGTGCCGGTGGAAGAAATTGTTGAGGGCATCAAGCACGGCGTGCGAAAGGTCAACATTGACACCGACCTGCGTCTGGCCGCCACCGGTGCGATTCGCCGCTATACGGCGCAGAACCCTGCCGAGTTCGACCCGCGCAAGTACCTGGCAGAAACCACCAAGGCCATGCGTGATATTGCCATTGCCCGTTATGAGGCCTTTGGTGCAGCCGGTCAGGCCGACAAGATCAAGCCGATTTCTCTGGAAGCCATGTTCCAGCGTTATGAAAGTGGTGAACTGTACAAGTAACTATTGTTAGTTGCTGTTACCAATAAAAAGGCTGTGCAGTGATGCATGGCCTTTTTTATTG
>JAHAYO010000017.1 GCA_018384595.1 Thiopseudomonas sp.
GCCAGTAAGCCGGCATCAGGCTCGGTGCGCGACCAGAGAAAAGCATGGGTATCGGCCACCACATCCGCAATCAACCAACCGGTGTTGCTGGGCTTGAGCGGCTCCTTGTCGGCCATCAGCAGGCAAACGGCACTAACAGTCTTCACCTGCGGCTGCCATGCACAAATGCAATAGCGCTCGGCTACCCGGCAACGCGGGCAGCGCACCAGCAAAGCACCGCGGGCGGCAAAGGGCTTTTCGCTGCGGGCCAGACGCAAGGCGCGCAAGCGGGCAACAGCATGGGGCATCAGAACGGCTCCAAAAACCGGCAACCATAACATGGTCCGTGCTTGCGCGGGAGCCGGTTTATTGTGCAATCAGGCGCTCGCTGCGAAACGGCACCCTGCATGCGAATGAATTCGCACCGGCCAGCAGACCCTGTCCGTGCAGGTCAGCGTTTCGCCTCTTCATCACCCAGCTCTTCATAGCCGGTGATCATGGCATGCACATACTCGTAAAACGGCTTGCCGGTAAAGGCCAGATAAACGTGGGCAATGAAAAACACCAGCATGGCGAAAGCAGCGGCGGTGTGCACAATCGCCACTGGTGCCAGTGTCAGCCAGCCCAACCCCAGTTGCGGCCAGTAAGGATACAGCAGATACAGCATGCCACTGACCCAGATCACCGGCGAGATCAGCAGCTTGAAAGCCAGATAGGCCAACCGCTGCAGCGGATTATGCTTGGCGCTGAGGGATTTCTTGTAGGGTTTTTCTTCATCCCTGAACATGCCCAGGGCGTAATAGCGTGTCATCGCCGCCAGTTTTTCGGTGGTCGGGATATATTGCCGCCATTCGCCGGTGGTGAAGTGCCAGAAGATAGCAAACAGCCACAGCACTATCAGCAACAATGCCATGATAATGTGTGTGTTGACCGCAGTGGCAAAGCCCAGACAGTGATAGCTGGAATGGATTTCAAACCCGGTCAGCAGCAGGCCGATGATCAGCGCTGCCTGCGACCAGTGCCAGAAGCGTTCAAACCTTTTGTAAACCATGACCTTCATGCACGCTTCCTCCCGAAAATGATGCGGCCGAGCAAGTGCACCAGCACCCCGGCCAGTGTTGCCCAGACCGCCCAGGTACCCAGGCGGTCAACCCAGACAGAGGCGTCACGCCCCGGCATATAAAAGCCTTTGAGGTCTGCCAGGCGACCATCACGAGCATGACAGGAGTCACACTGCAGTGCCTGCTCTTTCGGTGCCACCATGTGGGTAATCGGCCAGAACATTTCGTTATCGACAAAGCCGTGCTCGCCACTGAACAGATCCTGCGCGGCCCCGGTGGCAACTGCATCGGCCTGGCCGACCATTAGCGCCTTGACCCAGTCAAAGTTGGTCCAGAGGGCGTCATCACCGTCCGGGCCAAACACATTGGTGGCCAGCAGGCGGTTGGTTTGCTTGTCATAAGGCTGCTTGCCGGTCATGCGCTTGAACGGCCAGATGCGCGAATCCGGATCGCCATAACTGCCCTTGACCTTGTTCACGGACACCCGCTGCTGCGGGTCAATCTCGTCGTCCAGCATGGTGTACTCGACCTGGCCATCAAACCAGCGGTACACCGGCGGCACATTGACCTCGTTGCGAAACACACCCTTGTGGTTGGCATAGCTCAGCCAGCCGTTTTCATCGTATTCAAAATACAGCACCGGCTTGCCCTTGGCATTGAGTACCAGCTCGCCGTTTTCGTCGCGCTGCATTTTTTCCGTTGCCTGCGACCAGTCCCAGAACATCTTGGTCGGCACACCACCGCGGGCAAACTCGGGAATGTGACAAGTCTGGCAAGCCACCTTGTCGGTGTGATCATTGACCTTGTTGTTGATGCCAAAGTCATGCGGCTTGCTGCCATGACAGGACTCACAACTGGCCCGCCCGGCGTGGCTGCTGCCGGGTATATCAATACCGTGCAGGTCACGGGCTTCCATCGCATAGCGGCTGCCATCAACGCTGTGCTCGTCAGAAGTATGGCAGGTGGCGCAACTGAAGTTGAGGCCGCCGGCATCCATATGTACATCCAGCGCCCAGTCTGGCTGCACCAGCGAACTGTCCAGGTCACCATGTTTTACGCCGTCACCGCCGCCGCCATAAAAGTGGCAGCTGCCACAGGTCTGGCGACTGGTCTGACCTACATTCTGCGCCACCCGCGTCAGATCAACCTTTTTTACCGGACGGTTGTTTTCAATCTTGAACTCGCCATTGACCCGCACATCCGCATAAGCCGGATGGCCGGCGCCCGCCTCGGTTTTCAGATAGGTACCGGTCGTGTCATGGCAAGCCAGGCAGTCCACATTGTGCTCGGCGGTAAAATCAAAGTCCTTGTCTTCCCAGCCGTAGCCGATATGGCAGGAGGTACAGCGCGGGTAGTTGGACTTCAGGCTGCCACAAAACACATTGGGCTCATGTTTTTTGCCCAACACCTGCCCAGTTGCCGGATGATTGAACTCCCACTTCCAGTGGGTGGTTTGCTGCAGCTGTCTGGCCGCCTCGGTATGGCAAGCCAGACAGGCGCGGGTAACCTCCGGGCCACTGGCAAAGTCTTTTTGCAGCTCGGCAAACTTGCTGTGATCGGCGGTAGAACTTTGTTTCAACGAAATTTTTGCTGTAGCAGCCTGCGACAGAGCAGGCGATAACAGCCCCAGCACAAGCATCAGGGTCCAGCCAGAGTACAAGCGGCGCATACATGGAATCCATAAAGCACTTATAGTTATACAATTTATTAAACAGTAAGCAAGTGCGTTTTGCCATGCGGCACTTGGTAGCACCGACCTTGTTCAACTTACAGCAACTGTCCTGCTGCAAGCTGCACCTTGCGTCAGGCAATAAAAAACCGCCAGCTAATGCTTTAGCCAGCGGTTTTCGTACTGCAGTCAGTCAGCTGGTCCGGATTCAGGCAAAGATGATTTCACCATCAGCAACCTGCGCCCTGATTTGTGCCCCTTCGGCAAACTGCCCAGAAAGGATTTGCTGGGCCAGCGGGTTTTCCACCCAGCGCTGGATGGCACGCTTAAGCGGTCTAGCGCCGAACACTGGGTCATAGCCGACATCAATCAGCTTGTCCATTGCCTCGCCACTTAGCTCAAGGCTTAGGCCGCGCTCGGCCAGACGTTGGCGCAAACGGCCAAGCTGAATGTGTGCGATACCGGCAATTTGTTCTTTGCCCAGCGGCTCGAAGATCACCAGTTCATCAATGCGGTTGATGAACTCGGGGCGGAAGTGGCTGCCAACGGCATCCATCACCGCCGCACGCTGGGCTTCGCGGTCGCCGACCAGCTCCTGAATTTGCGCCGAGCCTAGGTTGGAAGTCATCACCACCACGGTGTTGCGAAAATCCACGGTACGACCGTGACTGTCGGTCAGGCGACCGTCTTCCAGCACCTGAAGCAAAACGTTAAACACATCCGGATGGGCTTTTTCCACCTCGTCCATCAGCACCACCGAATAAGGTTTGCGCCGCACTGCTTCGGTCAGGTAGCCGCCTTCTTCATAGCCAACATAACCAGGAGGCGCACCAATCAGGCGTGCCACCGAGTGCTTTTCCATAAACTCCGACATATCAATGCGGATCATGGCTTCTTCGGTATCAAATAAAAACTCCGCCAGCGCCTTGCACAGCTCAGTTTTACCGACACCGGTCGGGCCAAGGAACAGGAAAGAGCCCGCCGGACGGTCTGGGTCCGCCAGACCCGCACGGGAGCGGCGCACAGCGTTGGACACCGCAGTGACTGCCTCGTTCTGGCCAATTACGCGAGTATGCAGCAGCTGTTCCATTTTGATCAGCTTGTCGCGCTCGCCTTCGAGCATTTTAGACACTGGAATGCCGGTCCATTTGGACACCACATCGGCCACTTCTTCATCGGTGACTTTGTTGCGCAGCAACTGATTTTCACCCTTGCTGTGCTGGTCAACCATTTGCAGGCTGCGCTCCAAATCGGGAATTACGCCATATTGCAGCTCGGCCATACGGTTCAGATCGCCTTTACGCCGGGCAATTTCCATATCCTGACGCGCCTGCTCGATTTGCTGTTGTAGCTGAGCAGAACCCTGTACTTCGGATTTTTCCGACTTCCAGATTTCTTCCAGATCGGCATATTCGCGCTCCAGCTTGCCGATTTCTTCTTCCAGCTTTTCCAGCCGCTTGCGGGTATCGGCATCGTCTTCCTTCTTCAGCGCCTCGCGCTCGATTTTCAGCTGGATCAGGCGGCGATCGAGACGATCCAGTGCCTCCGGTTTGGAGTCGATTTCCATGCGGATCATGCTGGCCGCTTCATCAATCAGGTCAATCGCCTTGTCCGGCAACTGGCGGTCGGTGATGTAGCGGTGGCTCAGCTTGGCGGCGGCGATAATTGCGCCGTCGGTGATAGTGATGCCGTGGTGTACTTCGTAGCGCTCTTTCAGGCCACGCAGGATGGCAATGGTATCTTCCTCGTTGGGCTCTTCCACCAGTACCTTCTGGAAGCGACGCTCCAGCGCGGCATCCTTTTCAATGTGCTGACGATATTCATCCAGTGTGGTGGCACCTACGCAGTGCAGTTCGCCACGGGCCAGCGCCGGTTTGAGCATATTGCCAGCATCCATCGCGCCCTCGCCTTTACCGGCACCCACCATGGTATGCAGCTCGTCAATAAACAGGATGACCTGTCCTTCTTGTTTGGCCAGCTCGTTAAGTAGTGACTTAAGCCGCTCTTCAAACTCGCCACGGTACTTGGCTCCGGCAATCAATGCGCCCATATCCAGCGACAGCAGGCGTTTGCCTTTGAGGTTATCCGGCACTTCACCATTGATGATGCGCTGGGCCAGTCCCTCGGCAATCGCGGTTTTACCCACCCCCGGCTCACCAATCAGCACTGGGTTGTTCTTGGTGCGACGTTGCAGCACCTGCACGGTACGGCGGATTTCATCGTCACGGCCAATCACCGGGTCCAGCTTGCCCTGCTCGGCGCGCTCAGTCAGGTCAATGCAGTATTTTTCCAGCGCCTGACGGGATTGTTCAGCATTGGGGTCATCCACACTGTCGCCGCCACGCAGATTATTGATGGCATTTTCCAGCGCTTGGCGGGTTACGCCCTGCGCCAGTAGGATTTTGCCCACTTTGGTGTTTTCATCCATCGCCGCCAGCAATACCAGTTCACTGGAGATGAACTGGTCTTTCTTTTGCTGCGCTAGGCGATCCGCCTGATTCAGCAAGCGCGCCAAATCCTGCGACAGGCTCATATCACCGGTCGGATTCTGGATTTTCGGCAGACTCTCTAGTTGCCGATTTAGCTCGCTTTTGAGCTTGTTAAGATCAAACCCAACCTGCATCAGCAGCGGGCGAATAGCGCCGCCCTGCTGGTCTATTAGCGCCAGCAGCAGGTGAACGGGTTCTATGGCAGTGTGATCCTGCCCCAGCGCCACGGATTGGGCATCGGACAGGGCAACCTGTAGTTGACTGGTTAAACGATCGACTCGCATCTCGATTTCCTCATAGATTCTGGAAAAAGCGAGTCGCGGTTTTCAAACCATGCTACAACCCGGACTCGCTGTAGATGGCTGACTAGATAGGGGCTCTAGCCGAAATTTCAAGCCGTGGCGCGTGCTGCGCTCTGTGGGGAGGGTTGCATCACTAATAATAGGCCACAGCCGAGCAGGCCGCCCTGCGCCAGCTTGAGCAACAACGCAGATGCCGGCACCCAATTAAAGATGACCAGCTGCAACAGACAGCCGACACAAGCCAGCCCGAGCAACAGCGTGCGCCCGTCCCTAAGCCAGCGCTGGCGCGGCAGACAACGCCAGAGCACCAGCCATTGCAACAGCAGGCACATCAGCGTCAGAGCCAGCAGTCCCGGCCAGAGTTTGTGGCTGACCTCAGTGATCAGCAGCTGCGCCAGGCCCATCTGCTTGAGCACCGGCATAAATAGCAGCAGGCATGACAACTGCGCCCCAACCCAGAGGGTCTGGCACAGCTGCCAAAGCCCGGCGGCAATGCCGGTGTGTGCGCTATTAGAGATGTTGAACCTCAAGGATTTCATACTCCACCACCCCATTGGGGGTGTGGACGGGCACCACCTCGCCTTCTTCCTTGCCAACTAGGGCGCGGGCAATGGGTGAGGTGACGGAAATTTTGCCCTGTCTGAAGTCGGCTTCGTCTTCGCCAACAATCTGGTAGCTAACGGTTTCGTCGGTATCCAGATTGCACAGCTCAACCGTAACGCCAAAAATCACCTTGCCAGTGGGCGCAATGCTGGTGACATCAATGATCTGGGCCGCCGACAGGCGACCCTCGATGTCACTGATACGCGCCTCGACCATGCCTTGCTGTTCGCGGGCGGCATGGTATTCGGCGTTTTCTTTCAGGTCACCCAGCTCACGCGCAGTGGCGATGGCTTCGGTAATCTGTGGGCGCACCACACTTTTTAGCTGTTTTAGTTCGTCTTCCAGGGCTTTTGCGCCCTGGACGGTCATCGGATATTTGCTCAATGTTACAGTCCTGCATGCAAGTCTTGCAGACGGCGCACGGTTTTTTCCGGGCCAAACTTCAGGGCTTCACATACCGCCTGGCCAGCGGCCAGAGTGGTGGTAATGTAAACCTTATTCTGCAAAGCGTTACGACGGATGGAGAAGGAGTCAGCAATCGACTGCCTGCCCTCGGTGGTATTGATGATCAAGGAAACTTCTTGGTTTTTGATCATATCGACAATATGCGGACGGCCTTCGGTCACCTTGTTGACGCGACGCACGGCGACGCCTGCCTCTTCGATGACCTTGGCGGTGCCACGGGTCGCAATGATTTCAAAGCCCAGTGCGTGTAGATCGCGGGCCAGCTGGGCCACGCCGCCCTTGTCGTCCTCGCGCACGCTGATAAAGGCACGCCCGCTTTGTGGCAGCTTCTCGCCGGCGCCGGCCTGGGCCTTGGCAAAGGCTTCGGCAAAGCTGTCACCGACGCCCATCACCTCACCGGTGGATTTCATTTCTGGGCCAAGGATGGTGTCTACGCCCGGGAATTTGGCGAACGGAAAGACTGCTTCCTTAACGCTGAAAAACGGCGGAATGATTTCTTTAGTGAAACCCAGCTCATGCAGGCTCTTGCCGGCCATAACACGGGCAGCAATTTTGGCCAGCGAGTCGCCAATGCACTTGGACACAAAGGGTACGGTACGCGAGGCGCGCGGGTTAACTTCAATCACGAAGATATCCTCGCCCTGTACCGCCATTTGTACGTTCATCAGGCCGCGCACACCCAGCTCCAGCGCCATGCGGCTGACCTGATCGCGGATGGTGTCCTGTGCTTGTTGTGACAGTGAATAAGCCGGTAGCGAGCAAGCGGAGTCACCGGAATGTAC
This sequence comes from Thiopseudomonas sp., assembly GCA_018384595.1. Classification (GTDB taxonomy): domain Bacteria; phylum Pseudomonadota; class Gammaproteobacteria; order Pseudomonadales; family Pseudomonadaceae; genus Thiopseudomonas. Next base: position 7,351 of record JAHAYO010000017.1, read on the forward strand.
GCCGGCCTGTTCGATATGCTGCATGATGCCGCCGATAACCACCTGCTCGCCGTCACAGATGGCGTCGATGTCCACCTCGATGGCGCTATTGAGGAAGTGATCCAGCAGCACTGGGCTGTCGTTGGATACCTGCACCGCTTCGCGCATGTAGCGTTTGAGTTCTTCTTCGTCATAGACGATTTCCATCGCGCGGCCACCCAGTACATAGGACGGGCGCACCACCAGCGGGTAGCCGATGTCTTTGGAATGGCGGATGGCTTCTTCTTCGCTGCGCGCAGTGGCGTTTTTCGGTTGCAACAGGTTCAGGCGCTGCACCATCTGCTGGAAGCGCTCGCGGTCTTCGGCGCGGTCGATGGCATCGGGGCTGGTGCCAATAATGGGCACGCCGGCCTCTTCCAGTGCGCGGCATATTTTCAGCGGGGTCTGGCCGCCGTACTGCACGATCACGCCCTTGGGTTTTTCTACGCGGACGATTTCCAACACGTCTTCCAGAGTAACCGGCTCAAAATACAGGCGGTCGGAGGTGTCATAATCGGTGGAAACGGTTTCTGGGTTGCAGTTGACCATGATGGTTTCGTAACCATCTTCACGCATGGCTAACGCTGCGTGGACGCAGCAGTAGTCAAACTCGATACCCTGCCCAATACGGTTGGGGCCACCGCCCAGAATCATAATTTTGTCACGGTTGCTTGGGTTAGCTTCGCACTCTTCTTCGTAGCTGGAGTACATATAGGCCACATCGGTGGCGAACTCGGCGGCACAGGTGTCAACACGCTTGTACACCGGGAATACATCCAGCTGATGACGACGATTGCGTACTTCTTTTTCCGAAATGGCCAGCAGCTTGGCCAAACGTGCGTCACTGAAGCCTTTGCGTTTCAGGCGCAGCAAGGTGGCGCGGTCCAGCTGGGCAAAGCCCATTTTGCGCAGGCCTTCAGCTTCTTGATATAGGTCTTCGATCTGGATCAGGAACCAGTGATCAATGCGGGTCAGTTCGTGGATTTCGTCGCGGCTCATGCCGGCACGGAAAGCGTCAGCGATGTACCAGATACGCTCGGCACCCGGCACGGTCAGCTCGCGGCGCAGGATGCTGTCCAGCTCTGGGTTGTCCAGCTCAACAATAGAATCCAAACCGGTCACGCCCACTTCAAGGCCGCGCAGGGCTTTTTGCAGCGATTCTTGGAAGGTACGGCCCATGGCCATCACTTCACCAACCGACTTCATCTGCGTGGTCAGGCGCGCATCGGCTTTGGGGAATTTTTCAAAGGCAAAGCGCGGCATTTTGGTGACCACATAGTCGATGGTCGGCTCAAAAGACGCCGGCGTGCGGCCACCCACGATGTCATTGGCCAGCTCGTCGAGGGTGTAGCCCACCGCCAGCTTGGCGGAAATTTTGGCAATCGGGAAACCGGTGGCCTTGGAGGCCAGCGCGGAAGAGCGCGACACACGTGGGTTCATTTCGATCACCACCATGCGGCCGTCGGCAGGGTTGATACCGAACTGTACGTTGGCACCGCCGGTTTCGACGCCGATTTCACGCATGATGGCAAAGGAGGCATCGCGCATGATCTGATATTCGCGATCAGTCAGGGTTTGCGACGGGGCCACGGTGATGGAGTCGCCGGTGTGTACGCCCATGGCGTCAAAGTTTTCAATCGAGCAGACGATGATGCAGTTGTCGTTTTTGTCACGCACAACTTCCATCTCGTACTCTTTCCAGCCGATCAGCGACTCATCAATCAGCAACTCGCGGGTTGGCGACAGTTCCAGACCACGGGAGCAAATTTCTTCAAATTCTTCGCGGTTATAAGCAATGCCGCCACCGGTGCCGCCCATGGTGAAACTGGGGCGGATGATGCAGGGAAAGCCGACCATATCCAGCACGCCGTAGGCTTCGTCCATGCTGTGAGCGATACCGGAGCGCGGGCACTCAAGGCCAATGTCGCGCATGGCCGTGTCAAAACGCGAACGGTCTTCGGCTTTGTCGATGGTGTCGGCGTTGGCACCGATCATTTCCACGCCAAACTTGTCTAGAATGCCTTCGCGCTCCAGCGCCAATGCGCAGTTAAGTGCGGTCTGACCGCCCATCGTGGGCAGAATGGCATCTGGGCGCTCTTTTTCGATGATTTTCGCTACGGTTTGCCACTGAATCGGCTCAATGTAGGTGGCGTCGGCCATCGCTGGGTCGGTCATGATGGTGGCGGGGTTAGAGTTGACCAGAATGACGCGAAAACCTTCTTCGCGCAGGGATTTACAGGCCTGGGCGCCGGAGTAGTCAAATTCGCAGGCCTGGCCAATAACAATGGGGCCGGCGCCGATGATCAGGATGCTTTTAATGTCTGTGCGTTTTGCCATGGGATTCTCGCGGTATCAGGTCAGGGTTGCGGTAGCCAGCTTGACGCCAAAGCTGACAAACAGAGCGCCCGTGCCGGTTAAAGCACTGGCAGCCAGACGGGTGCGCTGGCGAAACCAATGCGCCAGGCGGGCGCCGGTAAAGATCAAGATGCTCAGGTAGATGCCGCTGATCAGCTGCACAATCAGCCCAAGCACTAGAAAGGTCAAACCCGGATGGGCGTACGCCGGGTCCACAAACTGGATGAAAAAGGACACAAAAAACAAGATGGCCTTGGGGTTGGACAGGCTCAGCAGCATCGCTTTGCGTGTAGGGCGGCTGGACAGTTTTTGCCGACTGGGCTGTTGCGGCAGCGGATTGCGCCAGCGCAACCAAGCGGCCAGCAGCATGTTTAGCCCCAGCCAACACAGATAAGCACCGCCGAGGTACTTGAGCGCCAAAAACAGCATTGGCTCGGTACGCAGTAAGGAAGCTACGCCCAGCGCCGACAGCAGCATCAGCACGCTATCACCCAAAAAAATGCCCAACGCAGCGCGGTAGCCATCCTGTACCCCCCGTGCGGCGGCCGTGGCCAGCACAAACAGGGAGTTGGGCCCAGGCAGCAGCACGATAACAATCGTGCCGATGACAAAGGTCCAAAGGTCGGTAATACCCAGCCCGTCCAACATGCTTAGGCCTTGTGTGCCTGTTGCATCAACTCGCCAAAGCGATCATAAAAGGCGCTGCTGGTGTTGGGCTCGTTACTCACATGCGGAATGCCTTGGAAGCCGATAGCCGGTTTGCCGTTGACGGCAATGCCTTGCACGCTGTCGTCCAGCAGGCTGGTATGGGTGAGCTGCAGGCTGGCCGGCAGACTGGCGGCGTCCACCACATAGCTGTGGTGCTGGCTGCTGATCAGGGCATGGCCGTTGGCCAAATCCTTGACCGGCTGGTTGACACCAATGCGGCTGACCGACAGGCGCTTGAGCTGCGCACCACTGGCCAAAGCCAGCAACTGGTGGCCCAGTCCCACCCCAAACAAGGGCACACCGGCGTCGAGCAACGCTTTGACGGTTTCAATTGCGCCGGTGCAGGCAGCGGCATTGCCCGGACCGGACGACAGCACCACTCCGTGGGGCTTTTGCGCCAGTACCTCGGCGGCAGGCGTATCGGCAGGTACTACGCTCAGCTGACAACCTTTAGCCACCAAGTCACGCAATAACGAACGGGATACGCCAAAGTCATACACCACCACTTTCCAAGGCAGCTGCTCAGTCGGCACCTGCGGGTGGCTATTGCTGGCCAGCTGCCAAGGGGCTTCATTCCAGTTGTAGCTTGTGCGAGTGGTCACTGTTGCGGTCTGATCCTGATCCTGCGCGCCGGCAAAACCGCGCACCCGCTCCAATGCCTTTTCCTCGCTAGCATCCGCACCCGCCATAATGCAGCCGTGCTGGGTGCCTTTTTCGCGCAGGATGCGTACCAACCGGCGGGTATCAATATCGGCAATGCCCACGGTGCCAGCGTCTAGCAAGAACGCCTGCAAACTACAGGTGCTGCGCCAGTTACTGGCGGTCAGCGGCAGGTCGCGAATAATCAAGCCGGCGGCCTGGATGCGGTCTGACTCGCCATCCTGCGGGTTGATACCGCTGTTGCCAATGTGCGGATAGGTCAGGGCCAGCAGTTGGCCGGCTGACGCCGGATCGGTCAACAGCTCTTGATAACCGGACATGGCGGTGCTGAACGCAACCTCACCCAGTGCGTGACCCTCTGCGCCGATGGCAGTACCGTGAAAAATGCTGCCGTCGGCAAGGGCGAGAATGGCTGGCGTGGACAAATGGACCTCCCGTTTTGAGACTTTTAGACGCACAGATTCGCAAAAAAGCGGAATGACGTGGGTAAACATCATTCCGCTTTTTTGATCATTCATGTGGGGTGCGCTTCTAGTGGATACACTAAAGGCGCATTGTACGGCATCTTTCGCAAAACCGAAAGGCCGGCTTACGCCTGCGCCGTTAATCCAGCCCCAACACTTCGTTCATGCCATACAGGCCCGCCGGCTTGCCCTGCAACCAGATTGCGGCGCGGATAGCACCACGGGCAAAGGTTTTGCGGCTGGAAGCCTTGTGGGTAATTTCGGTGCGACCGCCGTCGGCAGCGAAAATGACGGTATGGTCACCCACTACGTCACCCGCGCGCACAGCAGAAAAGCCGATCACTTCACGCGGTCTGGCACCGGTCTGGCCTTCACGGCCATAAACGGCCACTTTTTCCAGGTCGCGCCCCAGCGCACTGGCAATAATTTCACCCATGGCCAGCGCGGTGCCCGACGGCGCATCCACCTTATCGCGGTGGTGGGTTTCGACAATTTCGATATCCACTTCGTTACCCAGCACGCGGGCGGCGGTATCCACCAGCTTCAGACACAGGTTGACACCCACACTGAAGTTAGCCGCAAACACAATGGGGATTTCACGCGAGGCTTCTTCGATCAGCTTACGCTCGGCACCGGTAAAGCCGGTGGTGCCGATAATCATGGCCTTGCCGGCCTGCCGGCAAATCTCGATATTTTTCAGGGTAACCGTAGGGTGGGTAAAGTCGATCAGGATGTCAAAACTGTCCAGCACCGGCTCCAGCTCACTGACCATCAGAATGCCTGTTTTGCCAACACAGGCCAGCTCGCCGATATCGGCACCGATCAGGCTGCTATCGGGGCGAGCAATAGCGGCGGTCAGCAAAACGCCCTGGGTGGCCTTGACGGTATCGATCAGGGTACGGCCCATACGTCCGGCAGCGCCGGTAACTGCGATTCTCAACATGTCTGCTCTCTCTTGCCGTTCTTGTGGAACCGGCACTCAATAAATAGCCGCAGCTGTAACTGCGGCTCAGAAAATGGGTGGCTAATCCTAGCATGTTTGGCAAACGCAATAGGCGGCTAATTGCAGCCAGACCGACTTTTGTCGAAGCTGTTAAAGGCAGCATTGGCTCGGCTGGGGTGTTGCGTCAGGCATCAGAGTTCTGGAGCAGCTGGCTGGTCAGCCTGATGCAGCACCCGAGCCCTGACGCCAAAGTGCACAACCCCTACTTGCCGTCACCAAAAAAGCGCTTCATGCCATCAAACCAGCCGCTGGCACGGGGCGAGTGCGCCTGATCGCCATGCAATGATTCACGCAATTCTTCCAGCAACTCGCGCTGACGCTTGTTGAGCTTGACCGGCGTTTCCACCACCACACGGCAGATCAAATCGCCTACGCCACCACCGCGCACCGGAGTCACTCCCTTGCCGCGCAAACGAAACAATTTGCCAGTTTGCGTGCCTTCGGGAATTTTCAGTTTGACGCGGCCATCCAGCGTCGGCACTTCCAGCTCGCCGCCCAGAGTGGCGTCCACAATGCTGATCGGCACTTCGCAGTGCAGGTTGCGGCCATCGCGCTCGAAAATATCATGCGCCTTCACATTAACCACAACATAAAGGTCGCCCGCTGGGCCACCCTGTGTACCCGCTTCGCCTTCACCCGTCAGACGGATACGGTCACCGGTATCGACACCGGCCGGTACTTTGACCGATAGCGTTTTGCTGTCTTCGACCCTGCCCTGTCCCTGACAGCTGCCGCAAGGGTCGGTGATCATCTGGCCGCTGCCATGGCAGCGCGGACAGGTCTGCTGCACGGCAAAAAAGCCTTGCTGCATGCGCACCTGGCCGACACCGTTACAGGTAGTACAGGTAACCGGACGGGTGCCTTTTTTAGCGCCGCTGCCTTCGCAACTTTTACACTCGGCCAGCGCAGGCACACGGATTTCTACGGTTTTGCCACGCACCGCATCTTCCAGACTCAGCTCCATGGTGTAGCGCAGGTCAGAACCACGCTGCGGGCCGCCGCGCTGACGGCCACCGCCACCAAAGAAATCGCTGAATACATCGCCAAAGATGTCAGAGAACCCAGCACCGCCGTAACCGCCACCGCCCATTTGCGGGTCAACGCCGGCATGGCCGTACTGGTCGTATGCTTGGCGCTTTTGTGCATCGGACAGCACTTCATACGCCTCAGTGGCTTCTTTGAACTTGTCCTCAGCACTTTTATCGTCTGGGTTGCGGTCTGGGTGATATTTCATCGCCAGCCGGCGGTAGGCTTTCTTGACCTCGGCTTCGCTGGCACCGCGCTCTACGCCGAGCACTTCGTAATAATCGCGTTTAGACATAACACTCTTCGCTTGTTGGTTCTGTAAACAACAATGCGGGAGCACGGCCCCCGCATTGTTTCCGGTCAGACATTACCGTGACAGGTCACAGTCAGCCGTTTACTTTTTGTCATCGTCCTTGACTTCTTCGAACTCGGCATCGACCACATCGTCGGCTTCGGCAGCGGAGTCGGCTGCAGCCCCCTGCTGTGCGCCTTCAGCCTGCTCGGCGTACATTTTCTGGGCAACCGGCGCACTGGCCTGAGACAGTGCCTCAACTTTGCTGTCAATGTCAGCCTTATCGTCGCCCTTGACCGCCACTTCCAACTCGGCCAAAGCGGCCTCAATCGCTGTTTTTTCCTCAGCAGACACCTTGTCGGCATGCTCAGACAGCATCTTCTTGGTGGCATGTACCAGCTGGTCACCCTGGTTGCGGGCAGACACCAGCTCCTCGAATTTGCGGTCTTCTTCGGCGTTAGCCTCGGCATCGCGCACCATTTGCTCGATTTCCTCATCGCTCAGACCGGAGTTGGCCTTGATCACGATGGACTGCTGCTTACCGGTGGCCTTATCTTTGGCGGACACGTTAAGGATACCGTTGGCGTCAATATCGAAAGTCACTTCAATCTGAGGCACACCGCGTGGCGCAGGCGGAATGTCGGACAGATCGAACTTGCCCAGTGACTTGTTCTGCGCCGCCTGCTTACGCTCGCCCTGCAGCACATGAATGGTCACAGCGCTTTGGTTATCGTCAGCAGTGGAGAATACCTGCGATTTTTTGCTCGGGATGGTGGTGTTTTTCTCGATCAGCGCGGTCATCACGCCGCCCATGGTTTCAATACCCAAGGTCAGCGGAGTTACGTCAAGCAGCAGAACGTCTTTAACATCACCGGACAGTACTGCGCCTTGGATAGCTGCGCCCATGGCAACCGCTTCATCAGGGTTGACGTCACGACGTGCCTCGGTGCCGAAGAAGTCGGCCACGGCCTGCTGCACCATTGGCATACGGGTTTGACCACCCACCAGAATCACATCGTTAATGGCTTTAGCGTCCAGACCGGCATCTTGCAACGCAATGCGGCAAGGCTCCAGTGTACGCTTAACCAAGTCTTCAACCAGCGACTCCAGCTTGGCGCGGGTTACCTTGACGTTCAGGTGCTTAGGACCGCTGGCATCAGCCGTCACATACGGCAAGTTGACGTCGGTCTGCTGGGCAGAGGACAGCTCGATCTTGGCTTTTTCTGCAGCCTCTTTCAGACGCTGCATGGCCAGAGGGTCGCCCTTTAGGTCCATGCCGTTTTCTTTCTTGAATTCGTCCGCCAGATAGTCAATCAGGCGGATATCGAAGTCTTCACCACCGAGGAAGGTATCACCGTTGGTGGCCAGCACTTCAAACTGCTGCTCGCCGTCGATCTCGGCAATCTCGATTACGGACACGTCAAAGGTACCGCCACCCAGATCATAGACGACAATGGTGTGGTCGCCCTTGCCTTTGTCCATACCGTAGGCCAGCGCGGCAGCAGTCGGCTCGTTGATGATGCGCTTGACGTCCAGTCCGGCGATACGGCCGGCATCTTTGGTCGCTTGGCGCTGGCTGTCGTTAAAGTAAGCCGGAACGGTAACTACCGCTTCGGTAACGGTTTCGCCCAGGTAGTCCTCGGCGGTTTTCTTCATCTTTTTCAACACTTCGGCACTGATTTGTGGCGGTGCCATTTTTTCGCCTTTTACCTCAACCCACGCATCGCCGTTGTCAGCCTTGACAATGGTGTAAGGCACCATTTTGATGTCTTTTTGCACCACGTCTTCGTCGAAACGGCGGCCAATCAAGCGCTTGACGGCATACAGGGTGTTTTGCGGGTTGGTTACCGCCTGACGCTTGGCCGCTTGACCGACCAGAATTTCACCGTCATTGGTGTAAGCAATGATGGACGGGGTGGTACGACCGCCTTCAGCGTTTTCAATAATTTTGGATACACCGTTTTCCAGCACGGAAACACAAGAGTTGGTTGTACCCAGGTCAATACCGATAATTTTGCTCATGTCTGATGACTCCAAAAATGTTTAGCGAATGGCAATGTGTGTAACGAATGGTCACTTAATGGGGCTACAAACCGGCATTTCAAGCCTGTTCGTCAATTTTCACTAGCGGCTCAGCAGGTGCCTTGCTCACCACCACCATCGCGGGGCGCAGCAGCCGGCCGCTGAGGGTATAGCCGCACTGGAACACTTTAAGCACGCTGTCCGGCTCGGCGCTGGTGCTTTCTTCCATAGCCATGGCTTGGTGCAGCTCGGGATTGAAGGGCTGACCCAGCGGATCAACACGCTCGACCTGAAAACGTTTGAGCGTATCCAGCAACTGCTTCAGGGTCAGCTGCATGCCTTCCAGCATCGGCTTGACCGCCTCGTTGCTGGCGTCGGCCACTTGGGTGCCACGCTCCAGTGAATCCACCACCGCCAGCAAGTCACCGGCGAATTTTTCCAGCGCAAATTTGTGAGCTTTTTCCACATCCTGCTCGGCGCGGCGGCGGATATTTTGCATCTCGGCGACCGCACGCAGGGCCTGATCTTTGCTATCGGCCAGCTGGGCTTCCAGCGTTTCAACCTTTACCAGCAGGCTGGCATTATCCAGCGCTTCAGCCACCTGTTCTTCACTGAGCAGCGCGTCCTGATCGTGTTGCTGTTCATCTGTCATGGAAATTCCTCATGCTGTCTAACGCATGCCGCACGGCAGCATGCAAAAAATCAAAGTGCCGCCTATATGGGGATGCTGCCGCTACAGTTCAAGCGCGCTCACGGGTTTTTTACGGCGGGCTTGTGCACAAAAACGAATCACTGTATAAATAACCAGCATAACGTGCGGAGTACCCTGAACATGCTGCTGCAGCTGACCATACACAACTTTGCGATAGTCGAGCACCTTGATCTCGACCTCAAACCCGGCATGAGCGTAATCACCGGTGAAACCGGTGCGGGCAAATCCATCATGCTCGACGCCCTTAGCCTGACCTTAGGCGCTCGTGCCGATAGCGGCGTCATACGCCCCGGTGCCGACAAGGCCGATATTTTGGCCAGCTTTGATATAGGCTCGATTCCCGAAGCCTCTGCTTGGTTGGCCGAGCGCGATCTGGACAATGAGAGCCAGTGCTTGCTGCGACGTGTGATCACCGCCGAAGGCCGCTCCCGCGGCTATATCAACGGCACCCCCTGCACCCAGGCTGATCTCAAAGAACTGGGCGCTTTATTGATCGACATTCACAGTCAGCATGAGCATCAATCGCTACTCAAAACCGACACCCACCGCCGTCTGCTGGATGAATACGCCGGTTGCGTGCCGTTGGCCAGCGAAGTTGCACAGCTGGCCCGTCAATGGCAACAAAAAAACAACCTGCTGCAACGCCTATCCAACACCAGCGAAGAACAACAATCGCGTATCCAGCTGCTCAGCTATCAACTGGAAGAGCTGGATGCCCTGTCGCTGGGCGATGACGAGCTGGCACAACTGGAACAAGAGCAGCGCACCCTGTCGCAAGCCGGCCAGCTGCTTGAACATTGCCGCTTCATTATTGATCTGTGCAGCGAAGGCGAAGGCAGCACCGTATTGGCAGCGTTGGCCAGCGGCCTCAACCGAGGCCGAGCCTTCAGCCAGCCGCCTGCTGCGCTGCAACAGTGCAACGAGCTCCTAGCAAGCGCCCAGATTCAAATCGAAGAAGCAGTGGCTGAACTCAACCGCTTTATTGACAGCTTTGACTGCGACCCGCAGCGCCAGCAATGGGTTGACGAGCGCTTGGACAGTATCTATAGCCTAGCGCGCAAACACCGCGTTCAGGCAGACGACCTGAACACCCTGCACCAGCAACTTCTACAAGAGCTGGAAAACCTGCAAGGCGAAGATGGCCAGCTGGAATCACTCAGCGCTGAACTGCAGCAGCTCGCCGCCAGCTACGCCAGCAAAGCGGGCAACCTGAGTAACAAACGGGCGAACGCTGCCAAAAAACTGCAAAAAGCCGTTACCGAACGTATGCAGGGGCTGGGCATGCCGGGCGGGCGCTTTGACATAACGCTCACACCTGCTGCGGCAGACAACCCCACCACACAGGGGCTGGAAACCATCGAATTTCTGGTCAGTGCCAACCCCGGTCAGCCACTCAAAGCACTGGCCAAGGTCGCCTCGGGCGGCGAGCTGTCACGCATCAGTTTGGCCATCCAGGTGATTACCGCACAAACCTCCCGCGTACCAACCTTGGTCTTTGATGAGGTCGATGTCGGTATTGGCGGCCCTACCGCCGAAATTGTCGGTCAGCTGTTGCGCCAACTAGGCGCAAGTGGCCAAGTTTTGACTGTCACCCACCTGCCGCAAGTCGCTGCGCAAGGGCATCAGCACTTGTTTGTCCATAAAAAACGCGGCAAAGACAGCACCAGCACCGCTGTACGCGAGCTGGACATGGAGCAACGCACGGAAGAAATTGCGCGCATGCTGGGGGGTGTGGAGATGACGGCTGAGTCACTGGCCCATGCCCGAAAGATGTTGGCCGGATGACAACTGTATGCTGCAGCAAGCTGGAAGCAGAACCGCCTCATAAAACAAAGTCTCTTGCTTGCAAGCGGCTTAGCTCAGCAGGCCGAGCCGCAGCCCGCCGCTGGGTTACAGCCACTGCAGCACAACGCGTTTGGCACTGCCAGCCCAAGCTGGCCATGCCCCGGCTTGCAAGACAACAGTCGAAGTAAAGTCAGCTATCCAGCACCAATCGGCCTTTCACTACCGGCGGGCACCAGTAATAACCGCCGGTCACTGGACGACTAAAACGGAATAAGCCATCAGTAATCCCATCATCCAGCCCGATCATGCGGCGCAGCTGCACTTCAAACGCATCAAGCGTATCGGCAAAGGCCAGAAACACCAACCCCGCAGTATCGCCGTCGATATAAGGCATGGAACGGCGCACCACAAAAGCCTCCGGATCAAAGTCTTCCATGGCCGTGCGCTTGACGTGAGCCGACTCGGGCGCGTCCTCAATTTCTTCGTTGTCACTCAGGCGGCGGCCGATAATGTGGTCCTGCTCCTGCTGCGGCAACGCTTGCATGTAGGCCAGATCATGCTCCCAGTGCTGAATGGCCGCATAGCTACCACCCAGCTGATCCGGGGCAGTCACCACCTGAACAGCTTCGTCACCCACTGGGTTTTCTGTACCGTCCTCATAACCTGATAGGTCGTGGCCCGACAGATAACGGAAACTATCAGTCACCTGCACCACCTTGAAAGCCGGTGCCAGCAGCTGCTCAAGCTGCATGGTACGCAACAGCAGCTCACCACGGTCCTCGCCACGCAGCCATAACCAAAGCGCGTGTTGGGTTGAAGGCACGTCAATTCCTTGGTTGCTCAGTGCCGGAAAAACACGCAAAAGCGGCAGCTGCTTGCCCAGTGCCTGCGCAGCCGCCACACCAAGCCCAACCACGGTGTCAATGCCATCCGCCTGCGCCGCCAAAGCGGCCAGCGCACGCGGCACATCCTGACTGTCGGCCAGTGTTAAAAAAACATGGCGTGCTACGGCCGGCACCTGTTCAAACAAAATACCTTGCTGACACTTCATAACCAGATCCTGCTATCCACAAACACGGTAATGAACTATAAAACAACCGCCTCACGAATGCAGCCTACTGGTTTACCCGATCTTTACCCTGCCCTTACGCACAAGCGCAGGAACAACGGCTATCTTGCACAGTCGAAACACAGTCTTTTTCTGGAGTTATGCCATGACCGTACCCGCCTTAAAACACAGCCTAATTGCCCTAGGGGCAGCCGTTTTACTCAGTGGCTGCGCCGCCAACAACCCCTACGAAAACGAACGCAGCATCAACCGTACCGCAGTGTACGGCGGCGTGGGTGCCGCTGCGGGTGCCATCGCAGGTGCTGCAGTGTCGAGCAAAAAAGACCGCACCAAAGGCGCGCTGATTGGCGCGGCAGTCGCGGGTGCAGCCGGTGCCGGTTACGGCTACTACGTAGATCGTCAAGAAGCTGAACTGCGCCGCGCCATGCAGGGCACTGGCGTAGAAGTCCAGCGCCAAGGCGACAACCTAACCTTGGTTATGCCCGGCAACGTGACCTTTGCCAGCGACTCGGCCACTATTTCCGGCAGTTTTTACAGCGCCCTCAATAATCTGGCGCAATCCTTCCGCCAGTACGACCAAAACACCATCGACATCGTCGGCCACACCGACAGCACCGGCGGCTACTCACACAACATGCAGCTGTCGCAGCGCCGTGCACAGAGTGTTGCCAGCTACCTGCAAGGTCAGGGCGTACAGGGTTCACGCATGAATGTGCGTGGCATGGGCCCTGATCAACCGGTCGCCAGCAACGCCGATGCCTATGGTCGCCAACAAAACCGCCGTGTAGAAATTAACCTGCGCCCTATGCCTGGGGCTTACCAATAATCCACGCCCGACAAAAAAAGGCTGTATCCACTGGATACAGCCTTTTTTATTGCCACGGTCGCTTCAAGCGCGCGGCAAGGTTACGCCTTGCTGCCCCTGATACTTGCCGCCACGGTCACGATAGGACACTTCACAGCTTTCATCTGACTCAAAAAACAACATCTGCGCCACGCCCTCATTGGCATAAATTTTCGCTGGCAGCGTGGTGGTATTGGAAAACTCCAGCGTCACATGCCCTTCCCACTCCGGCTCCAGCGGCGTAACGTTGACGATGATGCCGCAACGGGCATAGGTGCTTTTGCCCAAGCAAACGGTCAATACATTGCGTGGAATACGGAAATACTCGACCGTGCGCGCCAAAGCAAACGAGTTGGGCGGAATGATGCAGTAGTCGCCCTTGACATCAACAAAGCTTTTTTCATCAAAATTTTTAGGGTCAACCGTGACCGAATGCAGATTAGTAAAAACCTTGAATTCATCGGCGCAGCGCACATCGTAACCGTAACTAGAGACACCATAGGAAATTAGCGGCTCGCTGCCAGCAGTACGCACCTGGCGTTCGACAAAGGGCTCAATCATGCCCTGCTCGTGCGCCATGCGGCGAATCCAGCGGTCTGCTTTGATAGTCATTGTTTACCTCGGGAGCCTGAAAATGGGCACATGTTACCCAAGCGACAGCCTTGCAGGAAGCCCCGAAAAGGGCATGATCAAAAGAAACGCTTGAGCATGCGCGATACAAAGCCCTGATCCAGCGACTTCTTGACGTAAGGAACGTAGTGTTGATCCTCACGCTTGATGTGATTGATCAGCCACAGGCCTATTTCAGTGCGGATAACACGCGCCACTTTCATCGGGTTGCCTTCAGCTTCCAGGCGCACTAAATAGCCCTGCGCACGCTCTTTGAACGCTTCGTGGGCGGCATGGTGTGCATCCAGCATAGGGTAGCCGGCCTGTTTCATCAGGGATTCCTCGAACGTATTGTGCGAGATGGCGTAGTCGACCAGGCCTCGGCAAATATTTTCGACTCGCCCTTCGGCGCCGCTGTTAATGCACTCTTGGATTTCGGCAAAGTATTCAAAAAGGCGCTTGTGCTGCTCATCGACAATATCGATGCCTGTTTTAAATTCGTCCGACCAAACCAGGGTTTCTAGTGATGTGAGCATGTCAAGTTCTTCCATTACGCATTTATTGTTGTTGGGGTCAACACCATACACAGAGTCTTGACGCCAGAGTGTTGACTCTAATCATTCCAACACCCCGCACACAGCCTTCCTTGGTTGAATAGACACAAAAAAACCCGCCAAAGGGCGGGTTTTTTCAGCAAAGCAGCTCAGATTAGATAACCTGAACTTCCTCAGCCTGCATACCTTTCTGACCACGAGTGGCTACGAAAGATACCTTCTGGCCTTCTTTCAGGCTCTTGAAGCCGTCAGACTGAATGGCGCGGAAGTGTACGAACAGATCTTCGCCGGATTCTGGAGTAATGAAGCCGAAGCCTTTTTCATCGTTGAACCACTTGACGGTACCGGTTTGGCGGTTAGACATTGCTGTCTCCTTATTCTTGAGTAAAAAAATGCAGGCGCTATGCCTGCGTATACTGAGTGCAAGGAGTAACAGGAGTCGCAATGTTTAAACATCGAATGATTCACGGTGACGCATGCAGCAACAGTGGCGTGTACTTTACCTGATTTTACGGACAGTGCCAGTATTATTTTACAAAAACCGACGAAATATGACCTGCATCACGTTCAACACAGGCTCAGGCGGGGTCATTGCGTGTCAACAGCTCCTGCGGCAGATGCTCAATGTAATCATCCTCGGGCGGCGGCATTTGCAGATGAAAACCTCGGTTGTCTAGGTTGTCCAACACCTGATGAATATCTTCCTGCGCCAGCGTGCGCTCAGGCGTCAAAACCAGATCAAAGCTGTGTTTGGGCGTGCCGAACAGCTTCAGCAGCTCGCCCGGCACCTTTGCCAGCGCATCGGCCTTAAGGACATAGAGGTACATGCCTGGCTTGCGTGAACTCTGGTAGATGGAGCAAATTTTTTTCATGCGATTTCTCCGGCCAACGCTGTCTGCAGCGCCTGGCCCAAATATTCAAGCCGCCAGCCTTGCAGCGACTGAGGCAATTGATAAGGACCTTGCGGCCAACCACTGGCCAACGCATCCACCAGTATTTTCTTTTTCAGCACCAGCTCGGGGGCAATCTGATGCTCAAGAGCAAACTGTTCGCCCACTTTTTTAAGCCGCTTAAGTGCACGGGTTGCCTCCAGCGGCAATGGCTCCGGCAGCGGTTGTGGCAACGCCTGCGCCGCCCTGCCCTGCACTTCAGCCATCAGCTGCAGCAAAGTTTGGCCGTTGTGGCGCACCAAGCCCAGCGAAACCCCCTCGATGCGCTCCAGCGCCGCCAAACTGGACGGCTGCTTTTGTGCCAGTTCCAGCAACACCGGCTCTTTAAGCACCCAATTACGCGGAATGTTACGTTTTTGTGCCTGTTGCTCACGCCACGCGCTCAGCACCTGCAACAGGCCTGCCTGCCGCGCATCCAGCGTCCAGGCCAGCTTGACGCCCTGCCACAGCTGTTGCGGGTCGGTTGTGTGTTGCTGTGCGGCCACCAGCGTTGCGCCGTCTTCCAGCAGCCAATTGCGCTTAGTGTCATCCAGCAGAGCATCCAGCAGTGGGTATACCTGCGCCAAATAGCTAACATCCTGCACCGCATACAGCAGTTGTTCGTCACTCAGCGGGCGCTGCAGCCAGTCGGAGCGGGTTGCGCCCTTGGGCAACTCAATGTCCAAAAAATGCTGCACCAGCCGCGCATAGCCCCAAGAAAAGCCCAGGTTGGCATAAGCAGCCGCTAACTGGGTATCGTAGAGTGGCCGCGGCAAACTGCCAGAAAGGCGTTGGAACACTTCCAGATCCTCGCCACAGGCATGCACCACCTTGACCACAGCAGGGTTTTCCAGCAGCGCGGCAAAAGGGCTCCAGTCATCAATTACCAGCGGGTCCAGCAGGTAATTGCCCGCCGTGGTGGCCAGCTGGATTAAGCCTGTGTTCGGGTAATAGGTATCCACCCGAACAAACTCGGTATCCAGCACCACAAAAGGCTGTTGCTGCCATTGCTGACACAGCTGAGCAAGCTGTGCGCTGGTGTTGACCCACTGAAAATCCTGCATAGTCCTGCCTTGTTATGTAGCGGTATGTCTTTCGCAAACGCCGGCGAATAACCAGCGCAGCCTTTTAATCAAAGATGACGGTTTTGTTGTCGTGGATAATTACCCGGTCTTCTAGGTGATAACGCAGACCACGGGCCAGTGCCATTTTTTCCACGTCTTTGCCCAGCCGCACCATATCGTCAATGCTGTTGCGGTGGCTGACGCGCATCACGTCCTGCTCGATGATCGGGCCGGCATCCAAGTCTTGGGTCACATAGTGGCAGGTAGCGCCGATCAATTTGACCCCGCGCAATGCCGCCTGATGGTAAGGCTTGGCACCGACAAAAGACGGCAGAAAGCTGTGGTGGATGTTAATCACGCGACCGGCGTATTTATCACACAATTCTGGCGGCAAAATTTGCATGTAGCGGGCCAGCACCACGCAATCGGCGGCGTGCTCGTCAATCAGGCGGCTGACTTCATCAAAGGCCGGCTGTTTGTTTTTGGCATCCACTGGTACATGGAAAAACGGGATATTGTGCCACTCAACCATGCTGCGTAGGTCATCATGGTTAGCAATCACGCAGGGGATATCACAGTCCAACTCGCCACGGTGCCAGCGGTGCAACAAGTCGGCTAGGCAGTGCGATTCACGGCTGGCCATAAGAATCACGCGCTTTTTTACCGTTGAGTCCGTGACATTCCAAAGCATGGAAAACTCTTTGGCAATCGGCGCAAACGCCTGCCGAAAACCGTCTAGATCAAAAGGCAGCGAGTCGGCACGAATCTCGTGACGCATAAAGAACCAGTTGCTGTGTTCATCCGAATGGTGACTGGCCTGATGGATCCAGCCATTGTAGGTCGCTAGGAAATTACTGACCTTGGCTACGATGCCGACCCGGTCGGGGCAGGCAATGGTCAAACGAAAAGTGCGCATCGACAACTCCGGTAAAATTTACATCGGGCGCATTCTACCGTCTGCTACCCAGCCTGTCATGGCCGACCACTGGCTTGCTGTCCGGCGCGGTCACTGCTTTGCACCCGCTAATTAAAAACTTTCTTGGTTTGACGCAGCATTGAACAAGCACAGCCCATTTCGCAGTGGCTGGAGCTATTATTTACAGCTTGGCAATCAACTGCTATTTACAAGGCTGTGCCGCTTAACTTAAGATTCGGCCTGTAATTCTCGGAGGGTTATTACTATTCTTGGTTAGATAAACAGGGATTCATGCCTACGCAAGCAAAATGCCTGCTGGCTATACTGCACATGCAGCTGTATATCTGCCAAGATGAAACTCAAACCTCCACCTACACTTTCATATTTCTTCAGGAAACTAAAATGTCCGTAAAGATTAATCGCTTTCGCAATACCAAAAACGCCATCCTCGAACTGCAGCAAGAGCTGGAAGCCCTAGCTAACGATCCAGACCTGAAACTAGAAATGGAATTTGAAGAAAAGCTGCGCGCTCTGATGTCCGAGTACAACAAGTCACTGCGTGACATCAATGCCATCCTTAACCCTGAAAGCGCCAGCACCGCTGCCCCCAAGGCATCTTCAGGCGCACGCCGCGAGCGTCGCACCAAGCGCTACACCAACCCACACACCGGTGCCGTGATCGAAACCAAGGGCGGCAACCACAACGGACTGAAAGAGTGGAAACAACAATGGGGCAATGAAACGGTCGAAGGCTGGGCAGTTACCCTGTAATACTCAAAACGGGCGCGCACAAACGCGCCCGTTTTTTCAGCGTCACACTCCATAACGCTGCCGCAGATTATCTACATACTGCTGCCATTCCTGTATTACTGCAGTTGCACGCTCTTGCTGCGTCAACTGAGCCACAGCTTCGGCAAACCCTGCCAGCGTTAGCGGTGCCCCCGGCTCGCTGCCCAACAAGCGCTGTTTGCAAAACGTCTGCCAATGCAACTGTTCTTCAGTCGTCAGGCTATCGGGATAATTACGCGCACGGTAACGTATTAATAACTGCGGCAAGCGCGGGTCATCAAACGGCCAAGGCTGCTCACGCAACGCCTGTGGATCAGCCTGCAATACGGCACGGCATAAATCCCTATCCCGGCTACCCAAAAAGCCACCATATAACTGCTGCTCGGGATCGCCTTTGTCAGCAAATTGCTCGTTGCTAAATACGTGGCGCAACTTATCCTGCACCTGTGTCAGATGATCCAGCAGCAGTCGCCCATTGCGCCGCCAAAGAGCATCATCCACCTCCAGCCAAGGCTGGCGAGCCGCATCCAGACTGTCCATGCCAAACAAAGCCGGACATTTATTGGCGTGCACCTTCTTCAGTGCAATGTGTGCAGTACCGGCCGGCAGTTGATCACGCTGCGTATACAGGCGCTGGCGGATCTGCTCCGCCGTTAGCTCCAGCAACGGCTGTACATCCTCCAATAGGTCGCACACCACATAAGCATTTTTATTCTGGCTGTCCTGTAGCAACGGCATAACCACCGACAGATAGCGTCTGTGCCGAGCTTGTTTGCCAGACACATGCACCACCGGTCGGCCAATACGCAAAGCCTGATGCACACGGTTTTTATCGCGCAGGGCATACAGATGCTGGTACAGCGCCGGCTGAGCATTGCGCAACACCCGCGCCATGGCAATGGTCGCCCGCACATCGGCCAGCGCATCATGGGCCTGACCATGCTCAATCCCGTTGGCGGCGGTCAGTAACTCCAGCCGGAAACTGACGCGGCCTTCTTCATTATGCGGCCACTGAATACCGTCCGGTGCCAACGCCCAGGCGCTGCGCAGGGCATCCAAAATATCCCAGCGGCTATTGCCGCCCTGCCACTCGCGGGCATAGGGGTCATGGAAATTACGGTACAGCCCGTAACGGGTAAATTCATCATCAAAACGCAGACTGTTATAGCCGGCAGTACAGGTTTGTGGCTGCAACATGGCCTGCTGTAGTCGCCCAAAAAATACCGCTTCGCTCAGGCCATGCTGTTGCAGCGTGCTGGGGCTAATACCGGTAACCAGACAGGCTTTTGGGTGCGGTAAAATATCATCGGCCATGCGGCAATACATGTTGAGCGGCTCGCCGACTTCATTCAGTGCTTCATCGGTACGAATACCCGCCACCTGCAAGGCGCGGTCGGCGCTGGCGTCAATACCCGTGGTTTCAAAGTCGTACCAGAACATACTGGCGCTCATGCTGTTGCTCCTTGTGCTGCCTTCTCGTATTGCCCAGCGGTCACGCATTACACGGACGCATAGGGGCTCAAAGGGTTGATCTTGTCATAGCTCAAGATGCACAGGCAAAATAATTGCACACTATGCCCGATAGCCCTAGGCCTGTATCTTTATGGCCGTCATTCATTATTTGGACCCCCAATGCGACCTTACTCTCTTGTCCCCCTAGCTTTGAGCCTACTGCTTGGCGGCTGCAGCCTGCTTGCCAGTAAGCCACAGCCACCCGTGCCCCAGCGCCTGCAGGGCACCCTATGGTTTAACACCACGCAGGCGCAACTCCTACCCTGTGATGCGGCTGAGCCACTGGCGCTGGATGTGCCGCCCGCTCTGCAATCCACGTTGGCACTGTGCGACTCGGCAGCATGCTTTGCAGACCTTGAGCTGCACGCAGACAACGCGCCGGCCCAGCTTGTGCGGTTGCATCGCCTAGAAGCCGAAAGCCACGGCTGTCAGGATCAAACCTTTGCCCACCTGCAGCTTGCTGCTTTTGGTAATGAGCCGTTCTGGAGCCTGCGCCTGAATGATCAGGGTCTGGTGCTGCAACAACCGGGCGAGCCGACCCTCGCCCTACCCTACATCCGCGAGCAGTTGGCCGACGGCCTGCATTACATCAGCAGCCACGCCGACCACCAGCAACTGGGGCTATGGATCAGCCAGCAGCCCTGCACCGATAGCATGAGCGGTTTCTGGTACGGGCTCAGCGCACGACTAGAGTGGCAGGGACAAACGCTTTCAGGCTGTGCATACTATGGCGCACAGTATTCATCAGCCCCCTAACACGGGCTTTCAACGAGGAGTTTCACTATGCTAAAAGTTGCCATTAATGGCTATGGCCGTATCGGCCGCAACATTCTGCGCACCCTGTTTGAGCGCGGCCTGCAGGACAAAATCCAGATTGTTGCCATCAACGATCTGGGCGATGCAAACATGCTGACCCACCTGACCCGTTTTGACTCCACCTTCGGCCGTTTCGGCATCAACATCGAGCAAGACGGCGACACCATGAAAATCGCCGGCCAAACCATCCGCCTGCTGCGCGAGCCTGAGCTGACCAAGTTGCCGTGGAAAGAGTTGGGCGTGGACGTGGTGATGGAGTGCACCGGCCGCGTTAAAAAACGTGCCGATGCGGAAAAACATCTGGCTGCCGGTGCCGGCAACGTACTGCTGGCCCACCCAGGCGAGGCCGACTTGACTGTCGTCTATGGCGTCAACCACGGCCAACTGGCTGACCAGCGCGTCGTTTCCAACGCGTCCTGCACCACCAACTGCCTAGCTCCAGTGGCCAAGGTGCTGCACGAAGCGATAGGCATTGAGCACGGTCTGATGACCACTATTCATGCCTACACCAACGACCAGAACCTGCTCGACAAAAACCACAGCGACCTGTACCGCGCCCGCGCTGCCGCCCACTCCATGATCCCCACCAGCACCGGTGCGGCCAAGGCCATTGGTCTGGTGATCCCCGAGCTGGCGGGCCGTCTGGACGGGCTGGCCGTGCGCGTACCGACCATGAACGTGTCGCTGGTTGACCTGACCTTTACCGCAGGGCGCAACACCAGCGTGGAAGAAATCAACGACATTCTGCGCGCCGGAGCCAAGGCTTACCCGCAAGGCGTTATGGAGTGCAACGAAGCGCCGCTGGTATCCTGTGACTTCAACGGCTACCCCGTGTCCAGCGTGGCCGACCTGACCCAGACTCGTGTACACGACAACCTGGTCAAGGTACTGGCTTGGTACGACAACGAGTGGGCCTTCTCTAACCGTATGCTGGACACTCTGCTGCACTGGCGCGGTTAATCCGCTTTAACGGATTGCTCACGCAAAAACGGCTGCCAACTGGCAGCCGTTTTTTGTGGGTATCAGTAATGCGGTGGCGGCTCATTAGGGACTTCCTGAAACTGCTGTGACTGCTCTTCCTGCCGTGCCTGCAGCCGCTCCAGCTCGCGCCGGAGCAGATCAATCTGCTTTTGCTGACCGGCAATCACATCACTTAGCGTCTGCAACGCATCATCCTGGAAGGCCTGGCGGATTTCCAGCTCGGCCATGCGCTCGTCAATGCTACTCATGCCAGCGCCACCTCCAGCCCGCTACGCTCCAGTGCCTGCAGCATTTGCTTGCGTACCGCATCCTGTCCGGATTCACTGTAAGGCACCGCCGCGCCCCGGCCCCAGACCGGTGCCGGCCAGCTCTCGTCACCCTCGACCCGCACCACCAGGTGCATGTGCAGCTGGCGCACTACATTGCCCAGGGTAGCAATGTTCATCTTGTCAGCGGCAAACACGCCCTGCATGGCCTGCGCCAGCAGGCGGCTCTCGTCCCACAGCTGATGCTGCTGCGCTTCATCCAATTCAAAGACCTCACTGACCGCCGCCACCCGCGGCACCAGAATCAGCCAGGGATAGCGCGCGTCGTTCATCAGCAATACCCGGCACAGCGGCAAATCGGCCAGCCAACAGGTATCCTGCTGCAGGCGTTCATCCAGCACAAACATGCTTCACCTCGTTGATGGTTGATCCGGCAAGGGTACAGATTCTAGCGCACCCCGGTAGCGCTGATGACGCAAACTTTGTTGCTGCTCCAGCAAAACCTGCAAATGGAGTTGCAAAGCATGATTTTGCGGCCAGCTGCGGCTTCTGCGTTGCAGGCGTTCAAAATCCTCCTGCTGTTTTGGCTCAATGCGCGCCGTATAGGAGCCCTGGTTTAACAGGGACGGCTCTGGCAGCAGCAAATGGCTGTAGCCGTGGTCCAGCGCAATGTTGAGTCCAGCGGGGTCAAAGTCGCCCAGATAATAAGTGGGCTTGCCCAGCGCATTAAACTGCTGCACCAGGGCGATGACGCTTTGCGCATCATGCTGATAACCACGAAAAACGATCAGCGCATTGTCACACTCTGCCGGCAGGCGCTGGCTGCCGCTACGGTGATGCTCAAGGCAGTGATAAAACATGTCCAGATTTTCCACTGCCAGCAAGCAGGGCGGTGTGTGCACATCCAGCTGGTCTGCCGGGATATCCAGCACCAGATCGGCTTGCGGCTGCTGCAATACCGTCAGCGCCAGGTTGCCAGCATTCGGTTGCAACACCAGTACCCGACCAGCACGGGGGCGGCTGCTGTTTTTATCTTCACGGTTGCTGGCCTGTGCCTGCTGGTAACGGTTTTGTCCGCTGTGCACAGTGCCGATGGGCGGCTGGCCGAGCAGCTGCAGGGTTTCGTTGATGACCTGCAACACCTGCGGGCTGAACAGCAGTTTACTGGCCGTCACCCAGTCGTGGGTAGGTACATCCTGCGCCCGACACCAGTCCAGCAGCTCACGCGCTGCCTGGCTGTGCGCGGATTCACTGACACTGGCCGCCGTTTGCAAACGGGCCTCGACCCGTTGCAGCAGGTTGTATAGCTTTTGTGAAAATTCCATGTGCGCTACTCCAATACCCTCGTGCACCGGTTGACTCCGCCGACCGCTGGATTCTGCGACTCCACTTCGTTGCGCGCAGAATGACAAAGTCAATGCACTACGCGCAAAACGACGCAAGAAAACCTGCGATTTCTACCACCGTCACCCTGCGCGCAGTCGCAGGGTATAGCATTGCCTGGGTCGGCAGTGCGGGCGGTTCCGTCAAATAGCCTGCCGCTGCGCAGCCCGCACCTGTAACTCCAGATCCTGCACAATGAGCAGGTCGTTGTCCGCCCGCTCGGGCTGCTCATGGTAATGAAGCCGGAACATCCGCTTGTCGGCCGCGGCCAGTCCCTGATAGGCAGCAATCACCTGGTACAGCCAGATTTCCGCATCCCACTCAAGATTCGACTGCCGCAGCCAGTCCAGTGCACTCTGCCGGCCCTGTTGCTGCCAGACCTGCAAAAAGAAGCTTTCCACATCCTGCTGCAGGGCACGGCGCCGTGCCAGCACCACCTCATGCTCGGCATGGCTGATCACGCCGGCGGCTTCAGCCGGCAGGACACGCGGTTGCGGTGCCGGCGGCAGGGCCTGCAGCAGCTCGCGCAGCACGTCGCCATCCTGCAGGCGGTCCAGCGACAGGCTGGCAGCCGGCTGCAAGGCAGCGGCCTGATTGAACAGCAGGGGTACTTCCGTGCGCTGGGCATAATCGCCGGGCTTGAAGTTGGGGTAGCGTTGCAGATGCTCCAGCATGCCACGCACCAGCCGGTTACGCGCATGTTGCTGACGGAAGCGTGCCAGCAGCTCGATCAGGCGCTGCTGCACCTCGCGCAAGCGGCTGAAGTGCTCGCTGACCTGATCCTGCAGTTCACGCACCAGCAGGCTGCGCAAGCGGGCATTGCTGCCACACAGGCTGATCAGCTCGGCAAAGTCGATCATCTTCAGCCCTTCCAGCCAGCGCTCGACCTCCTTGCCGGCTTTTTCGTTTTCGGCCATTTTCTCCGGCAGGCTGCTGACAAAGGCAAAATCACTGTTGAGCCGGTTCCACAGGCTTTCCAGACCGCTGATGATGCGGCTGTTGAGGTCATCCACATCCTGGCTCAAACCGGCAAACAGATAGTCGGCATGGGCATGGTTGCCCTGTTGCTGGGCCTGATTGATCTCGTTGGCCAGCCGGCGGATTTCCTCCAGAAAATCGCCAATCTCCGGGTTGACCTTGCGCCGGCGCTCATCGGCAATCAGCTGGGCAATCAGCTGGCGGGCCGGCTCGCCCAGCTTGGGGCCGCTCTGTTCATCGACATGGGAAAAAATCCGTGCTTGCAGCAGCTTCTCAATGGATTTGCCCTGCGCCAGCTCGTCAACCGGCTCTCCATAGTAGCTGCGCATCACCAGATCGGCGTGCTTGCCCAGCAGCTTGAGCCGTTCCACCCCCTGGCGGAACGCCTCGCCCTGATACTCCAGCTGGCTCATGACAGCAGCTCCTCCTGCTGCACCGGCGGCTCCTCATCAATGCGGATGCGCTCTTCTTCCTGGATAAAACGCGCCAGCTCCAGCAGGTAATCAATCTTGCCGGTGACGATAAAATGCTGGCGGTCCCTGTGCGGCTGCAACAGGTAGCCGGTCTCGCACAGGCGGTCAAATACCAGTTTGAGCTGACCGCCCACCTCGTTGCTTTGCGACTGGAACAGGCGGGTGGTACACAGTTGCTGCAACTGCTGATGCAGGCTGGGGTTGGCTTCGATACGGGCGGCAATTTCGTGCCGGTTGAGCACGTCGTGGGCGCTGAGCACGCGGTCGCTGCCGGTGGTGTCCTGTACCAGCTGCATCAGGCCGAGCATCGGCAACAGGCTGTCCATGGTGATACGCAACTGCTGGCTGAGGCTGTCACGCAGCGGCTGGTTCAGCTCGCGCCAGGCCAGATACCAGACGCTGCCGTCGGCGCTGCTGGCCAGCCGCCGGTTGAGTGGACGCAGGTAGTCGTCGATCGCCTCACGCGCCGCTTCCGACTGCAAACGCTCGTGGTTGTGGCTGTCACTGACCGCGCAGACAAAGCCGCCGGCCAGCAGGTATTCAAGCAGAGCACCGTACTGAATCATTGGGCAAACTCCTGGCGTTGTTGTTGCAATAGCTGGCTTAAGCGGCTCAGTTGCGGCTCGATGCGCTTGAGCTGCGCGGGCTGGCCGCTCTGACGTTCAATCAGATAACGCTGCTGAAACAGGGTCAGCACATCCGACTCCGGGTTGGGAAAAGCGCCCACAACAAAAATATTATTGTTGCTGCAGGCGTTAAACAGTTTTTCCACATTGTGGTAGGCCAGGGTGCCAATCTCGTCAATCGGCCAGTGAATGCAGACCTTCGCCTCGCCGCGCAGCAGCCGGGTAAAGGCCAGCAGGTATTTGCACAGGATCAGATAGGCCATGCCGTGGCTGGACGACTCCAGCAGCTGGCGATCATTGCGGATAACCAGATCCGAGCCACCCTCGTTCAGGTGCAGCTCCAGCCGCATCAGGCTTTCAAAGCTGAACTGCTGGTCGCTGCGCAGCAATTCGGCAACATCGGCCAGCTGCTTGAGATAGTTTTCCGGCGGCAGTTGGCCCGGGTGCTGCTCCCACTGCTGATGCGAGGCGGAGAAGGCTTTCAGCGGCTGCCAGAAACCCAGCTCGTCAATGGTGGACTGGATGCGCACTTCGGACTTGCTGATGCCCTCCAGCGCGAACTCCTCGGTCACCTCGGCGCTCAGGCGGCGGCTTTGCTCGCTGATGCGCCGGTTCAGGTCGCGGAACACGGTAAAGAAGTTGTACAAATCGCTGCCATAGTTGCGCCCCTGCTGGATCAGGTTCTGCTGCTGATCCTCCAGCAGGCGCAGCATGCCGGCAAAGGCTTGCAACATAGTGCGCGCCGCCGGCTGCTCGCCCAGCTGATGCCGCTGTTGCTGCCAGGTGTCCATAAAGTCGGCGGCGCTGTCGCGGATCAGGTCATTTTCAAATTGCTGCAGCGCCTTGCTGACCGCGCCTGAGCGTTCGCTGCGCTCGACCAGTGCCTGCTGCAGGCGGGCAATACGTTCGCGACAATCGGCGCTCTGCAGCGGCTCGCCTTCGGGCACAGCCGGCAATTGCGGCAACTGCTCGATCTGGCGCAGCAGCTTTTGCACGCTGTCCAGCTGTTGTTGCAGGACACCAGCTTGTTCGCGCCCCTGCTTGATGCGCTCGCGCTGCATGCTGCGCTGGTTGTTGAAGGCTTCGCCCAGGGCGCGCAGGGTTTCTTCCAGGGTCAGGCGTTTTTGTTCCAGCTCATACTCGGCTGCTACCAGCTGCGGCTTGCGCTGCTGCCAGTCAACCCGGATAAACTCCTGGTAGTCCTTTAGCTCGTCACGCCGTTCTTCGGTGCTGCGGATACGCTGACGCAGCTCCTTGAGCTTGCTTTCGAGCTGGCTGACGCGATTGGGGTCGATGCCCTGCTCCAGCAGCTCCTGTTTAAGCGCCTGCTCCAGCTGGCGGATTTGCTCGTCATAGCTGCGCTGACGCGCCTGCAGGTTTTGTTCGTGTTGCTGGTATTGCTCTTTGAGCCGGCCCAGCTGCTCTTCAAAGTCGGCCAGCTCTTCCAGCTTGCGGCTCTGGAACGCATCTTCACGCTCACGCAACAGGGTTTTCTGCCGCTGCTGCTGCTGTTGCAGCCGCTGTTCCAGCGTTTGCAACTGCTGACGCAAGTCTTCACGACGATGTCGCTTGAGCTGCTCCAGCTCCTGGCGATACTGCTCAAGGCTGTTTTTGGCAAACTCCAGATCGCTGCGCAACCGCTGCACCTGCTGCCGCGCCTGACTGGCCAGGCGTGCCGCTTCGTCACCGGCCTGATTGAGCAGTTTTTGCTGCTTTTCCAGCGTTTCCAGCTGCGCCTGTTCTTCACGCACCTGGGCCATGGCATCTTTGAGCGCCTGCGCCAGTTGTTCGTCATCGCGGGCATGGGGCGGGGTTTCCAGCCGGCCCAGTTCGATCTGCAGCTGGTACAGGCTGGCTTCAGCCTGCGGCAACAACCTGGGATTAAGATCGCTGCGCTCCAGCAGCTCGGCGCGGATCACCTTGCCGATGCGCTGCTGCCAACCGGGCTGCTGCTCCTGCAAAAACGCGCGCAGGCTGCCGGCTTT
>JAHAYO010000101.1 GCA_018384595.1 Thiopseudomonas sp.
CGCACAAGGTTTTAATGGGACAGGTGGTGTGTCATGCCAAGCATCAGCAACCGTGCCGAAGCGTGCTTCGGTGCGGGCAGCGTAGCTTGGTGTGGCATACCACCTGATCCCAAACCACCGCAGCGCAACACCCCCCACAAAAAACACCGGATTCCGCGACTCCACTTCGTTGTGCGCGGAATAACACACAGCGGAGTGCTACCGAGCACAATAAACCTTCAAAGCCTTCAGCCGCTCCCGCGACAACGCCTCCCCCAGTGCAGCGCCCTTTAGCCCCGACGCCAACAACGGCTGCACATCAACCTGCCCAATACAGATAGCTGCCCCGCGCACATAGCCCGCTTGCGGATATTCGCGCTCCGTAAACCCCAGCCGCCCGCGAGAGTCCATTTCGCACGCATTAACAAAGTCCTCCAACCGCTGCGGACGGCGCAGACAATCCAGCCGCATCAGCAACTTAAGCAAGGTGGTAGGGCGCAGCTGCAGGGCGGTATGACACTGGGTATGAAATTCGCCCACCAGCACGGCCAACTCGGCCGTTTCACGCGGCACCCTCAAACGCTGATTGACCGCACGAATCAGCGGCACCCCGCGATGCTCATGGCCAATATGGCGCGGCAATACATGGGCCGGGGTAATGCCCTTACCCAGATCGTGCATCAGACAAGCCCAGCGCACATTCAGGTTATGACCAAAGCGAGCGGCCTGTTGCAGCACCATCAGAATATGCACGCCCGAATCCACTTCAGGGTGGTATTCAGCCCGTTGCGGCACCCCAAACAGCGCATCCAGCTCGGGCAGCAGCACAGCCAGCGCGCCGGTTTCATGCAAAACGCGAATAAAGGTATCGGCAGCCGGCTCCATCAAAGCCCGGGCGCATTCCTGCCAAACGCGCTCGGCAGCGAGGTGCTTCAGCTCGCCGGATGCGGCCAGCTGACGCATCAGCTCTAAAGTTTCGGGCGCAATAACAAAGCCCAGCGGCGCATAACGGGCGGCAAAGCGAGCGACACGCAGTACACGTAGAGGATCTTCGGCAAAGGCTGGCGAAACATGGCGCAAAATCTTGGCTTCTAGGTCACGTTGACCGCCGTAAGGGTCAAACAGGCGGCCCTGATCGTCCATGGCCATGGCATTGATGGTGAGGTCGCGGCGTAACAGATCGTCTTCGAGGCTGACATCGGGCGCGGCGTGAAACACAAAGCCGCCGTAGCCGTGGCCGCTTTTGCGTTCGGTACGCGCCAGCGCGTACTCCTCGCCGGTGTGCGGGTGCAGGAATACTGGAAAATCGCCGCCCACCGGTTTGTAGCCAAGGGCGAGCATGTGTTGTGGCGTGGCACCTACCACCACATAATCAACATCCTGCACCGGCTGGCCCAGCAAGGAATCGCGCACCGCGCCACCTACCCGGTAAATCTGCATGCTTTGGTCTTCCTGTCAGAAAAAGGCGGGTCATGATGACAGCCGGCGCAGGAAAAAGTAAGGTGGCTGTCCGTGCATGCGGGCTTGGCAGGGCCTTGAAATAGGCCTTTTAGGCCCCATATCTGACAGGTCGCATGCTGTAGTACGGGGCAAAGGATGGATTGCCAAAAGCTATTGATATGATTTTATCAATCAATTATGCCTAATGAGGCGGGCGGCCTATCATGTGCCCCATACAGTTCTTAACCCCCACGAGGAGTGAATCCGATGGCTTACATCAACAGCGAAGTTAAACCTTTCAAAGCAACCGCATACCACAACGGCAAGTTCATCGACGTAACCGAAGCCGACCTGAAGGGCAAATGGTCCGTCGTATTCTTCTACCCGGCCGACTTCACCTTTGTCTGCCCAACCGAGCTGGGCGACCTGGCTGACAACTACGCCGAATTCCAGAAGCTGGGCGTTGAAATCTACTCGGTTTCCACTGACACCCACTTCACCCACAAAGCTTGGCACGACAGCTCCCCCGAAATCGGCAAGATCAACTACCCGATGATCGGCGACCCAACCGGCCTGATCACCCGCAACTTTGACGTAATGATCGAAGAGGCTGGCCTGGCTGACCGTGGTACTTTCGTTATCGACCCACAGGGCATCATCCAGATCGTTGAAATCAACGCCGGTGGCGTTGGTCGTGACGCCCAGGAGCTGCTGCGCAAGGTCAAGGCTGCTCAATACGTTGCTGCCCACCCAGGCGAAGTATGCCCTGCCAAGTGGAAAGAAGGTGACGCTACCCTGGCGCCTTCCCTGGACCTGGTAGGCAAGATCTAAGCGAAGTTTTCGCTGGGTCTTGACTGCTCTGCCGGCAGCAACCCGCCGGCAGACTCCAGCGCCCGGGCTTATCCGTCCGGGCGTTTTTGTATCTGAATGACGGCCTGTTGAGCGGCGTTTACACAATGAACGTCGCCCAATAGGCACCCCAAATTTTTGGAGAACTGAATCATGTTGGACGCCAATTTAAAAGCTCAACTCCAGGCCTATCTGGAAAAGGTGACGCAGCCTTTTGAAATTGTTGCGTCGCTTGATAACAGTACCAAATCCAGCGAGCTCAAAGGTTTGCTGGAAGAAATCGCTGGTCTGTGCAGCAAGATCAGCCTGCGTCTGGATGGTAAGGATGCGCGCACGCCGTCTTTTAGCATGCAGCGTATCGGCGAAAGCATGGGCGTCACCTTTGCCGGCATTCCGCTGGGCCATGAATTTACCTCGCTGGTGCTGGCGCTGCTGCAAGTGGGCGGCCACCCGTCCAAGCTGGCGCAAGACATGATTGAACAGATCAAGCATCTGGACGGTCGCTACGAATTTGAAACCTATTACTCACTGTCCTGCCAGAACTGCCCCGATGTGGTGCAGGCGCTGAACCTGATGGCGGTGCTTAACCCCAATGTGCGTCACGTGGCCATTGACGGTGCGCTGTTCCAGGACGAAGTGGAAAAACGCCAGGTGATGTCGGTGCCTATGGTGTTTCTGAACGGTGAAACCTTCGGCCAGGGCCGTATGGGCGTTGAAGAAATCATGGCCAAGCTGGATACCGGCGCTGCCGACCGCGCCGCCGACAAGATGAAAGAACAGGCTCCCTACGAGGTGCTGGTGGTGGGTGGCGGCCCGGCTGGCTCTGCTGCTGCCATCTATGCGGCGCGTAAGGGCATCCGTACCGGTGTGGCCGCTGAGCGCTTTGGCGGTCAGGTGATGGATACGCTGTCGATTGAGAACTTTATTTCTGTCAAGGAAACCGAAGGCCCGAAACTGGCCCGCGCCATGGAAGAGCATGTGCGTGAGTACGGCGT
The DNA here is from genome assembly GCA_018384595.1 of Thiopseudomonas sp. Classification (GTDB taxonomy): domain Bacteria; phylum Pseudomonadota; class Gammaproteobacteria; order Pseudomonadales; family Pseudomonadaceae; genus Thiopseudomonas. The sequence continues at coordinate 3,264 of JAHAYO010000101.1, forward strand.
AGACATTATGAACCTGCAGCGCGCCAGCAAACTGGTGCCCGCGGCTGCCGAAGGTGGGCTGCACACGGTTGAGTTTGAGTCAGGCGGTACGCTGCAAGCCAAAACCGTCATTCTGGCCACCGGTGCCCGCTGGCGCGAAATGAACGTGCCCGGCGAGCAGGAGTACCGCACCCGCGGCGTGGCCTACTGCCCGCACTGTGACGGCCCGCTGTTCAAGGGCAAGCGTGTGGCGGTGATTGGCGGTGGCAACTCCGGTGTGGAAGCAGCCATTGATCTGGCCGGCATCGTCGCCGAAGTAACCCTGATCGAGTTTGATACCAAGCTGCGTGCCGACGAAGTGCTGCAGAAAAAACTGCACAGTCTGCCCAACGTCAAGGTGATCATGAATGCCCTGAGCACCGAGGTCAAAGGCGATGGAAGCAAGGTGACTGGACTGGTCTATAAGGACCGTGCCACCGATGTGCTGCACACCATTGAGCTGGAAGGCATTTTTGTTCAGATTGGTCTGCTGCCCAACACCGAGTGGCTCAAGGACAGCATCGCCCTGAGCAACCGTGGCGAGATCGAAATTGACGCCCGTGGGGCCACCAACGTGCCCGGCGTGTTTGCTGCCGGTGACTGCACCACGGTGCCTTACAAGCAGATCATTATTTCGATGGGTGAGGGTGCTAAGGCTTCGTTGAGTGCCTTTGACCATATTATTCGTAATTCGTAAGTTCTTGATTGAGCTTGAGAGCCCTGTTGCCGGAAGGTGATGGGGCTTTTTTTGCTGTGTAGCTGGCGGCGGGGGCGTTTGTGGCAAAGCTCCGCTGCCACGACCGCCTTGGGACGTTCATGGCGCTAAACGCCTTGCCACAAACGCCCCCACCTAATTCGCTACGTGCAGGCGGGTGAGGGAGTGGTCCGGCTGCGCCGGACTGCTGTGGTCGGGTTGGGGG
>JAHAYO010000114.1 GCA_018384595.1 Thiopseudomonas sp.
ACGCCAAAGGAAAAGGCCATGGCAAAGTAGATGTAGCCCTTGGGGACGTGTACGTCGAAGCCTTCGGCGATTAGCAGGGTGCCGACCATGATCAGGAACGACAGCGCCAGAATTTTCAGGGTGGGGTGTTCCTCGATAAAGCGGCTGATGGCGGCAGCGGACACCAGCATGACGATGACTGAGGTCATGATGGCGGCCACCATCACCGGAATGTGCTGCACCAGGCCGACTGCGGTGATTACCGAGTCCAGCGAGAATATGATGTCAATGACTGCGATCTGCAGCAAAACCATGATAAAACTGCTGGCGCCCTTGATTCTGGTCTGGTCGTCCTCGCTGCCTTCGACGCTGTGCCAGATTTCCAGCGTGCTTTTTAGCAGCAGGAACAGGCCGCCGCCAATCAGGATGATGTCGCGCCCGGAAATACCGACGCCGGCCACGCTGAACAGGTCGTTGGTCAGGCGCATGACCCAGGTCAGTGATAACAGCAGAATGATGCGGGTGAGCATGGCCAGCATGATGCCGAAGAAGCGGCCCTTGGCCTGCAGCTCTTTGGGCAGGCGATTGACCAGGATGGAGATAAAAATGATGTTATCGATTCCTAGGACAATTTCCAGCGCGGTTAGCGTGAGAAACGCAGCCCAGATTTCGGTGTCGGTTAGCCAGTGCCACATGGTGGGAATCCTGAGGGGTGGAAAAGACGGCATTTTAGCCGAAGGCCATTCGGCATTGGGGTTTTCTTTGGCTTCGGTGTGGAAGGCCGGATGAGCTGCTACGCCAGGCTGTAGTTGCTGTGTGAACCTGTCGGGTCATGCCGCGTGCAGCGCAGTTGTTCATGCCTGCCGTTAGCGCAGCATCCGGCCGTGAAGCGGCGTGGCGGGGATCGGCTCACTTAGGCTTTGTCAGCCAGTTGCTGCTCCAGTACTTCCAGTTGCTCCATGCTTTCCAGCCACTGCATTTCCAGTTGGTCACTTTTTGTCTGCCAGCTGGCCTGCTCGGCCAGCAGCTGTTTCAGGCGGTCTTTGGCATCCGCCTCGTACAGGCTGTTGTCGGCCAGTTGCTCTTCAATGGCGGTTAGCTGCGCCTGTGTTTTGCCCAGCTCGTTTTCCAGCTTTTCTGCCTGCTTGCGATGAGGGGCCAGCTGCTGGCGGATGGCGGCTTCAGCCTGGCGCTGTGCCTTGCGGTCGATACGGATGTCATTGCCAGGCGCTTCTCCGTCACCGGCAGTACGTAATGCCTGCAGCTGACGGGTGCGAAAGTCCTGCAGCCAGCGGCCATAATCATCCAGTTCGCCGTCAAAGGGCACCACCTTGCCATCGGCAACCAGCATGAACTCGTCTACGGTGGTTTTCAGCAGGTGACGGTCGTGGGAGACCAGCAGCATGGCACCCTCGTAGTGTTGCAGGGCTTCGCCCAGCGCATGACGCATTTCCAGGTCCAGGTGGTTGGTCGGCTCGTCAAGCAGCAACAGGTTGGGTTTTTGCCAGGCAATCAGCGCCAGCGCCAGCCGGGCTTTTTCGCCGCCGGAGAAGTTCACTACCGGCTCGTCACAACGGTCGCCACGAAAGTCAAAACCACCCAGAAAGTCCCGCAATTTTTGTTCGGTCTCATCCGGCGCAATGCGTTGCAGGTGCAGCAGCGGACTGGCCTTGGCGTCCAGGCTATCCAGCTGATGCTGGGAAAAATAGCCGATGGCGAGGTTTTCGCCACGCACGACCTCGCCGTCCAGCAGGGGCAGTTCGCCGGACAGGCTTTTGATCAGGGTGGATTTGCCGGCACCGTTGGGGCCCAGCAATGCCATGCGGGTGCCGGGTGTCAGTTGCAGGTTGACCTGTTGCAGGATGTGCGTGTCGCCATGCCCCAGCGCGGCACTGCGCAGGCTGACCAGTGTGGCCGAGGTTTTGCCGGCCTCACGGAAGCTGAAGTGAAAGGGCGAGTCAAAATGGGCCGGGGCCAGCTCTTCCATGCGTTCCAGCGCTTTGACCCGGCTTTGTGCCTGCTTCGCCTTGCTGGCCTTGGCCTTGAAGCGGCGGATGAAATCCTGCATGTGGGCGCGTTCGGCCTGCTGCTTTTCGTAGGCCTGTTGCTGTTGCAGCATGCGCTCGGCACGGGTGCGCTCAAAGGCGCTGTAGCCGCCCCGGTAGAGCACCAGCTTTTGCCGTTCAAAGTGCACCACATGCTGTACCACGGCGTCCATGAAGTCGCGGTCGTGGGAAATCAGCAGCAGGGTACCGGGATACTGCTGTAGCCAGCCTTCCAGCCAGAGGATCGCATCCAGGTCCAGGTGGTTGGTCGGTTCGTCCAGCAACAGCAGGTCGGACGGGCACATCAGGGTTTGCGCTAGGTTCAGGCGCATGCGCCAGCCACCGGAAAACGAGGACACCGGACGCTGCATTTGCGCTTCGGCAAAACCCAGCCCAGCCAGCAGCCGGCTGGCGCGGCTTTCGGCGGTCCAGGCATCGGCGGCATCCAGCTCGGCATTCAGCCGGCCCATGGCAGCGCCGTCCTGTTGCTGCTGCGCCTGCTCCATTTGGTGCTGTAATTCACGCAGGCGGGTGTCGCCGTCCAGTACATAGTCCAGTGCGCGACGCTCAAGGGCGACCACTTCCTGCTGCATGTGGGCAATGCGCCACTGGGCGGGAATCGCACACTCGCCACTGTCGGCCTGTAACTGGCCTTGCAACAGGGCAAACAGGCTGGATTTTCCGGCACCGTTGGCACCGACCAGCCCGACTTTGTGGCCGGGGTGGACGGTCAGGTCAACGTGGTCGAGCAGCCGTAGCGGGCCGCGTTGCAGGCTCAGGTCTTGTAGGCGAATCATGGTGGCGTGTGCCCTTGCGCAAGGTAATCAGGGTGTGGAAATGACAGTATTGAGGCGACGGTGCTCCCTGCGCCACGTGCGGATGTTGACGAAGGTTTTGCCTGCGTCAAAGCGAGTTAATCAAAATTACGCGGGGACGCCGCTGGCAGGGCAGTGGATTCAGGGGGCGCAGTATACCCAAGCGGGGCTTTTATTTCGGCACTATTCGACGGGGTGCCGCTTGCTTACAGCTACTGGGATCACGGCTTCTTGGCATACAATGGCGCTTTTTTAAGACACGACAGGAGCAAAGCGTCATGGCAGACAACTATATTCTGGTTACGGGGGGCGCGGGTTACATTGGTTCGCACACCTGTGTTGAACTGCTGGAAGCCGGTTATCAGGTGCTGGTGCTGGATAATCTGTCCAACGCTTCGCGTGAATCGCTGCGCCGGGTGCGGAAAATTACCGGCCAGCCGCTGGAGTTTGTCGAAGGTGATATCCGTTCGCTGAGTGATTTGCATGCGCTATTTGCCAAGTACCGAGTAGAGGCAGTGGTGCACTTTGCTGGCCTTAAGGCGGTGGGTGAGTCGGTGGCGCAGCCGCTGCGTTATTACCAAAACAACGTTACCGGCACCCTCAATTTGCTACAGGTGATGGATGCGCATGATTGCCATCGGTTGGTGTTTAGCTCGTCGGCTACGGTGTATGGCGATCCGGCGTCGGTGCCGATCCGTGAGGATTTTCCGCTGTCGGCCACCAACCCCTATGGCCGCTCCAAGCTGATTATTGAAGACATGCTGCGTGACTTGGCCGCTGCCGACAGCCGCTGGGCGGTGGCATTGCTGCGTTATTTTAATCCGGTTGGCGCGCACGAATCGGGCCTAATTGGCGAAGATCCCCGCGATACGCCCAATAACCTGATGCCCTACATCACTCAAGTGGCGGTGGGTCAGCGCGAGTGCCTGCAGGTGTTTGGCGGCGATTACCCAACCGTGGACGGCACCGGCGTGCGTGACTATATCCATGTGGTGGATTTGGCCAAAGGGCATATCAAGGCGCTGCAGGCACTGGACGAGCCGCGTGTGCTGACGGTCAACTTGGGTACGGGGCAGGGCTATTCGGTGCTGGAAATGGTGGCGGCGCTGGCGCGGGCATCCGGTCGTGAAATTCCCTATCAAATCGTGGCGCGCCGTGCCGGTGACGTGGCGGCCTGCTATGCCGATCCGGCGCAGGCGCTGCAGCTGCTGGGCTGGCGTGCCGAACTGGGGTTGGAGCGCATGTGTGCTGACAGCTGGCGCTGGCAAAGCCGTAATCCGCAGGGGTATTAGTGCGCGCCCGCTGCGGATTGTCCGTTAGTTTTGACGTACTGTAAGGGCAGTTCCCGTGGCGTGGTGAGTGCGCCACGGTTAATTCGCTTATCCAAACAATCTGAGCTTATAAACTCTGCTCAGCCACTTCGCGCAGATACTTAAACAGCTTACGGGCGGCGGTGGGCGGCTTTTCACGGGCGCGTTCATGCTGGGCGTGGCGTACCAAACCGCGTACATGCTGGCTGTCGATATCTGGGTATTCCTGCATCAGCTCTTGCAGCGCATCGTCGCCCTCATCTAACAAGCGGTCGCGCCAGCGCTCCAGACGGTGAAAGCGGGTGTTGTACTCGCGGCTGGTACTGTCAAAGGTGTCCAGCACCTGCACAATGGCGTCAACATCATGGCCGCGCAACAGCTTGCCCAGATACTGGTTGTGGCGTTTGCGGGCAATGTGCTTGGTGTGTTTAGCACTTTCTTCCAGTGCCCGCAGCAGCGCATCGTTGAGCGGCATGCGCGCCAGGATGTCGGGTTTGAGGCTGGCTAGGCGCGCGCCAAGGTCTTGCAGTGCAAGAAATTCGCGTTTGATCTGCGATTTGCTCTTGTCTTCGGAGAAATCGTCTTCAACGTGGTCGGACATGGTTTTTCCTGTGGTGGGCGGGGATTTCTGCTAGGCTGCCCCGTCATTTATTTCGCGGTGGAGTATACATGATGAAGGGTGTTGAACAGTCCGGTCCTGCAGCAATTGCCGGACTGGAAGCACAGGTCGGACACATTCTGGATGAAGCCAAACGCCAAGGTGCTAGCGCCTGCGAAGTGGCGGTCAGCCTGCAGGATGGCCTGACGGCCAGCGTCCGTCAGCGCGAGGTGGAATCGGTCGAATTTATCCGTGATCAGGGTTTTTCCATTTCGGTGTACTGTGGCCAGCGCAAGGGTTCGGCCAGCACGACATTGATGGGGCCGGATGCCATTCGCGAAACGGTATCAGCGGCGCTGGCGATTGCTCGCCACACCTCCGAAGATGACTGTGCCGGTCTGGCTGACGCACAGCTGATGGCCCGCGAACTGCCTGATCTTGACCTGTGGCACCCGTGGGAACTATCGCCCGAACGGGCCATCGAGCTGGCGCTGGAATGTGAAGCGGCTGCCTTTGCGGCAGACAAACGCATCAGCAACGCCGACGGCACCAGCGTCGATACCAGCAGCGGGTGCACGGTGTATGGCAACAGCCATGGCTTTATGGGCGGCTATGCCGCGACCTCGCACAGCATCAGTTGCGTGATGATTGCTGGGGAAGGCGAGCAGATGCAGCGTGATTATTGGTACGACCATGGCCGCCAAGCCAGCGCACTGGACAACGTACAGGCGATTGGCCGAAAAGCGGCCGAGCGCACGGTCAGCCGCTTGGGCGCACGACCGGTGCCCACCTGCAGCGTACCGGTGGTGTTTGCCGCCGAAGTGGCCGGCGGCTTGTTTGGCCACCTGATGGGGGCGATTGCTGGTGGCAGCCTGTACCGCAAGGCGTCTTTTTTGCTGGATGCATTGGGCGAGCCGCTATTTCCCGACTGGTTTTCCCTCGACGAGCGCCCCCTGCTGCGCGGGGGGCTGAGCAGCAGCGCATTCGATGGCGATGGCCTGGCCACCCGCGAGCAGCCGTTTATCAAAGATGGCCAGTTGGTCAGCTATATGCTCAGTACCTATTCCGGCCGCAAACTGGGCATGCCCAGCACCGCCAACGCCGGTGGCGCGCGCAACCTGTTTGTTAGCCACGGCCAGCACGATTTGGCCAGCTTGCTCAAGCAAATGGGCACCGGCCTGCTGGTGACCGAACTGATGGGGCAAGGGTTAAACATGGTGACCGGCGACTACTCTCGCGGTGCCGGCGGCTACTGGGTGGAAAACGGCGAAATCCAATTCCCGGTGCAGGAAGTCACCATCGCCGGCAACTTGCGGGATATGTACCGTAATCTGGTAGCGATTGGCTCCGATCTGGATAAGCGCGGAAGTATTCGCACCGGCTCGGTGTTGCTGGAACAAATGAAGGTGGCGGGTAGCTGACTAGGAGGGTTTACAGGCGCGTGAAGTGCCAGCCCTGCGACGCTGAATCAGGAAAAAGAGGCTGAGATAAAACAAGCAGCTTGAGGCGAAAATAGTGACAGCTATCTTGAAAACAGCGATAGCAAACACTCTATTAAAGGGGCGGCCTAAATATCCAGCTTCGGCACCCATTTACAATGGCTTGGGTTTCCAGTGAAGCTGTGATTGTCCGCAGGAAAAGCTCAAGCAGATACCGGGGTGGCCCATGGTATCTGCTGCCTACTCATTTGCGTCATTGGTGATGCCGCACGTCGCATCTTCTGTTAGTTGCTTGGCTGGTTCCAAGGATTGATAATTTCCAAGCCTGCCGCTTCAAACGGGCTTGTATATTTCGTTGCAACCATAAAGCCGCCATCGAGAGCTGTCGCAGCGATGACTGCCATGTTATCGTGCAATTTTTTGTAGGTTCGGGCAAATACCGTGTTTGCCTTAATTCTGACGGAAATTGTGCTCATAGGTAGTACCTCGCTAGGTTTGCCACAATTGTAGCGTTGGCCAGGAGGGAATACGCGAAGGAAGGTTAAAGCCGACCCAGACGCCACAATGCAAAAACCACTCACCCCAGCCGACACATCCAATGCAAGTAGCGCCCCAGCGGCCCCAGCGCAGGATGCCGACGGTAAGCCAGTTCGGTGGCGACTAGCTCATCGTCGGCAATTTTTTGACGAAACTGGGGCTGCATATAGTCGTGAAACACACGAATGCCGCTGCGCTGGTGGATTTGCCAGTTATTGGCAGCGAGCACCTGTTCGATTTCTCGCGGGTCTAGCGGCTGCTGTGGCGTCAGACCGCCGTCATCCCCAGCAAAACGCTGGCGTGCCAGTTTGCGCAAATTACCCTTGATCAGGTTGTGCAGCACCAAGGCGTCCTTGTTATAAAACGCCAGCGACAGCCAGCCATCGTCTTTGATAAGCGGGCGCAGCGCAGCAATTAGCGCGGCGGGTTCGGCCAGCCATTCCAATACTGCATGGCACAGGATCAGGTCGAAGGGCGCGGGCGAGCTGGCGGCCAGATGTTGCCAGTCGCAGTGCAAAAAATGGGCGTCTATTTCTGCGGCAGCAAACTGCCTGCGGGCCTGCTCCAGCATGGCAGCGCTGGGTTCGGCTAGGGTGACGGAGTGCCCTTGCTGGGCCAGCCAAAGCGCCATGTGGCCCAGTCCCGCGCCAATATCCAGAATGCGCAGTGGGCGTGCGGGCAGGGCTTCCAGCAGGTCGGCTTGGAGTACGGCTAGGCGGATCGCGCCCTTGTTGTTGCCGTAGATTTTTTGCGCAAAGCGCACGGCTAGGTCGTCAAAGTGGTGATCGTTTAGCGTGCTCAAACTTAGAACCCCATGCGCCACCAGGGCTTGGTTTTTTCCGGTTTTTCAGCCAGCGGGCATTCGGGGCGTTTGCCGTAGTCAGCATCCTGGCAGGGGTTGATCCGCTTGCGGTCGGCCAGTGTGGTTTGCCGAATGTGCACAGCGGCGGCTTCAGTTTGCAGCAGCGTGTTGCCCTGCTCATCCAGCAGGTGAATCAGCAGTTGGTGCTCGCCGCGATCTATTTCTTCAATGCGCCAGCTGTCTGTTGTGCTGGCTGGCCCGTGGGCAGAGCCGTCCAGCCAAGCTTGGTAACTGTGGCCCGGCAACAGGCTGGGTGTGCTGCTCACCTGAATATCTATGCTGCGCGAGGTGTTGCGCAGGGTGCTGTCCGGCGCTGGCTGTAGCAAGGTGAGCGATTGATAGGGTGGCGGCGGGGGTGCCAGCTGTTGCGCCACTTGAGGTGGCGGCTTGAGCTTGACCAAGCGCGGAGTCGCCGGCATACGGTTGGTCGGTTTCAGCTCTAGGGTGCTGTGCGCGGCACCTTCGGGGGGTGGCTGGTCGCTGAATACGCGCTGGCCATTGGCGTCGGTGTAGCTGTAAATCTGTGCGTGCAGCGGCGACGCCGTATATAGGATCAACCCCAGCAGGCTAGTGACAAGCAAGGGCTTCATCGGGCACGCCGTGCTGGGCTGTTCAGGCTGATCCGCTGGATGAACAGGGTCAGGGCGCTGCTTTCTTGTACGACCCGTTCGCCTGACAGCACGCGCACGGCAATGCTGTGCTCGCCGCGTGGCAGGTTGTGGGTTGCCAGCTTAATGCTGCGAATGGCTTCGCCATGGGGTTGACCGTCCACTACCAGCTGTAAGCGGTGGCCGCTGGAGAGCGGCGGCTGGATGTCGATGTCCAACAGCAGGTTGCCGTCATTGGCGCGCACAGTGCTGCCTTCTTCATGCCCGGTGATGCTTAGCTGGCGATACGGCCCGCTGGTGTTTTCGTCTTCGTTTTCGTCGGCGATAACAGGAGAGGATTTTTTGCGCGCTTTGGGCATTTGCGTGCGGTTGACGTCTGGCAGCTTGAGTTCTTCGGCGTTGACATCCAGCGGCGGCTTGTCGGTAAACACGCGGTTGCCGTTGGCATCGGTGTACTGATAAATCTCGGCGGCAAGGCCGGTGCAGACCAGTAAAGCGCTAGGCAATAGCCAAGAAAAACGCATACAAACCTCCGGGGCAGAACAGATGGGTACAGGAAAAGGAGCGGTCGTGCAGGCAACTGTGCCGATTTTGACAGGTCGGCTCTGGTATTTGCGGCTGCCAGCGTTCAGAATAACACGCTTGCCGTCGGCCCTGTTGTGGGCTGTTAGCCGTTTTGGAGACCCCGATGTTGAAGTCGCTTGAATTGATTGAACAGCACCACGTGAAATGGATCGACCTTCGTTTTACCGACATTCGCGGGCAACAACATCACCTGACCCTGCCGGCACGCAACCTTGACGAAGACTTCTTCGAGCAAGGAGCCATGTTTGACGGCTCATCCATGCCGGCCTGGAAGGGCATTGAAGCCTCCGACATGCTGTTGCTGCCGGATGACGCCAGCGCGGTACTGGACCCTTTCACCGAAGAAAAAACCCTGATTCTAGTGTGTGACGTGATCGAACCTTCGACCATGCAAGGTTACGACCGTGACCCACGCGCGCTGGCCCAGCGTGCTGAGGACTACCTGAAGGCCACTGGCATTGGTGACAGCTTCTGGGTAGGCCCGGAGCCTGAGTTTTTCATTTTTGATCGGGTGCAGTACAAGGCTGATATGTCTGGCGCCATGTTCAAGATCCATTCTGCCCAAGCTGCGTGGAACAGCGATGCCGAGCAGGACGGCGGCAACCGTGGCCACCGTATTGCCGTGCGTGGCGGCTATATGCCGGTAGCGCCCAATGACCCTGACCATGAAATCCGCACGGCCATGTGCAACGCGCTGGAAGAAATGGGCCAAGAAGTCGAGGTGCATCACCATGAGGTGGCCACCGCCGGCCAGAACGAAATTGGCGTCAAATTCAATACGTTGGTGACCAAAGCGGACGAGGTGCAAACCCTTAAATATGTGGTGCGTAACGTGGCGGATGCCTATGGCCGTACCGCCACCTTTATGCCCAAACCGCTGCATGGCGACAATGGCTCGGGCATGCATGTACACATGTCGATTACCGCCGACGGCAAGAATATTTTTGCCGGCGAAGGCTATTCCGGCCTGTCTGATACGGCGCTGTATTTTATGGGCGGGATCATTCGCCACGCCCGCGCACTCAATGCGCTGACCAATCCGTCCACCAACTCCTACAAGCGGTTGGTGCCAGGCTTTGAGGCACCGGTGATGCTGGCGTACTCGGCGCGCAACCGCTCGGCATCGATCCGTATTCCCTATGTCACCAGCCCGCGTGCCCGCCGTATCGAAGCGCGTTTTCCTGATCCATCGGCCAACCCCTATCTGGCGTTTGCCGCCCTGCTGATGGCCGGTTTGGACGGTATCCAAAACCGCATTCATCCAGGCGATCCGGCTGACAAAAACCTGTACGACCTGCCGCCGGAAGAATCTCGCCATATTCCACAGGTATGCGGCAGCCTAAGCGAGGCGCTGAGCGCGCTGGATAACGACCGCGATTTTCTGCTGCGCGGCGGTGTGTTCAGCAATGACTTCATTGATGCCTATATCGAGCTTAAACGCGCTGAGGACTTACGTGTACGCACCTTTGTGCATCCGCTTGAATACGAAATGTATTACAGCTGCTGATGCCGTTTTGGCAGGCCGGCGTGGCCGGCTTGCTGTCATCTGGCGGCCTTGCCGCTCCCCTCTAGAGTTTCCATGCAGTACATTTTTCCCTTGTTGGCCGTGATGTCTTGGGCCGGCAATACCGTGATTACCAAACTGTCATCCGGTAGCATTGAACCAACCGAAATAGGCTTTTACCGTTGGGTGTGGGCGGCGCTGCTGTTGACGCCCTTTGTGCTGCGCCAGACGCTGCGCAGCTGGCCGCTGATCCGCCCGAATCTGCTCAAAATCGGCATCATGGGCACGTTGGGCATGGCCATGTTCCAGAGCCTGATGTACTTTGCCGCGCAATACACCACGGCAGCTAATATCGGCATTGTGCAGGCGTTGATTCCAGCGATTTCGCTGGTGCTGGCTGTGTGGGTGTTGCAGCAGCGGCTCAGTGCAGCGGCTGTGATTGGCGCGGCGACCGCTTTTATTGGGGTTCTGGTGGTGGTCAGTAACGGGGATGTTGCGTCCTTGCTGGCGCAGGGTATTAACCGTGGTGATGCGCTCATGGTGTTGGCGGTGTTGTCCTATGCGCTCTATAGCACCTTGCTCAAACATTGGTTGGTGCCGATTCCGGCGCTACAAATGCTCTATCTGCAGATGCTGGTGGCTATCGTGGTGCAGCTGCCTTTGTTTTTGCTGCAGCCCAAAACGGGCCTGAATGCCGAGAATCTGCCGCTGGTGCTGTATGCCTGCGTGGCGGCGTCGATTGTGGCGCCGCTGGCTTGGATGCATGGCGTACGGCTGATGGGTCCTAGCCGGATTTCGATTTTTTTCAATCTGATGCCTATTCTTAGCCTGTTCGTGGCTGCGCTCACGCTGGGCGAGCGCATCGAGTCTTATCACTGGCTGGGCACCGGCATCATCATTGCCGGCGTGCTGGTGGCTGAACGCTGGAAAGCACCGGTCTGAAATCAGGCCAGCGGGAAGCGGCGTGGAATGTACTGGCCCTTGCCTGGAGCTTCGGCATCGCGCAGGCAACCCCAGGTGTAATCCAGCGCGCTTTGCACGGCGCTGTGCAGATTCTGGCCCAGTGCCAGACGTGCGGCCAGCGCGCTGGCCAGCGTACAACCGGAACCATGGTATTTGCCGGGCAAACGTTGCTGAATCAGGGTGTGACGGCTGCCATCGGCCAAATAGAGGCGGTTGTGCAGCTCGTTTTCGGGGCCATGACCGCCGGTAATCAGCAGGTTTTTGCAGTGCTTGAGTAGCACTTCGGCGCAGTCGTCGGCACTGCCATTGGGCAAGCCAGCCATGATTTGCGCCTCCGGCAAGTTGGGCGTTACCACATGGGCCAGCGGCAGCAGTTCTTCACGCAAGACATAACCCACATCGCCTTCACCCAGCGAACCACCCCCTTCGGCGCGTAATACCGGGTCGCAGACCACGGGCGCGTCCGCTGTCATGTAGATCACCTCGCAGGCGGTACGCACCATCTCGGCGGTGCCCAGCATGCCCAGCTTGACGGCAGCTACCGGCACGTCATTAAGGATGGCGCGTGCTTGCGCCACGATCCAGTCGTGATCCAGTACACGAAAATCGCTCACATTGACGGTGTCCTGAATGGTCAGGGCGGTGATGGCCGGTGCCGCATGGCACTGCTGTGCGGCAATGGCTTCGATATCGGCCTGCAGGCCGGCACCGCCAATGGGGTCGTGGCCAGACAAGCACAGAACGATGGGGCGCGAGTTATGGCGATTCATGGTGGGGCAGTTCCTTGTAATGACCGATCAGTGATCGGATTGCAGCGGGTGGTCGGGGTCGTTGGCGGTATGCTCTGCCTGTTCGCTGGTGTCTGTGGCGGCTTCAGGCACGGGGTGGATGGGTTCGGGCGTGATGCCGCGTGCACGCAGCCAGCCCTGTGCGCGGTCGCGGGCTTGGCTTGGCGTGGCGGCGTTGGCCAACATGTTTTTCTGTACACGGATACCAGCGCGGCGCATTTTGCGACGTACCCGCGACGAGGCACCCATGAAAATAATGCCGATGCCTTGTTTGTGATAGTCATCAATAACGCCACCGAGGGCGGCCAGTGCGGTCATATCCAGCATGGGCACGGCGCGCAAGTCGATGATCACCAGCTGCAAATCGGGCGTGAAACGACGCAGGGTGCTCAGGGCTTTTTCAGCGGCGGCAAAAAATAGCGGGCCGTTAATCGCATACAGCATTACCGAGTCGGGCAGTTCTTGCAGCTCGCTGATTTGTTTGCGATCGACACTGGCGGTATCGGTCCAGTCGCTCATGCTCTTGATAAACAGCCCAGCAGCCAGCAGCAGACCCACACCGACCGCTAGCACCATATCGAACAGCACGGTCAGAATCAGACAGGTCAGTAGCACCAGCACGTCATTGAGCGGGGCGATACGCAGGGTTTTGACCACATGGCTAGGCTCGCTCATATTCCACGCCACGATCAGCAGCATGGCCGCCAGTGCAGCCATGGGCAGATAGGTAAAGATGGGGGAGAGCACCAGAATGGCCAGCAACACCACGCCGGCATGGGTGAGGGCGGCAATGGGCGATACAGCACCGGCCCGCACGTTGGCCGCGCTGCGAGCGATGGCGGCAGTGGCGGTAATGCCGCCAAACAGAGGCGCAACCAAGTTACCGATACCTTGCCCCAGCAGCTCGCCGTTGGGATCGTGGCGAGTGCCGGCCATGCCATCGGCGATAACCGCGCACAGCAAGGACTCGATGGCACCGAGCATGGCAATGGCGAAGGCGGGGGCCAGTAGCTGGCGGAACAGCTCAAAACTGATGACCAGCGGCTGACCGTCTGGGCCGGGTAGCAGCCAAGGCCACATAAAGTCCGGCAGGAAGGGTGGAATGCCAGGATGGCTGACCCCGTCCACGTCATAGCTGAAACGGTCACCCAGCACGCTGACATCAATGCCCGAGCGCAGCAGCACCAGCCCCAGCAGCGTGCCAAGGGTCAGGGCGATCAGGTGGCCGGGGATTTTCGGAAACAGCTTGGGCCAGATAATCAGGGTGCTCAGGGTGAGGGCGGCGACTAGGCTGTCGCCCAGGCTGATACGGCCCAGCGCAGTGACAATAGTCTGCACCCGCTCAATATAGTTATTGGCATTGTTGAGCTCTCCCAGCCCTAGTGCATCGGGAATTTGCAGGGTGGCAATGACAATGCCGATGCCTGCTGTAAAACCCAGAACCACCGGATAGGGAATGTACTGCAGCAGGGCGCCCGCGCGCAGAAAGGCCATAACGATCAGAATGATGCCGGCCATTAGGGTGCACAGTAGCAGGCCGCCGAGACCGAAGTTTTGGGTAATCGGCAGTAAAATGACCACAAAGGCAGCTGTCGGGCCAGAGACGTTAAAGCGCGAGCCGCCGGTGAGGGCAATCAGCGAGCCGGCAATTAGGGTGGTGTAAAGGCCGTACTGAGGGGGCGCGCCGACGGCAATGGCCAGTGCCATGGCCAGCGGGATTGCAATGATGCCAACGGTAAGGCCAGCGGCAAGGTCGCCGCGCAAGCTGGACAGGCTGTAGCCTGCTTTGAAACTTTCGCGCAATGCTGAAAACAGCGGTGGGAAATACATGGGTACTCCACTGGGCAAGGCGTGCTAAGCGGGGTCACGGGATGCCTGGAATCGGGTGGCGGGTAGCACACATGCGGTTGGTTATACATAATGGGTTTACCCTCCACCTGAGCGCTCGACGCAGCCGAGTCAGAGGGTGGCGCGAGCAGGTTTGCCAGGTGCTTGCCTGCCGTGTCAGTGCCCTAGCATAGCAAATCTTGACCATTATTGGTGCGGTTGCGTCCGTTGCGCTTGGCTTGGTAGAGGTTGTGGTCGGCAATGCGCATAAGCTGGTCACTGTCTAATATGTCGGGCGTAAGGCTGGCCAGTCCCACACTAATGGTCAGCTGTTCGCTGACGAGCGAGCCTTTGTGCGGCACGGCCAGATCAGCAATGGCCTGAAAAATTTCTTGCGCCTTGATGCGTGCGCTGGCGGCATCGCAATCGGGCAGCAGGCAGACAAACTCTTCGCCGCCATAGCGGGCCAACAGGTCGTGTGAGCGTTTGAGCTGTGCCTTAATGCACTGGGCCACGGTGCGCAGGCAGGCATCACCGGCGGGATGTCCGTAGGTGTCGTTGTACTGCTTGAAGAAGTCGATGTCGATCATCATCAGGGTCAACGACAGATGCTGGCGTTGCGCTCTGCGCCATTCGGCTTCGAGGCTCTGGTCAAAATGGCGACGGTTGGCAACGCCGGTAAGTGTGTCGAAAAATGCCATGCTGAGCAGTTGTTCCTGCTTTTGGGTGTGTTCGGTGCGATCTTCAAAGGTGGCTAAAAACTGGTCGCCAAAGGTAATGCCACCAATCAGCATGATTCGCTCGGTACCTGCTGTCGATATGATGCGCAGTTCCTGTCTGGGAATGATGCCGTCACCGGCGCGAGCGCGGTGAATCTCTTCATTCCAGAAGCGGCTGATCTGCTGGCGGAAATCGGGTTCAGGGCAGATAGTTTCCCACCACGTCTGCATGTTCAGTGGCTGCTCGGGATCAAAAGGGAAGTATTGGTTAAACAGATGATTGCGGAAATAGAACGGATCTTTTTCGTTGACCATGGCCAGCCCGATTGGCATTTTGCCCGTCAGGTGCTTCAGTGCGCGCCCGGTTTCCAGCAGCTGGATCGCCTGCTGTTTGGCGTCGGTAATGTTGTGAATATAGCCGTGCCATAGGGTATCGCCGGTATCCAGTCGCTGGGGGCGGGCAGAGCCGCTGAGCCAGCGCTCGCCGCGACCGGGCAGGTTGACGCGGTATTCGCTTGCCAGATTGCCACGCTGTTGGCCGAGGCCTGAATGCTGTGTCTGACGTGCTCAAGGTCATCGCTATGAATGCGCTGAAACACCTGCGTGGCATCCGTGAGTGCCTGCTCGGGAGTAACGGCGTAGATATCTTGAATGCCATTGCTGGTGTAGGGAAAGAAACTGTGGCCATCGGTGTTGCTTTGGAACTGATAGAGCATGCCGGGGACGTTTGCCGCCAGCAGGTCGCGTTGCTGTTGCTGCAGCTGTTGTTCGGTTGCGTCGGCAAAGGTGCCAATAAAGCGCACGGCCTTGCCGCGGCTGTTGCGCTCGATGATGCGCCCACGCAGCTGCATCCATTTATAGTGGCCGTTGCGGCAGCGCAGGCGGTGTGTGCTTTCAAAAAAATCAGACTCGCCCCGCAGGTGCAACGTGAGGGCATTTAGCGCATTTTTGCGATCATCTGGATGGATCAGCTTTTTCCACTGGCTGAGGACTGGCTGGCTGCAGTCATAGCCAAGCAGGGTGGTCCAGTGCGGCGAGATATAGATTGTGTGCGCTTTATAGTGCCAGTCCCATACGCCCTGACGGGTGGCCTCCATGATCAGACGCCAGCGGATTTCAAGGCTGGCACGCTGTTCGGTAAACACAAGTTGGTCATATAAAAGTTGACGGCGGCGCTGCAGGTAAAGAACGCTGAACAGCAACGCCAGCGCCGCCAAGCTATAAAAAAAGCCAAGTTGCCAGACCTTGGCGCGCCAAGCGGCATGGATGGTGCCTTGGTCACGGCCGATGCCCAGTGCCCGATGGCTGTCCATGGGCAGGTTGTGTGGGGCGACGGTATGCATGACCATCAGATGGTCGGGCTCGTTTGGCAGTACGCTGCCCGTTACTGTGGGTCAGACCGGTCAAAGTGTCGGGTGCGAAAAGGGTGATTTTTAGCAGACCCAGAAAGCGATCGGATTCGAGAATCGCCGAAGCCATGCCGGCAAATTGTCCATTGCTATCGGTGATAAGGGGTGCACAGCCTTGAGGGTGCGGAGAAACTTGCATTATTTTTCCAGATGGGCATAATTGCCCGACTCTTTTTTGCCGGATAAGCCTGCCGGCATCAAGACTAGGCGGATTGATGCAAAACGCCGCACAGGAACACGGCTGGCGCGAGACCCGAGCCCCCACGAAAGTAGTGTCACCGACTCCTGTAAGCCAAGAATCAGACTATTCATTAGGAATTCCGCCCGTCATTTGGCGCGGTCCTGAGGCCATAATTAATGAAAACTTTTAGTGCAAAACCAGAAACAGTCAAGCGCGACTGGTACGTGATCGACGCAGAAGGCCAGACCTTGGGTCGTTTGGCAACTGAAGTGGCACGTCGCCTGCGCGGCAAGCACAAGCCCGAGTACACCCCTCACGTTGATACCGGTGACTACATCGTTATTATCAACGCCGAGAAAGTGCGTGTGACCGGCAACAAAACTACTGACAAGATGTACTATTCCCACACCGGCTTCCCAGGCGGCATCAAAGAAATTAGCTTCGAAAAGCTGATTATCCGTGCCCCTGAGCGTGTGATCGAAGGTGCTGTAAAAGGCATGCTACCCAAGGGTCCGTTGGGCCGTGACATGTACCGCAAGATGAAAGTTTATGCCGGTACCGAGCATCCGCATGCTGCCCAGCAGCCTCAAGAACTGAAGATTTAACGGGAATATCAGACATGTCCGCTAATCAAAACTACGGCACTGGCCGTCGCAAGACTGCAACCGCTCGCGTATTTCTGCGTCCGGGCACTGGCAGCATTTCCATCAATAATCGCACCCTAGAAGATTTCTTCGGGCGCGAAACTGCCCGCATGATGGTACGTCAGCCGCTTGAGCTGACCGAAAACACTGAAAAGTTTGATGTGTACATCACTGTCAGCGGTGGTGGCACAACCGGTCAGGCCGGCGCAATCCGTCACGGCATTACCCGTGCCCTGATGGACTATGATGAAACCCTGCGCGGCGAACTGCGCCAGGCTGGCTTCGTTACTCGCGATGCCCGTGAGGTTGAACGCAAGAAAGTGGGTCTGCGCAAAGCGCGTAAGCGTCCGCAGTTCTCCAAGCGTTAATCGCTACAGCGTTACAAAGCGCCCGCTCCTTTACCGGACGGGCGTTTTTTTATGAAAAGAAAAGTCACAGCGCAGATTTGACCTGCCTCAATACTGTGCGCCGACGCAGTCAAAACGGCGGCTCGGTACGCCGGTCAATCTTGTCAATTGGATGGCTTTTCTTTAGTATTCGACCAATTGAAAAAACATTCGGTTTTTTCTGACTATAGGGCTTGGTCAACAAGCCAGTTGAGCTGATGGGAGACAACTTAATGAGCAATGACGGCGTGAATGCAGGCCGGCGTCGCTTCCTTGTTGCCGCTACCTCCGTGGTAGGCGCAGCAGGAGCGGCAGGTGCTGCCATCCCGTTTCTTGGGTCATGGCAGCCCAGTGCCAAGGCCAAAGCGGCAGGTGCACCGGTGCGAATCAACATCAGTAAGGTTGAAGCAGGTCAGCAAGTAGTTGCTGAGTGGCGTGGTCAACCCGTATTTGTTGTTCGTCGTACCCCAGAAATCATGGCGGGATTGGAAAAACTCGAGCCTACGCTGGCCGATCCCGAGTCCAAAGACTCCGATCAGCCGAGCTATGTTGATCCAAAAAACCGTGCAATTCGCTCAGAGCTGCTGATTGTTCTGGGTATCTGCACCCACCTAGGCTGCGCGCCAACCTTCCGTCCGGAAGTGGCACCCGCCGACCTCGGTCCCGACTGGCTGGGCGGCTATTTCTGCGCATGCCACGGCTCCCGTTACGACCTAGCCGGCCGTGTTTATAAGGCGCAGCCTGCGCCGCTAAACCTGCCGATTCCGCCGCACTCGTATGAGACAGACGATGTGGTCATTATCGGTGTGGACGAGGAGGTTGCCTGATGAGCAAGTTGATGGAATGGGTTGATGCCCGTTTTCCTGCCACCAAAATGTGGGAAGACCATTTATCCAAGTACTATGCGCCAAAGAACTTCAACTTTTATTATTTCTTCGGCTCCCTAGCGCTGCTGGTTCTGGTCAACCAGATCGTAACCGGCATCTGGCTGACCATGAGCTACGAACCTTCTGCTGAAGGTGCGTTTGCGTCTGTTGAATACATCATGCGTGATGTGGAGTACGGCTGGATTCTGCGCTACCTGCACTCCACCGGTGCTTCCGCATTCTTTGTGGTGGTTTACCTGCACATGTTCCGTGGCCTGCTGTACGGTTCATACCAGAAGCCACGTGAGCTGGTGTGGATCTTCGGCATGGTGATTTACCTAGCGCTGATGGCCGAGGCCTTTATGGGCTACCTGCTGCCATGGGGTCAGATGTCCTACTGGGGTGCCCAGGTGATCATCTCCCTGTTTGGTGCCATTCCGGTCATTGGTGCTGACCTGACCGAGTGGATTCGTGGTGACTACCTGATTTCCGGCATCACCCTGAACCGCTTCTTTGCCCTGCACGTGATTGCGGTGCCTATCGTTCTGCTGGCACTGGTTGTATTGCACATCCTGGCTCTGCACGAAGTGGGCTCTAACAACCCAGACGGCATTGACATCAAGAAGCTGAAAGACGAAAACGGCGTTCCGCTGGACGGTATTCCTTTCCACCCCTACTACACCGTCAAGGATATTGTGGGCGTGGTGGTATTCCTGTTCGTGTTCTGTTTCGTGGTGTTCTTCATGCCTGAAATGGGCGGCTACTTCCTCGAAAAACCCAACTTTGAACCAGCCAATGGACTGAAAACCCCTGAGCATATCGCCCCAGTGTGGTACTTCACCCCGTTTTACGCCATCCTGCGTGCTGTTCCTGACAAGTTGATGGGTGTAATTGCGATGGGTGCATCCATTGCCCTGTTGTTTGTACTGCCTTGGCTGGATCGCAGCCCTGTGCGTTCCATGCGCTACAAGGGCTGGTTGAGCAAGCTGTGGTTGTGGGTCTTCTGTATTTCCTTCGTCATTCTGGGCGTGATGGGT
This sequence comes from Thiopseudomonas sp., assembly GCA_018384595.1. Classification (GTDB taxonomy): domain Bacteria; phylum Pseudomonadota; class Gammaproteobacteria; order Pseudomonadales; family Pseudomonadaceae; genus Thiopseudomonas. The sequence continues at coordinate 19,103 of JAHAYO010000114.1, forward strand.
GTACTGCCACCGACACCTGAGTTCACTCTGCTGTCGCGTGTTTGTACGATCCTTTACTTCGCGTACTTCATTCTGATGCCTTTCTACACCAGAATGGAAAAAACCAAACCGGTTCCTGAAAGGGTGACAGGCTAATGAAAAAGACTATTGCAACATTACTGATGGCTGCACTACCAGTATTTGGTTTTGCAGCAGGCGGGCCCTCTCTCGACAAGGTTGATATCGACCTGACCGACAAGGCAGCCATGCAGGATGGCCTGAAAACATTCGCCAACTACTGCCTGGGTTGCCACGGCATGAAGTTCCAGCGTTATGAGCGTGTAGCCACCGACCTAGGCATTAGTGAAGAAGACATGATGAAAAACATCGTTTTCACTGGCGCCAAGATTGGCGATCACATGCGCACCCCGATGACCGATGCTCAGGCCAAACAGTGGTTTGGCGTTGTGCCGCCGGATCTGACTCTGGTTGCCCGTGTGCGTGGTGCTGACTGGCTGTACACCTATCTGCGTACTTTCTACGCAGACCCGACCCGCCCACTGGGCGCCAACAACGTGGTATTCCCGAACGTGGGTATGCCTAACGTATTGGTAGCCTTGCAGGGTAACCAGGTGATTGACTGCAAGCAGGTGCCCATCGTCGAAAACGGCAAAAAGGTATTTGACCCGTTGACCGGTGCTGCCGTAACCGAAGAGTCCTGTGATCAGCTGGTGGTACAAAAGGGTACCGGCAGCATGAGCGAGAGCGAGTTTGACGAAACGGTCAAAAATCTGGTGACTTTCCTTGAGTACTCGGCCAACCCGGTCAAGCTCAAGAGCCAGCGCATCGGTACCTATGTACTGCTGTTCTTGGTGGTGTTCTTCGTCTTTGCTTACCTGCTGAAGCGGGAGTACTGGCGAGACGTTAAGTAAGGGTTTTCAAAGCCCTGTCAAACAACGCACGCGCCATTCGGGCGCGTGCGTTTTCTGCACTCTTGGCCCAAGGCATTTTGATGCTCAACGGGTAACTGCGGAAAGGATTTTTCGCACGAGTGCTTCACTTGCAGGAGGTAAGTCATGGCCGTAGCCAACAGGCTGGGTTGTTATTCTGATCCTTTATGCCAGTATTCTCATCGTGTCCGCCTTGTCCTGGCAGAAAAGGATGTAGTGGCTGACCTGATCGATGTCAGGGCTGGCGACTATCCGGACTATCTTGCCGAAGTTAATCCCTACGGCACGCTACCGACACTGGTAGACCGTGATCTGGCACTGTATGACTCCATGATCATTCTGGAATATCTGGACGAGCGTTATCCCCATCCTCCCTTATTACCGGCTTATCCGGTTGTGCGTGCCAATACCCGCATGCTGGCTTATCGGGTGCATCATGACTGGTGCCGGCAGGCAGACCTGATCAGCGACAGCAAAACCAAGGATGCTGTGCGCACCAAGGCGCGCAAGGAGTTGCGCGAGAGTCTGATCGGAGTGTCTCCGGTGTTTACCAGCATGCCTTATTTCATGAGTGAAGAGTTGTCGCTGGCAGATTGTTGCCTGCTACCGCTGTTGTGGCGTCTGCCGGCGCTGGGCATTGACTTGCCGCCTGCAGCCAAGCCGTTGCTGGACTATATGAACCGCAATTTTGCGCGCCCAGCATTTCAGGCCAGCCTGAGTGCCGAAGAGCGTCTAATACGCACCTGATGCAGGAGACTAAGCGGATGACACCCAGCAAGCCTTATATTATGCGAGCACTTTATGAATGGATTGTCGATAACGAGTGCACGCCGTACATGATTGTTGCGGTCGATGCGCCTGGTGTTAGCGTGCCGGAAGGCTACGCCGAAAACGGGCAAATGGTGTTAAACCTGTCGCCATCGGCGGTACGCAGTTTCAGCATGAGTAACACGGCGGTCAGCTTTGAGGCTCGCTTTGGCGGGGTACCCCAACAACTGTTTGTGCCGGTGTATGCAGTGCTGGCGGTGTATGCGCAGGAAAATGGCCAAGGCATGTATTTTGAGCCTGAGTCACCTCCAGAAGAGCTGGAAGAGGAACCACCGGCTAAGCCCGCAAGACCTGGTCTTCGGGTGGTGAAATAAAAAAAAGCCCCTGTAGAAGTACAGGGGCTTTTTTAATCCAGAAACGTCTTGGTTAGTTGATGTATTCAAACAAGCGCACAATTTTCTGTACACCACCAACCTGACGGCTGGCAAAGGTAATGTTGTCTGCTTCGGTGCGGCTGACAATGCCAAGCAGGTAAACCACACCATTGACAGTAACCACCTTGACCTTGGTGGAAGGCACATCGGTTTCTGCTGCCAAGCGGGCTTTGACCTTGGTGGTTAGCAGGCTGTCATTGGCGCGAATGTGGCCGGGCGTGGGATAGGCCACTTGCAGCTCGTTATGCACGACCTTTACCCCGTTGACGCCCTGTGCTGCGTTGCCCGCCAGTTGCTTTAGCTCTGGGCGTGGGGTTTCGCCGGCGATCAAAATCACGCCGTTGTAGCTGGTGATGACCAGATGTGAGGTTGGGCTGGTGAGGTCAACATGGGCTTCCTTGATGGCACGGCTGACATTGGGGTGCACAACCAGGTCATCAATTTTATTGCCGGCACTACGAGCGCCGCAGCCAACCAAAGTGATGGACAGCAGGATCAGGACAAGGCTTTTACGCATTATTCTTCACTCCCGAATAGATGGCGGTCGATTAGGTCACAGAGGCAGTGGATGGCCAGCAGATGGACTTCCTGGATGCGTGCGGTAACTGTGGAAGGAACGCGGATTTCTACGTCATCCGGTTGCAGCAGCGGAGCCATGCTGCCGCCGTCACGGCCGGTCAGGGCTACTACACGCATATTGCGGTCATGCGCTGCGTGGATGGCCTGTACCACGTTGGCCGAGTTACCACTGGTTGATATGGCCAGCAGCACATCGCCGGGCTGACCCAAGGCGCGGATTTGCTTGGCAAACACTTCTTCATAGCTGTAATCGTTGGCGATCGAGGTAATGGTGGAGCTGTCGGTGGTTAGGGCCAGTGCCGGCAGACTCGGACGCTCGCGCTCGAAACGGTTGAGCAGTTCGGAGGAAAAATGCTGGGCATCGCCGGCCGATCCGCCATTGCCGCAGCTGAGAATTTTGCCATCATTAAGCAGGCAGTTGACCATGGACTGACTGGCCTGCTCAATCACACCAGGCAAGGTCAGGGCGGCCTGCTGTTTGGTTTCAATGCTGGCCTGAAACATCTGCTGAATTCTGTTTTGCATGCTTTAACTACCTGTATTCAGGGGCTAGGGTACAAATGCGTGTTGCAACCATTCAAGGGTGCCAGGCTGGTCGGGTATGCCGTGGATGGCTACCACGTCAAACCTGCAGTCGCAGTTTTGCCAGTGTTCGTGCTGCTGCAAGTAGCGCTGGGCAGCCTGCATGATGCGCTGTTGCTTGGCTGGGGTAATGCTTTCTAGCGCGCCACCAAAACCGCTTGTGCGCCGGTAGCGCACTTCTACAAACACTAGGGTTTGTTCGTGTTGCATTACTAGGTCCAGCTCACCATGGCGACAGTGCCAGTTGCGATCGACCAGCAGCAGGCCGTGTCGAGACAGGTAATCAAGCGCTCGCTGCTCGGCGTGTCGGCCGCTGTGCTGTTTGCTGGTTGTCAGGGCAGCCGCTCCAATTTGCCGTCGTTGAAGCGCGCCCAGCTGGACGTGCGTTGGACCTTGAGTTGAGGTGTTAGTTGCATCTGGCCGCTCAGACCCAGTGTGCTGCTGCTGGGGAGTGCTTCCAGCATTTGCAGCTGCATGGCGAGCTGGTAGGCATCGGCACCCATGGCATAAAAACGGCCCATCAGGCCAGCGGCGTCGGGCCAGCGTGTAAGTATGTCGTTTTTGATTGGGTCCGTCGTGCCCAGCAGCCAGGGGACTTCACTGAAGTTGATGCCGTCCAGATCATGCAGCATACCGGGGTCTTGCACGCCCGGGTTGATGGCGGATGTCGCATAGACCGGCAGATCGCCAGCGTACTGGAAAATCAGGGCAGGACGTACCTGTCTGGCCACCTGGGAAGGGGCAGCGAGAAAGACAAAATCAATGTCGCGACGTCTGCCCGGCTGGCTGTGCACACGGGTTTGCAGGGTGTCGGCCAGCTGCTTACTGCGGGCTTCGCTGTCCCCCAGACGCATGAGGTTGCCAAGCTGGCGTGTTAGTTCGGCAGGTTGGCCCAAGGCGATACTGTCTACCACTTGGCCGCCAAGGCTTTGCCAGCGCGCGGTGAAAGCAGCCTGTACCCTGTTACCCCATTCGCCTGCCTGCACCAGCACGACTGCGTTGCGCAGGCCATCGGCCCAGGCGCGGTCGGCGGCCATGCGGGCTTCATCGTCGGCTGAAAGGCCAAACTGGTACAGGTTGCCGGTTGTCTGGTTGGTATCGGCATAGTTGAGCGCCAGTGTGGCGATTGGCAGGCTGTTTTGTGTTGATAACTGGCGCACCAGGTCTTTTTCCCATGGGCCGATCAGCAGATCAATCTGTTCGTGTTGCAGATTTTGGTAGAGCTCACCCAGGCTGCTGATCTGGCTGCTGTCAAAAAAGCGCAGCTCAGGCACGTCATGGCCGGCTTCCTTTGATTGGTAATAACGGGCTAGAAAGCCGTTGCGTATGGCATTGACCACGTTTTGGTTGCGGTCTTGGCTGGGTAGCAGTAGGGCTATGCGCTGGGGTGAGCGTGCTTGCATGGCCAGCAGATGGGAGACTTCCGAAGGGGGCAGAATGGCGGCCGGATGCTGGGCGTTGCTCTCAAGCCAGTGGCGAATATCCTGCTGTTTGCGGGGCAGGGCGCTGTTGCCCAGCGTCAGACCCGCCAGCTGGAGCCAGCCGCTCAGTTCGGGCTCGTGGCCTTGGCCGCTGGTGTTTTCAGGCAATTGTTTGACCAGCGTCCAAATCTGTTCTTGGTTGTCCAGCGCGCGTGCACCGCTAAGCAGACCCGCCATGAAAATGCGTTCGCGCACAGCAGCCAGCGACTGTCCTGATGCCTGCAGAGCGCGGGCTTTAACGTCTTGGCTGCGAATTTGCTGATCCAAAGGGAACTCGCTTAGACGCGAAAAGACCGGATGCTGCAGCGATTGCAAGGCCATGTCGGGCTGTTTACGGTCCACGGCCAGTTCGGCGGCCAAGGTGGCGGCAAATAGCTGTTGGGCGGGCGGCGCATCGTCTAGATTCAGGGACTCTAGCAGCGAACGCGCCTTGAGGCTGTCACCTTGCTGTTTCGCCAGATCGGCGGCGCTCAGGTAAAGGGCGGTTGCCTGATGGCCGGTTTTTTTGCTGGCTGCCAGTAAGGTTTTGTCCAGATTGGCATTGTGGGTATCGGGCATGTTGCCCAGCTTGCCGGATGGATCGCTGGCACAAGCGGCCAAGGTTAGTGTGAAACCAAGTGCCAGAGGAAAGCGCAAAGACTGCAGCATGGACGGTCAGTTCCTGAAGGGTGAGTTAAATGCGGGCTATTGTACCCAAGCTACAGGCAGCTTGCGATGTCAGCTCGCGGCTTTGCGTTACAATGCTCGTTTTTAGACTCGGGAGCGGGCTGTGGGCAATCAAAATTCAGGTATTTTGTATGTGGTGGCTACTCCGATTGGCAACTTGCAGGACATCAGTGCGCGCGCCCTGCAGCTTTTGCAGCAGGTAGACCTGATTGCTGCCGAAGATACCCGCCACTCGGCCCGCTTGTTGGAGCACTTTGGTATTCGCACGCCCATGGTGGCCTGCCATGAACACAATGAACGCGATGGCAGTGGCGCTCTGGTTGAGCGTTTGCTGGCGGGTGAAACGCTGGCCTTGATCAGTGATGCGGGCACGCCGCTGGTGTCTGATCCGGGCTTTCGTCTGGTTCGCGCTGCCCGCGCGGCCGCTGTGCAGGTGGTGCCGGTGCCGGGTGCCTGTGCTGCCATTGCTGCGTTGTCGGTGGCTGGATTGCCTTCGGATCGTTTTTCCTTTGAGGGTTTTTTGCCGGCCAAAAGCGCGGCGCGCAGTAAGCGCCTGCAGGACTTGGCCGGTGATAGTCGTACCCTGATTTTTTATGAAGCGCCGCATCGTGTGCTGGAGTGCGTGATGGATATGGCGAGCGCCTTTGGCCCCCTGCGCAAGGCCGTGCTGGCGCGGGAGCTGACCAAGGCGTTTGAAACCATTCATGATGCCCCGCTCGGCGAGTTGGCTGCTTGGATTGCTGCCGACAGCAATCAGCAGCGCGGTGAATGCGTGTTGCTGGTGGAGGGCGCGGATGATAAGGCAGAGCGTGATGTGGTGGATGCTGAATCACAGCGGGTGCTGATGCTTTTGGCGGCCGAGCTGCCGCTGAAAAAGGCGGCGGCGCTGACGGCGCAGATTACCGGTGCGCGCAAAAACCTGTTGTATCAGTGGGGGTTGGAACAGGGACGCTGAGGGCTTGGGCGATGTGTGCTGACGGCGCGCATCGCCCAGGCTGTGACGACTTCCATTCGCGCGTGTTAGGCGGATCTCTCAATACCGCGCAACCCGCTCCAAGCAGCAGGCAAAATTAATCCCACCTGTGTAATGGGTTTTGCCTGAATGTGACCGCGCCCAGCCCACCGCGGATGAGCTGGCGGATGTTGGCATGGTCGCTGCCATCCGGTGTGGCCAGTACATGGCGATAATGCTCGCCAAACGCCAAGAGCGCCTGCTCGGTACTCAGCTGCTCCAGCAGGGCGAGGCCAAGGATCTTGCAGGAGCCCTGGTTCTCGCCGGCGGCGTTGTCTAGCGGGCCGTTGCTGAAGGCTTGCGGCTGGTATCGGTAGTGGCTGTCGATAAAGGCTAGGGTGTCGGCAAAGCTGTGATTAGTGGAAGCTAGGCGAGCCAGAAAGGTTGACAGGCACTCAGGCATCACGCTGCGCCGCCAAGGTAATGGAGACGGACTCGGCAAAGCGCAGGGCGTGTGGCTTATCGACCTCGACTTCGGCATAGGCCACCTGCGCAAAGCTCATAACGCAGTCCAGTACGTGCTGGGTCAGGCGTTCGAGCAGGGCAAAACGGTTGCTTTCAACCTGATCAATGATTGCCTTGGTAATGCTGCGGTAGTTGAGGGCATCTTCGATCTGATTACTGCCCACCGCCTTGCAGGCAGGATAAAAGATGGTGGCGTTGATCAGAATATCCTGCTTGTTGCGGATCTCGTCGTCATTGATACCAATGTAAGTGCGCAGGCGCAGATCCTTGATGCGGATGCGCGCCATGCCAGGGTGCAGCGGCGTCATGCTTATTGCCCCCGGATCAATTGTAGGAATTCCTGGCGGGTATTGGTCGAGCGGCGGAAGTTGCCGAGCATGGCAGATGAGGTCATCACTGAGTTCTGCTTTTCTACACCGCGCATCATCATGCACATGTGCTTGGCCTCAATAACCACCCCTACGCCTGCGGCATTGGTGACCGACATCACGGCATCGGCGATTTGGCGGGTCAGGTTTTCTTGGATTTGCAGGCGACGGGCGTACATATCCACAATCCGTGCCACTTTGGACAGGCCAATTACTTTGCCGGTCGGGATGTAGGCCACATGCGCCTTGCCGATGAACGGTAGCAGGTGATGCTCGCACAGTGAGTAGAGTTCAATATCACGCACAATGACCATTTCTTCACTTTCGGACTCAAACAGCGCGCCGTTGACCACCTCATCAAGGTTTTTCTCATAGCCGTTGCACAGGTATTGCATGGCTTTGGCAGCACGTTTAGGGGTGTCCAACAGGCCTTCGCGCTGCGGGTCTTCGCCCAGATGTTCAAGAATGGCGCGGTAGTGGTGGACCAGATTTTCGCACATGGCGGTAAGCTCCTTAGTTTGTCAGATGGCGTCCGCCATTGAGTGACAGCGTAGTGCCGGTCACGTAGGGGTTATTGAGTAGGTATTCTACCGCCTGTAGCACCACTTCGGGACCAGGGATGGTTTTGAGTACGGATTTATTCATGGCGGCGCGGGCATAGTCGGGGTCGTCGTGGTCTTGCAGCATGATCAGCGCTGGGCTGATGCCGTTGACTTTAATATGCGGTGCAAACTGGCTCGCAAAGGACAGCGTCATGTTGTCCAGCGCCGCCTTGCTGGCGCTGTAGGCCACGCGATGGCTGCTGCCACGCCGGGTTACATCGTCGCTGATGTGGATAATGTCGGCTGTTGGACTCTGGCGCAGCAAAGGCTCGCAAGCCAGATTGATCAGATAGGGTGCCAGCATGTGCACATGAAATAGCGTGCTGAAAGCACTGCCATTCGCTGGTTGCGGATCAGCTTGCCACAGCGAAGCATTGTGCAGGATGGCGCGCAGGCCGCTGGTGTGTTGCTGCAGGCAGGTAATAAAAGTCTGGATACCGTGCTCGCTGGAGAAGTCTGCCGGCAGACACAGTATGCCGGCGGCTTCCAGTTGTTCGATGGCGGGGTGATGGCTGCGATAGCTGATAATGACCGCGTAACCGGCTTCGCGCAGGCGCAGTGCACAGTGCAGGCCTATGCGGCGGGCACCGCCGGTAATTAAAACGGGGTAGTGGGTGAGCAACAGGGGGTCCTTGGCTGGTATGGCTTGCCGCCGCGATGGCGGCTTGTTAGGCTGCGGCCAGAATTTAGGAAGGGTACCAGTTTCTGTAAGCACCGCAAGGGGTGCCAAGCGGAAACCCAGCCCCTTGCCACCACCCAAAAGGAACAAGGAGTTTTCATGCGTATTGCGATTGTTTCAGGAACCGTATTTGGTACGGCCGAAGAAGTGGCGTGGCGTGCCAGTGAGTTGTTGGCCGAGGCCGGCCTCGATGTAACGTTTCGTCCGCACTGGCAGTTGTCGGAGCTGTTGGAGCATGACCCCGAGGCTGTGCTGTTTGTGACCTCCACCACCGGCATGGGCGAGTTGCCCGAAAAATTGCAACCACTCGTGAGCGGCCTTGAACAGCAGTTACCCGATTGGGCAGGGCGGCCCGCAGGCATTATTGGGCTGGGTGATGGCGGCTATGGCGATAATTTTTGCTTGTCGGTTGATGAGCTGGAAGCACTGTATGAGCTGCTGGGGCTGGTGATGTTGCAGGACAGTTTGCGTCTGGACGCCAGCGAAACCGTGACTCATGTGGAAGATGCCGTGCCATGGATTAACGAATTTACGGCCTTGTTGCAGGCATGGCATGCCTGAGCTAAAGCGTACGGGCCGCCCGCGCAAACCCCGCGAGCCTCAGCGTAATGCGCGGCCGCCGGTAGCGGCACGGCTGATTGCCCTGAACAAGCCTTATGATGTGTTGCCGCAATTTACCGATGAGTCAGGACGGAGGACGTTAAAGGATTTTGTCGAAGTGGCAGGTGTGTATCCAGCGGGCCGGTTGGATCGCGACAGCGAAGGCTTACTGCTGCTGACCAATGACGGGCGCTTGCAGGCACGTATTTGCGAGCCACGCTATCGGTTGTGGAAAACCTACTGGGTACAGGTGGAAGGTGAGGCGCTGGCGGAGCAAATACAGCAACTGGAGCGTGGCGTGCAGCTTAAAGACGGTATGACTCAGCCAGCGCAGGTGCAGACCATTGCCGAACCGGCATTGTGGGAGCGTACGCCGCCGGTACGTTTTCGCAAGAGTATCCCTACCAGCTGGCTGCAAATCCGAATTTGTGAGGGCAAAAATCGTCAGGTACGCCGCATGACGGCAGCCGTGGGCTTGCCCACCTTGCGGCTGGTGCGGGTACAAATTGGTGACTGGGTGCTGGGTGACTTGCAGCCCGGGCAGTGGCGTGAGGTGCCAGTGCCCGGGACGGCGTGATCAGTATTCTTTGAGGATGACAGCAATGCCTTGATTGATGATTTCAGTCCAGGCGTTGAGGGTGGCGCTGTCGGCTTCGGCATCGTGCTCGCGAATGCTCTTCAACAGGGCGTCGGTCCAGAGCGCGTAAAGCTCGGGGCGGATATTCATCGCTTTGCGCGAGTGGGAGCAACCCAGTGCTTTAAGTTTGGTATCGGGCATGCCGCGTGCATATAACACAATGTTCATGATGCCTTGGCGTAGCAGCAGTTGCTGTGCCTGCATATTGGTGTTGGCAAACTTGGCACGCACATCGGGCGAGCTGGCCAAGAAAAAGCGGTAAAAAGTATCGAAAAAATCTTCAGCATGGCAGCAGCGGCCATAGCTTTGCATTACGAGATCAGCGGGTTTCATGGTGTGTACTATAGAGATTGGCAGTCTGCATCAATGCAGATTAGTGGGGCAATATAAAGGCGGCTTCCAGTGCTGAAGTCTGTCAGTGGTCCGTTTCCTTACAATCCTTTTACGGCGATGATGATGGTTTTGGCAATGAATCCGAACACGCCGAGGCCTAGGGCAAAAAACAGCACGGCGGTGCCGTAACGGCCCGCTTTGGATTTTTTGGCCAGATCCCAAACGATAAACGCCATAAATAGGATCAAGCCCGCTACCAGCACGGTGGTCATCAGTTCTTCAAAAACTTCGGTTTCCATGGTGATATCCGGGAAATGGGCGAAATTCATCAGCCTGCCCGCTCCGTGGCGTGGCTGCACTTGCGTTATGCTAAAGCGCACATACAAATTAGCGCGCTATTATACATTAGTTTGGTGTCAAAGGGCTGGCGAAATGATGCAGCTGTATGTGTTTATGGGGTGTCGTGTTGCAGGTGGTCGAGTGGTAGCACCGTGGACAGCTGTACCTGATTGAGTACAAAGCTGGAACGGACGCTGGTGACGCCTTCGATGCGGGTCAATTTTTCGAGCAAAAATTTTTGATAGTTGTCCATGTCGGGCACCACCACCTTGAGCTGGTAGTCGGCATCCATACCGGTAATCAGGCTGCACTCCAACACTTCAGGCCATTGGCAGACATGCTTTTGGAAATTGGCGAAGCGCTCGGGTGTGTGGCGATCCATACCGATCAGTACGTAGGCGGTCAGTGTTAGCCCCAGTTTTTTGGGGTCGAGCAGGGCGACATGGCGCTGGATGTAGCCGTTGTCTTCAAGCTGGCGCACGCGCCTAGAGCAGGGCGAGGGCGACAGGCCGATGTGTTCGGCCAAGTCTTGGTTGGCAAGCCGCGCATTTTTTTGCAGGGCATCCAAGATTCGGATGTCAAAGCGGTCAAGTTTGGTCATGTTGCCGGGTCCGGTGCGAGGTCTGGATGTTGAGTGCCGAGTATGCGGCAGACAGTCGGCGGCGAAAATTGAGTGTGCTGCAGTAAAAAAGCGCCGGCTCAACCGGCGCTTGCGTGTTTACTTGTCGCTGGCAATCATGTCGGCAATTTTTGCCTTCCACACCTGCGGACCGGTGATGTGCACCGACTCGCCCTTGGTGTCAACGGCAACGGTGACGGGCATGTCTTTGACATCAAACTCATAGATGGCTTCCATACCCAGATCGGCAAAGGCCACGGTACGGGATTTCTTGATCGCCTGAGCCACCAGATAGGCAGCACCACCCACGGCCATCAGGTACACCGCCTTGTTGTCCTTGATTGCTTCGATGGCAATCGGGCCGCGCTCGGACTTACCGATCATGCCCAGCAGACCGGTTTGCTCCAGCACCTGACGGGTGAACTTGTCCATACGGGTGGCGGTGGTTGGGCCGGCTGGGCCAACCACTTCGTCACCGACCGGATCGACTGGGCCAACGTAGTAGATAAAGCGGCCTTTGAGGTCAAATGGCAGCTCTTCGCCGTTGTTCAGCATGTCGGTGATGCGCTTGTGCGCGGCATCACGACCGGTCAGCATCTTGCCGCTGAGCAGCAGGGTTTCGCCGGGCTTCCAGTCCTGTACGTCTTCTGGAGTAATGGTATCCAGATCGACGCGGCGGGCGGACGGGCCTGCCTCCCAGACGATATCCGGGTAGGCATCCAGATTGGGTTGATCCAATACCGCGGGGCCGGAGCCGTCCAGCACAAAATGAGCGTGACGGGTGGCGGCGCAGTTGGGAATGATGCACACCGGCAGCGAAGCCGCGTGGGTTGGGTAATCTTTAATCTTGATGTCCAGCACCGTGGTCAGGCCACCCAGACCCTGGGCACCGATACCCAGTTGGTTCACCTTGTCGAAGATTTCCAGACGCAGCTCTTCGACACGGTTTTGTGCGCCGCGCTCACGCAGCTCGTGGATGTCGATTGGATCCATCAGGGACTCTTTGGCCAGTACCGCAGCCTTTTCGGCGGTACCGCCGATACCGATGCCGAGCATGCCTGGCGGACACCAGCCAGCGCCCATCTGTGGCACCACGCTCAGTACCCAGTCAACGATGGAGTCGGACGGGTTGAGCATCGCCATCATGGTTTTGTTTTCCGAGCCGCCGCCCTTGGCCGCCACTTCGATTTCTAGCTTGTCACCGGGCACAACGCTGTAGTGGATCACCGCTGGGGTATTGTCCTTGGTGTTTTTACGCGCACCGGCCGGATCAGCCAGCACGGAGGCACGCAGCTTGTTGTCCGGGTGCAAATAGGCGCGGCGCACGCCTTCGTTGATCATGTCGTCCAGGCTCATATCGCCGTCCCATTGCACGTTCATGCCGACGCGGGCAAACACGGTGACAATACCGGTGTCCTGACACAGCGGGCGGTGGCCGGTGGCGCTCATGCGCGAGTTGATCAGGATTTGCGCCATGGCATCCTTGGCGGCAGGGGATTCTTCGTTTTCGTAGGCCTTGTGCATGGCCTGGATGAAATCCAGCGGGTGGTAATAGGAAATATATTGCAGGGCGTCAGCAACGCTTTGAATGACATCGTCTTGCTTGATTACGGCCATGAAATGCTCCTCGGCTTAGGGCGAAACGGCCTTGCACGGTCAAGGCCGGAAAGAGGTTGATTATACCTGTAAATGTAGGCGTGTGCCCTGTGCTATCGGGTTCGGTTTGTGCGGGCTGCCTGCCGGTTGCGCGGCTGCCAGTCATTGCGTGTCCGCTAGGTGAATCTGCATGGATGGCGTGCTAATCTGCCGACCTTTTAGGCGCCGGGGCGTATCGGGTAGGTTGCCCGTTGTATAGCCTGTCGGCCCGTTGATAGGAGTTTGCGTGTGCTAAAACTGTTTCGTATATCCAGCCTGCTGGAAGGGTTGTCTTACTTGGTGATATTGGGCGTAACGGTACAACTGATCCCGCGTGACCATGTGTTTACCTTGGGTATGATTCATGGCGGGCTGTTTATGCTGTACTTCGTGTTGTCGCTGGTGGTGTCGCATCAGCGCGGCTGGCCGGTGTGGCGCTGGCTGCTGGTTTTGCTGGCGGCTATTGTGCCGTTTGCCTTTATTCCGGTTGAGTTGTTTTTGCAAAAAGAAATGCGCAAGGCCGGCTGAACTGCGGCGTGGTCGACGCTCGCACTTGCCGAAAGGGGCGCTTACAATGGTCGCCGGTTTTTTAATTAAAAAAGGGTCAGCTATGCAGGAACAGGGTTTATTGCTGGTTAATTTGGGGTCACCGCGCTCCACCTCGGTGACCGATGTACGCCGGTATCTGAACCAGTTCTTGATGGATCCCAATGTGGTGGATTTGCCTTGGCCACTGCGTCGTTTGCTGGTGGGGCTGATCCTTGTGCGCCGCCCTGCCGAATCGGCGGCCGCTTATCGGCAAATCTGGTGGGAGGACGGCTCGCCCTTGGTGGTCATCAGCCAGCGCTTGTGTGACGAAGTACGCAAGTACTGGCATCACGGCCCCGTTGCGCTGGGTATGCGCTATGGCGAACCCTCCATTGAGCGGGCTTTGCTGGACATGGCTAAGCAAGGGGTTAAGCGCGTGCGCTTTGCGCCGCTGTATCCGCAGTTTGCCGACAGCACCACCACGACCGCCATTGAGGAAGCGCGTCGGGTCATTCAGCGTCACCGGTTGGCGCTGGAGCTGGATGTGTTGCCCGCCTTTTATGCTGACAGCCGTTACCTGCAGGTATTGGCAGCCAGTGCCGCTCCTGCTATGGCGGCGGGCTTTGACCATGTGTTGCTCAGTTTTCATGGGTTGCCCGAGCGGCATCTGCATAAGCTGGACAGTCATAATCACTGCCTCACCTCAGAGGACTGTTGCCAAGCGCCGCCCAGCGAGGTGCTGAACACCTGCTACCGTGCCCAGTGTATGCGCACGGCAGAGGGCTTTGCTGCGCTGGCCGGACTTAAACCGGAGCAATGGTCGGTGTCATTTCAGTCGCGGCTGGGGCGCGCCAAATGGATTGAGCCCTACACCGAGGAGCGGCTGGATGAGCTGGCCCAGCAGGGGGTGAAAAAGCTGCTGGTGATGTCGCCGGCCTTTGTCGCCGATTGCATTGAAACATTGGAGGAGTTGGGTCTGCGCGGGCGTGAGCAGTTCATTGCCGCCGGCGGCGAAGACTTGCAGCTGATTCCTTGCCTGAACGCAAGCCCAGAGTGGGCGCAGGCGCTGGTGCAGCTGTGCGAGAGCGGTGTGCAGGCTTAGGTGGCATCACCCTTATTCGGGCGAGCGGAACTGCAGGTTGTAACCGCTGGCGCGGGCATCCGGTATCAGTACGTCCAGCGCTATGCGAATGGGTACCTGCGCCGGCATGCTGTTACGGCCGGCCAATTCGCCACCCAGGTATTCGGTGGGGCTGAAGGTACGGCTGGCAACTAGTTGCTGCGCGCTGTCGGTAAAGTTGAGTTGCAGCAGCGGAAAGGGCTGAGAGAAGCTGGCGCGGTTATAAATGATAGCGTCCACGCTGAGTGCGTTGGCAAAGCTGGCGTGCGGACGCACGATGAGGTTGCTGCTGGCAATGAGGCTGACATCCACCTGTTCAGGCAGACGGCAGTTCAACAGGCTGCAAGCATGCTCTAGCCAAGGGCGGCTGTGTGGCTGGCGGGCCAGCGAGTCGAAATTATAAAAACTGTATTGGGTGAGCAAACCCAGCGCGGCTAGCAGGCTGAGCAGGGTCCAGAGCAGGCCATGACGGCTGCGTTGCCCGGGTTGCCATTCTAGGTACAGGGTTTCGTTGGCAATGGCGTCTAGCTCGTCGCTGGCCAGTGACGGTTCGTGCCGAGCGCTCAGTGGCCGGTCAGTCTCGTGGTTGTACTGAGAGGGTTCGTCGGCCGTGAGGCTGTCGTCGGCAAACAGCGGTGGATCGTTTTCCGGCAGCGGCTGGTCGTCTGGCACCAGCGTGATGGCTGGTTGTGGCCAGCCGTCGGTGTGGCCGATGTCTGGGGGGGTGAAGACGGGCGCGGGTAGCGGGGCTTTGGCTTTGGGTGCGTCCTGCTCGGCTTCTAAGCGTGCCAGTCGTGCCAGTTCCTGTTCGAAATCTGGACTATCCAGATCAATATCCATGTCGTCATGGATTTTCAATGCGTCCAGCTGGTCGCTGTTTTCTTGTTTGTCAAACGGCTCAACCGGCAGTAGCGGCGGCTCTTCCAAGTCCTGTTCCAGCGACAGGCGGGCATTGAACACCTGCATGCAGGACCCGCAGCGCACCGCGCCCTGGGCGGCAAACAGCTGCTGACTGTTGACGCGAAAGCGGGTGGCGCAATGCGGGCACTGGGTGAGGAAGGTCTTACTCATGGCGCAGGGGCAGGCTTATTGCCGCACGCCGCTGATACGCACCCAGCCATCCAGCTCGCGGGTGGGTTCAAGGGCAAAAGCACCGGTATAGGCTTGGCGTACTGCTTCGGCCTGTTCGGCCAGAATGCCAGACAGCACCAGTCGCCCGCCGGGGCGGCATAAAGCAGTCAGTTGTGGGGCTAGTTGTACCAGCGGGCCGGCCAAAATATTGGCCAGCACAGCGTCAAACTGTTGCTGTGGCATGTCGGCAGGCAGGTGCAGGCTGTAACGGGCAGGGTCGATCTGGTTGCGGCCCGCGTTGTCGGCGGTGGCTTCTAGCGCCTGCGGGTCGATATCGGTGCACGTAGCGTGACGGGCACCCAGCAGCAGGGCGGCAATGGCCAGAATGCCGGAGCCGCAGCCAAAATCCACCACCTCGCAGCCGTCCAGCGGCTGACCGTCCAGCCATTCAAGGCATAGCGCGGTGGTGGGGTGCGTGCCGGTGCCAAAGGCCAAGCCTGGGTCCAATAGCATGTTGACTGCATCCGGCTCCGGCGCGCTGTGCCAGCTGGGGACCACCCAGAGACGTTGGCCAAAGCGCATGGGCTTGAAGTCATCCATCCAGCTGCGCTCCCAGTCTTGTTCGGGCAACGCTTCCACGCTGTATGCCGGTAGCCGTTCGCCAAAGCTGTCCAGCAGTTGCTGCTCCAGCGCCTGCAGACTCAGGCTGTCGTCAAACAGGCCCAGCAGATGGGTGTTGCTCCACAGCGGAGTGGTGCCCAAGTCCGGCTCGTAAATGGGCTGATCTTCGGCGTCCATAAAGGTGACGGACACTGCGCCCATGCCCAGCAGGCGGTCTTCATGGGCGATGGCGTTTTCGGGGGTAACGGCAAGACGGATCTGTAACCAAGACATGGAGCAACCTGAAAGGAAAAAGATTAAGCTGCCGGCTGGCGGCGGTAATGGTTTTGTAGCGGATTGGCGTATTGCATGATCAGCCATGGCAGGTGTTCGGCAGGACATTGCTGCAGGCGTTGCTCCCAGATGCCTTTGGCACGGGCGATTTCAGCGGCGCTGTAAACCGTTTCTATGGCGGGCACTGCAAGACTGATGTCGCGCTCTTGCCACTGCTGCCAGGCGAGGTAATGCACAGGGAACAGGCGGTAATCCTGCCAGATGATTTGGTCAATCTGACTGGCGAGCGTTTTGGCATCTTCAAAGCCGTGAGTGATAGGGCTGGCAAAGTGCACATGCACACGGCCTTTGTAGCCTGTGATGCCCTTGGCAATGCTGGCGTCGTCCTCACCTGGCTGTTTCTGGTAGCTGCCGGTGGTGGCGCGGGTATACAGTTCGCGGGCTTTGTCCAGATCACAGGGGTCGTATTCGTAGCTGATAGCCACCGGCGTCAGATTGAGTCGAGCCACCGCAGGGCCAAACTCCAGCTCGCGCTGCGACATGTGAAACATCTTGAGAATGGCGCTGTCGGTGTGGTCGTTACCGTCTTTGGCACGCCCTTCGGCCTGCGCAATCCAGATGGAGCAGGCGTCATGCAGGAGCGAGTGATTGATATAGCTGGACAGCTGCAGGAAGGCTTCCAGTTTTTCGCGGCGACCAGTGACCGAGCGTGGCACGATAAAGCTTTTGTTGAGCCGCATCAGGTCGGCAACAAAGGGCTTTTGCAGCAGGTTATCGCCAATCGCCAACCGAGGCGTATCAATGCCGGCTTGGTAGAGGGCGTAGTTGACATAGGCTGGGTCCATGACGATATCGCGATGGTTGGCCAGATACAGGTGCGGCTGGCCAGCGCGGATATTGTCGATGCCGGAAAAGCTGATGCCGTCGGTGGCTTTTTTGACCGAGTGCTCAACATAGGGTGCGACCCGGGTTTGCAAGGTGGCGACATCTTGGATACCGGCGACTTCGCGGCGCAGACGCCAGGCAATCAGCGGGCGCAGTAGCCAGCCGAGACGGTCGGCGAGCGCCGGAAAGCGGTAGCGCAAGATGATGTTGAGGAAATCCGGATCAGCGCACAGGCGCTGTAATACGGGGGCAACCTCTTGGTCGTTATAGGGGCGGATGTGGTCAAATGAGCCCATGAGTCTCTCGGGTAGGGGGCCGCGTAGGCGGCCGGCTGGCTAAATACGGTATTATACGCCGAACTGTCTGCTTTGGTGCAGCACCCTGCTGCTGTGCGTGACGGTTGCAGGTTTCTTTGCGCAGGGATCGCCGTCTGGACATGCTTATCTATGAGTGGACGTTACAGCCTTCATCACCTTCCGCAGCACTGGCAGGATTGTGCCGCTGACAGTTGCCCAGCCTTTTTGCCGCGTTGGAATATCGCACCGAACCAGCAGGTGTTACTGCTGCGCCAGCACGGGTGTGCCGTACAGTTATTGCCGGCTTTATGGGGCTTTACGCCAGCCTGGTCGAAGGACTTTAGCCGCGTGATCACCCATGCCCGCACGGAAACGCTGGCCGAGCAGCGCTTTTTTGCCGACGCGCTGGCTAGGCAGCGTGGCGTGCTGCCGGCTACGGGGTTTTATGAATGGCGTGGGCAGGCGCAAACCCGTAAACAGCCGTACTGGCTCAGTCGTAAAGGTGAGCTTCTGTATATGGCTGCGCTCTGGGAGCCCTATGCGGTGGTTGGGCAGGAGTACCTGAGTGCTGCGCTGTTGACGGTGCAGGCGGCCTATTTGCGCCGCCCCTTGTTGCTGGCAGAAACAGAACTGGCCGAGTGGATGGACCCAGCTACGCCGATGGAGCGGATTCAGGCGTTGTTGAATGGGGGCGGGTTGGCGCTGCAGGAACGCAAGGTTTCTACCTTAGTCAATGACCCGCAACAGGATGGGTCTGAGTGCATTCGGCCGATTTAGTCAACCGGTGTGGGGCTGGGCGAGCTGCCTCTGGTTAGCCGTCTTCGTGAAAGCGATCTGCGACCAGTTGTTGTAGGGCGCTGAGTGCCTCGGCGGCTTGTTCGCCTTCGGTACACAGGTGCAGCTCGCACCCAGGGCTGGCTGCCAGCATCATCACTTCTAGAATGTTTTTGCCGTTACACAGCTGGTCTGCGGTATGGCCCAGCCGGATCTCGCACGGAAAACGGGCGGCCAAGCTGGCAAAACTGGCGGAAGCGCGGGCATGCAGACCGCGTGTGTTGCTGATGAGAAGGGTGCAGCTATGACGGCTCATGGTGTATCCGTTGAGCGGGCGTCGCGGTGGCGAATCTGGATGTTGCCCAGGCTGGGCTGCAGGGCAGCTGCCAGACGCTCGACCAGATAGACTGAGCGGTGTTGTCCACCGGTGCAGCCGATGGCGATGGTGACATAGGCGCGATGATTGGCACCAACGCGAGGCAGCCACTTTTGCAGGTAGTGAAAGAGGTCATCAAACAGTTCCTGCACTTCGGCCTGTTGGTTCAGAAAGTCGATGACCGGTTGTTGCAGCCCGCTGTAAGCACGCAGCTCCGGTTGCCAGTAAGGATTAGGCAGGTTGCGTACATCAAGCACAAAGTCGGCTTCAACCGGCAGGCCGCGCTTAAAGCCAAATGACTTGAACAAAAAGGCGGTGCCGCTGGCCGGTTTGTCGAGCAGGCGTTGCTTGATCAGGTCGCTCAGCTGGTAGAGGTTGAGCTGGCTGGTGTCGATGTGCAGGTCGGCGGCGTTGATCAAGTGGTGCAGCAGGTCGCGCTCGTAGGCCAAGGCCTCCGACAGCGAGCGCTCGTTGCGGGTGAGCGGGTGGCGGCGGCGTGTTTCGGAAAAGCGCTTGAGCAGGGTGGCGTCGTCAGCGTCCAGAAACACCACGTCAAAGCTGATGTGTTTATCGCGTAGATAGTCCAGCAGTTGCGGAATTTGCTCCAGTTGCTGGGGCTGGTTGCGCCCGTCAATGGAAACGGCCAGCCGTGCTGGGGCGGACTCGCCCGACAGCAGTGTGCGCTCAATCAGCTCGGGTAGTAGCGATGCAGGTAGGTTGTCGATGCAATAGAAGTCGTTATCTTCAAGGACGGCCAAGGCAGTGCTTTTGCCGGAGCCGGAGCGGCCGCTGACAATGACCAAGCGCATGGCTTAGGCGTTTCCTGCGATGACGGCTTCATACAGAGCCTGATTATCGCTCGCTTGACGCAGACGCTCACGCAGTGGTTCGTTGTCAAACAGGCTGGCGATCTGGCGCAGTAAAACCAGGTGCTCATCGGTTGCGGCATCAGGGACTAACAGCACAAACAGCAGATCAACAGGGGCACCATCAATAGCGTCAAAGTCGACTGGGCTTTCTAGGTGCAGGATGGCTCCCAGTGGCTGGTCGCAGCCGGACAGGCGACAATGGGGAATGGCGATGCCGTTGCCAAAGCCGGTAGAGCCGAGCTTTTCGCGGGCAATAAGGCTGTTGAATAATTGGTTTGAATCAAGACTGGGCTGGTCTTCGGCAAACAGTTGCGCGATCAGTTCTAGCACCCTTTTTTTGCTGCCGCCCTGCACGTTCACGCGGGAACGTGCAGGGGACAGTATGTCAGCGAGATGAATCATTAATTAACGCTCGGTCACACCTTTTTGACGATCCAGTTGCTTCTCTTTGTGCTTGAGCAGCTGGCGGTCCAGTTTGTCGATCAGCAGATCAATGGCTGCATACATGTCTTCGTGTTCGGCTTGGGCGTTGACTTCGCCGCCGGCGATCAGGATGGAGGCGTCCACGGTCTGGTTGATTTTTTCTACACTCAAGGTTACGCGGATGCTGGTGATTTTGTCAGAGTGACGCGCCAGACGGTCAAATTTGGTGTTGATGTATTCGCGCAGGGCATCGGTGACTTCCAGCTGATGGCCGGTAATGGTGATTTGCATGGTGTTCTCCTTGGTGGATGGTATGTATGCGATTAGTGTACTTCAAATGCTTTTGAGTTTGTGAGTGTTTGTTGCTGATTCATATCAAAGGCCGAGCGCCGGCTGGGGCTAAAACAGCTGCTTGCGTTCGGATGAAGAAGGGATGCCCAGCGCCTCTCGGTATTTGGCAATAGTGCGGCGCGCCACTTGGATGCCTTGCTCTGCCAACAGGTCGGTAATCTTGCTATCGCTGAGTGGTTTTTTCGGATTTTCTGCCGCCACCAGCTGTTCAATCATGGCGCGAATGGCGGTGGATGAGCATTCGCCGCCCTGTTCGGTGTTGACGTGGCTGGAGAAAAAATACTTCAGCTCGAAAACGCCGCGGGGGGTGTGCATGTATTTTTGTGTGGTGGCGCGTGAAATGGTGGATTCGTGCATTTCAATCGCCGCCGCAATATCGGCCAGCACCATGGGTTTCATGGCTACTGGACCGTGTTCGAAAAAATCTTGCTGGCGCTTGAGGATTTCTGTGGACACCTTGAGCAGGGTGTCGTTGCGGCTGTGCAGGCTGCGGATGAACCAGCGGGCTTCCTGTAACTGGTTGCGCATAAAGGTGTTGTCATCGCTGGTGTCGGCACGGCGCACATAGCTGGCATAGAGCGAATTAATGCGCAGGCGCGGTGCGATTTCGGGGTTGAGTTCCACCACCCAGCGGTTTTTGTCTTTGCGCACGATAACGTCGGGCGTGATGTATTCGGGTTCGCTGCTGCCGATATGTGAGCCGGGGCGTGGGTCTAGGCTCTGGATCAGTTGCACCACGTCGCGCAGCGCGTCTTCGTCCAAGCGCATGAGGCGCATCAGGCGGTTGTATTCTTTCGCGCCGAGTAATGCGAGGTGCTTGTCGCACAAAAGGCGCGCTTCAGTCAGGTGCGGCGTGCACGGTTCTAGGTGTTCCAGTTGCAGCATCAGGCATTCGCGCAGGTCGCGAGCGCCGATACCGGTGGGTTCAAATTGCTGGATGTGGGCGAGGAGTGCCTCCAGTTCGGCCAGGCGCACCTTGAGTTGCGGGTCGAAACCGCCCAGCATGTCTTGCAGGCTTTCTTCCAGATAGCCATCACTGTTGATGCTGTCGATCAGCGTAGTGGCCAGATATTCTTCGCGGGCATCCAGACTGGATAGGTTCAGTTGCCACAACAGGTGATCTTGCAGGCTTATGCCGCTGGCGGTGGTGGCGGTGAAGTCCCAGTCGTCGTCATCGGCTACCGGCAGGTTGCTGGCGCTGGTCTGATAAATGTCTTCCCAGGAGGTATCGACGGCCAGCTCGTCGGGAATGTGTTCGAGTTCGCTGGTGTTTGCGCTGCTTTCATTGTGCTCGCGGGGCGGTGGTTCGTAAGCCTCTGGTTGTGCATCTGGGGACGTGGACTGCTCACTGGCTTCGGCCAGTGGGTCGGCCTCGCTGGCATGGCCGTCAGCATCCGCATCGTCCTGGCGTTCCAACATGGGGTTGGCTTCAAGCGCTTCGCGAATTTCGTCCTGCAAATCGAGGGTGGACATCTGGAGCAGGCGAATGGCTTGTTGCAGCTGAGGGGTCATTGTCAGCTGCTGGCCCATTTTGAGGACAAGAGAGGCTTTCATGGCGTACAGGCAGGTTCCAGTAATGAATGAGCGCCACAGGTGTAGCGTTGCTTAAGCAAAATATATGCCTGAAATTAGCCGGTTTGAACAGTCTTGACAAGTTGTAACCTGCGGGACTGCGCGGTGGGCACGGATGCAAGCCGGCGTGCGGCTGAGCAGCGCCGCCTGCAACGCAGGCGGGTGTTACAGGCGAAAATCCTGCCCCAGATAGACTTTGCGCACGGTGCGGTTGTCCATCACTTCTTGCGGGGTACCGGCGGCGATGATGGTGCCTGCGTTGACGATGTAGGCGGTTTCGCAGATGTCGAGGGTTTCGCGCACATTGTGGTCGGTAATCAAGACACCAATACCCTTGTCGCGCAGGTGCTCGATGATCTGTTTGATATCGCCGACCGAGATGGGGTCAACCCCGGCAAAGGGCTCGTCCAGCAGGATGAACTTGGGGTTGGTGGCCAATGCGCGGGCGATTTCAACGCGACGGCGCTCGCCGCCGGACAGGCTCATGCCCAAGCTGTCACGAATGTGGGTGATGTGAAATTCCTGCAGCAGGTTGTCCAGCTGTTCCGCGCGCTGGGCTTTGTTCAGGTCTTTGCGCAATTCGAGGATGGCCATGATGTTGTCGCGCACGCTGAGTTTGCGAAAGATAGAGGCTTCTTGCGGCAAATAACCAAGACCAGCGACGGCGCGGCCATGCATGGCGACATGGCTAATGTCCTGATCGTCAATGCGAATGCGTCCCTGATCGGCACGCACCAAGCCAACAATCATATAAAAACAGGTGGTCTTGCCGGCACCGTTAGGGCCGAGCAGGCCAACCACCTGGCCGCTGTCGATGCTAAGGCTTACGTCCTTGACCACCTGACGGCCTTTATAGGACTTGGCCAGATTTTCCGCGCAGAGGGTGCTCATTGTTCGCTGTTTCCGCTCTTTTTCTTGGGTTGGATAACCATGTGTACCCGAGGCTCGGGCTGGCTAACGCTGCCGGCTTGGGCGCGGCCGACGTTGACCTGTTCCTGCTTGATGTTGTACGTGATTTTTTCACCACGGGTGGTGTTGCCGTCTTGGCTCACTTTGGCTTGGTCGGTGATAACGATGGTATCCCGAGGCATGAAGTATTCAATGGTGTTGCCCCATGCCTTGAGCAGGTCGTCGCCCTCGTTGGGGATTTGTTCGTAGTAGGCCTGGTTGCCGACCGATTTGAAGTACTCGACATCGCCGCTTTTGCCCTGCACTAGGGTGACGGTGTGGCCGGTTATTTTCAGTGTGCCCTGGGTAATGATGACATTGCCGCGATAGATGGCGGTGCCCTTTTTGTCGTCCAGATCGGCGGTGTCAGCCTGGATATGGATCGGCTGGTCGCTGTCGGAGGGCAGGGCGAGGGCTGGGGCGGGCAGTAGGCTGCAGCAGCCGGCAAACAGCAGAGCAGAAAGGTTAGTTGTTTTCATAGCGTCCTCTGACGGTGGAAAGCAGGCTGACGGTGCCTTTTTTCAGATAGGCGTCCATGCCGCGTGCGGTGGTGACGCCCTGGGCGCTGTCGATTTGCACGGGCAGGTCGGTATGGGCGTGGTCGGTATCGGGCAGGTAGATCAGGTGTTCGGTAGCCAGCAGAAATGGTCGGCCGTGGGCGTCGGTGCGCTGCACGTTAACCTGATCAAATAACTCAATGACCTTGCCATCGGGGCCAGCCTCACCGCGTTGGCTGGTGATATGCCAAGGCTGTTCGCTGCCACGGTGTAGTAGCAGGTCAGGCAGGGTCATTAGGCTGGTGTCGGTTTGCTGGATGTGGTCAACCCGAGCAGCGGTAAATTCGTAGTGTAGCTGGCCTTCTTCATTGAATTGAGTGGTGTGGCTGTGGGTCATGTAAAAGTCGATGGTATGACCGCTGTGGTTGTTAGCCAGCGATTTGTCGGGCGCATCGCTGCCTAGGTTCCAATAGCCCAAGGCCGCAACGAGTGCGGCGGCCGGCAGCAGGATGAGCCAGCTGCGAGCAGTTTTTTTGCGGTCACGCGATGAGCGGGCCATGGTATGCGTCCTTACAGATAGGCCTGGCGAGCTGCGTCCAGCGTGCCCTGAGCGTGCAGGATAAACTCACAAAACTCGCGAGCAGCGCCTTCGCCGCCGCGCAGGCTGGTGACGGCATCGGCATGCTGACGTACAAAACTGTTGGCATTGGCTACCGCCACGCCCAGACTGACGCTGCGGATTGCTGGCAGATCGGGCAGGTCATCACCCAGATAAGCAACGGCGTCCAGCTCAAGGCCCAGTTGTGTCAGGATTTCTTCCAGTGCAATACGTTTGTCTTCGCGGCCTTGAATCAGGTGTTGAATGCCTAGGTTAGTGGCGCGGTTAATAACCACCTGTGAGGTGCGGCCGGTGATGATGGCGACCTGTATACCGGTGTTTTGCAACATCTTGATGCCTTGGCCGTCCAGCGTGTTGAAGCGCTTAAATTCGCTGCCGTCGGGCAGGAAGTTTAGGCCGCCGTCGGTGAGTACACCGTCCACGTCAAACACAGCAAGGCGCACTGTGCGCGCGCGCTCAATTAGTTCGATGTTATTGATATCCAGCATTACATTACTCCGGCACGCAGCAGGTCGTGCATGTTGAGGGCACCGATGGCCTGATTGTCGGCACCCACCACCGGCAGCGAGTTGATCTTGTGGTCCTGCATAATTTTTAGCGCTTCGGCGGCCAGCATGTCGGGGCGGGCGGTTTTGCCGCCGACGGTCATTACCTCGTCAATGGTGGCGCTGCGGGTGTCGAGGCCACGGTCCAGCGCGCGGCGTAGGTCGCCGTCGGTAAAGATACCGGCCAAGGTGCCGTCGGCGTCCAAAATCAGAGTCATGCCTAGGCTCTTGCGGGTCATTTCTAACAACGCCTCGCGTAGCGGCACGCCACGGCTGACGGCGGGCAGTTCGTTATCGCTGTGCATCACATGCTCGACTTTGAGCAGCAGACGGCGACCCAATGCACCGCCTGGGTGCGAAAAAGCAAAGTCTTCTGGGGTAAAACCGCGCGCTTCCAGCAGGGCCAATGCCAGTGCGTCACCGAGAACCAAGCTAACGGTGGTGGATGAGGTTGGCGCAAGATTAAGTGGGCAGGCTTCTTTTTCCACGCCGGCGTCCAGACTGACCGTGGCGCTTTGTGCTAGCACGGATTGCGGGTTGCCGGTCATACTGATCAGGGGGATGTCCAGCCGCTTGATCAGTGGCAGCAGGGTGACGATTTCGCTGGTGGTGCCGGAATTAGACAGCGCCAGTACCACATCGCTGGCGGTGATCATGCCCATATCGCCGTGGCTGGCTTCGGCAGGGTGTACAAAGAAAGCGGGGGTGCCGGTGCTGGCCAAAGTGGCGGCAATTTTGCGGCCAATGTGGCCGGATTTACCCATGCCAACCACCACAACACGGCCAGGACAGGCAAGAATCAGGCGGCAGGCGTGCACGAAGCTGTCATCAATGCGCCCCGCCAGATCGGCAATGGCGGCTTGCTCCAGATGTATGGTGCGTAGGGCTGATTCGGTCAGGCGGTTGGCGGGTGCATCAGTCATGTTGGCTGGGTACCGGTAACAGAAAAAAGGGATTATATGCTAAAACTGGTATCGGCTTGTAGCAGGGGCGCGGCAATCGGGCTATTTTGCCGCCGCACTTTAGCTGTAACAGGTAGGGTGGTATCATTTGCGACTTTATCTGCGCCGGTGGCTGCCGGCTGTTTCTGGAGCATTCATTAGTTCATGGTCACTGAAAACGAGCACGCAGTGGTGCTCAAGGGCATGACATTTATGCGCGGCGAGCGCACCATTTTTGATGCGGTCGATCTGTGCATTCCACGTGGCAAGGTGATCGGCATCATGGGGCCTTCCGGCTGCGGTAAAACCACCCTGTTGCGCCTGATAGCTGCCCAACTCAAGCCCCATGCGGGCGAAGTTCAGGTTAATGGCCAGAATCTGGCTGAGTTGTCGCGTGGCAAGTTATTCGAGGCGCGCAAACAATTTGGCGTGCTGTTTCAGAGCGGTGCTTTGTTTACCGACATGAACGTGTTCGAAAATGTGGCCTTTCCGCTGCGCGTCCACACCGAGCTGGACGATGAGCTGATTCGCGATATCGTATTGATGAAACTGCAGGCGGGCGGCCTGCGCGGTGCGATTGAGCTGATGCCAGATGAGCTGTCCGGCGGTATGAAGCGCCGGGTGGCGCTGGCGCGGGCAATTGCGCTGGACCCGCAGATTCTGCTGTATGACGAGCCTTTTGTCGGGCAGGACCCAATCGCTAAGGGTGTGCTGGTGCGCCTGATTCGCTTGCTGAATGATGCGCTGGGCATTACCAGTGTGGTGGTGTCGCACGATCTGGCCGAAACCGCCAGCATCGCCGACTATCTGTTTGTGGTGGGCGACCGTCAGGTGCTGGGGCAGGGCTCACCCGAGGAGCTGATGAACTCGCAAGACCCTCGCATTCTGCAGTTTATGCAGGGCAATCCCGACGGCCCAGTGCCCTTTCATTTCAAGGCTCCGGCCTATGCGGACGATTTGCTGGGAGGTGGCCGTGGCTAGGCAATCACTGATGCAGCGCCTGCAATTGCTGGGTCGCGCTGGGGTCGATGTGATCAGCGCTATGGGGCGCTCTGGCATTACACTGGTGCATGTGTTGTTTGGGCCGCGCGGTGCTGGCACCGGCTGGCATCTGCTGCTGCGCCAGCTGTACAGCGTTGGCGTGCTGTCACTGGCGATTATTGTCGTCTCCGGCCTGTTTATTGGTATGGTGCTGGCGCTGCAGGGCTATACCATTTTGGTCGATTTTGGCTCCGAGCAGGCGGTGGGTCAGATGGTGGCGCTGACGCTGTTGCGTGAGCTGGGGCCGGTGGTCACCGCACTTTTGTTTGCTGGCCGTGCTGGCTCGGCGTTGACCGCAGAAATCGGCAACATGAAGTCCACCGAGCAGCTGTCCAGCCTAGAAATGATTGGTGTTGATCCGCTCAAATACATCATCGCACCGCGCCTGTGGGCCGGTTTTATTTCCATGCCGTTGTTGTCGGCCATCTTTACCGTGGTCGGTATCTGGGGTGGCGCGATGGTGGCGGTGGACTGGCTGGGTGTGTATGAAGGCTCTTACTGGGGCAACATGATTGCCTCGGTGGATTTTCACAAAGATGTCCTCAACGGCATGATCAAAAGCGTGGTGTTTGCCTTTGTGGTGACTTGGATTGCGGTGTTTCAGGGGTATGACTGTATCCCCAGCTCCGAAGGTATCAGCCGTGCCACCACCCGCACCGTGGTGTATGCCTCGCTGGCCGTGCTCGGCCTTGACTTTATTTTGACTGCACTCATGTTTGGAGATTTCTGATGCGACCCCGTGTCCTAGAACTGTCGGTCGGCCTGTTTATTCTGGCCGGCATTGCTGCCCTGCTGTTATTGGCGCTGCGCGTAAGCGGCTTGAGCCTGAGCGGGCAAGAACATACCTATACCCTATACGCCAACTTTGACAACGTGGCCGGACTGACCACCCGTGGCAAGGTCACCATGGCGGGCGTTACGGTGGGTAAGGTGCAGAAAATCAGCCTAGACCATGACAGCTTCATGGGGCGGGTCGAATTGTCGATTGACCGTCGGGTTAATAATCTGCCGGTGGATAGCACCGCCTCGATCGTTACCGCCGGTCTGCTGGGCGAAAAATACATCAGCCTGAGTGTGGGCGGGGACGATGAAGTGCTGGGCGACAAGGATGAAATTTACGACACCCAGTCCTCTCTGGTACTGGAAGAACTGATTGGCAAATTTTTGATGAATTCGGTGAATAGCAATGAATGATGTAAAAAAATTGAGCACCCTGTGGAGTGCTTTGCTGTTGGGATTACTGGCTGTTTTTTCTGGCGTGTTGCACGCACAAACGGCGCACGAAACCGTGGAAGAGGTTACTGCGAGTCTGTTTGCCGATTTGAATGCCAACCGCGACCTGTATCGCCAGCAGCCCCAGGCGTTTTATGACGCCATGGATCGCCTGATCGGTAGCTATGTGGATGTAGAAGGTATATCGCGCAGCGTGATGACGGTTCGCTATTCGCGGGGTGCCACGCCGGCGCAGATGCAACGTTTTCAAGAAAACTTTAAGCGCGGCTTGATGCAGTTTTATGGCAACGCCCTGCTGGAATATGACAACCGTGGCGTGCGCATACTGCCATCGGCTACTGCAGAAAGTGCCGAGCGGGCCGAGGTGCGCATGGAGGTGGCAGGTACCGATGGCGTGGTGCATCCGGTGTCCTACACCATGATTAAAATTGGCAATGAGTGGAAGCTGCGCAACGTAATTATCGAAGGCGTTAATCTGGGCAAGTTATTCCGCGATCAGTTTGCCGACGCCATGCAGCGCAACCGCAACAATCTGGATGCGGTTATCGACGGTTGGATTGATAGTGTGTCCCGCGCCCGCAAGGCCGAGGCGGCCAAGTGAGTGTTGAGCTGCATGAACAACGCCTGCTGTTGGCCGGCGTGCTGGATCATGCCAGCGTACCGGCACTGCGCGCACAGGCAGCGCGCTTGCTGGCGCAGGTAACCGGTTCGCACCTGCAGATTGATTGCTCTGGTGTGACGCGCGCCAACAGTGCGGGGCTGGCATTGGTATTGGCCATCATGCGTGATGCTGGCAAAGCCGGTAAAACATTTTCCGTAGCGCATTTGCCTGCAGACATGCAGCAAATGGCCCATGTATGCGAGCTGACTGCCGTGCTGCAGCCGGCTCCCTAAACGAGGTAAATCATCTATGCAGGCAACAGACGTACAGACCCTGATCGAACAGGCTATTCCGGGTGTCAGTATTGAGGCGCAGGGTGAAGGCTGTAGCTTTCAGCTTAATGTGGTCAGCGATGAGCTGGCTGCGCTGGGGCCGGTTAAGCGCCAGCAGGCTATCTATGCCGTGCTCAACCCGCTGATTGCCGATGGCAGCATTCACGCGGTTACCATGAAATTTTTTAGTCAGGCACAGTGGCAAGCCGCGCGCGGCTAACGCCAAAGGATTACGATGGACAAGCTGATCATTACCGGCGGTAACCGCCTGGACGGAGAAATCCGCATTTCCGGCGCTAAGAACTCGGCCCTGCCGATTTTGGCGGCCACTCTGCTGGCCAGCGAGCCGGTTACCGTCTGCAACCTGCCGCATCTGCACGATATCACCACCATGTTGGAGCTGTTTGGCCGCATGGGCGTGCAGCCCATCATTGACGAAAAACTCAATGTAGAAATCGACCCCACCACCATTCAGAGCCAAGTGGCTCCCTACGAGCTGGTGAAAACCATGCGTGCCTCGATTCTGGTGTTGGGCCCGCTGGTGGCGCGCTTTGGTCAGGCTGAAGTGGCGCTACCTGGCGGCTGTGCTATTGGCTCGCGTCCGGTGGACTTGCATATTCGCGGTTTGGAAGCGCTGGGTGCGGACATTCTGGTGGAGGACGGCTACATCAAGGCTAAAGCCCCCGAGGGTGGCCTGCGTGGCGGACGCTTCTTCTTTGACGTGGTGAGTGTGACCGGTACAGAAAACATCATGATGGCCGCCGCGCTGGCCAAAGGCACCAGTGTGCTAGAAAACGCTGCCCGCGAGCCTGAAGTGGTAGACCTGGCCCACTGCCTGAATGCCATGGGCGCTAAAATCACCGGTGCCGGTACTGATACCCTCACGATCGAAGGTGTTGAGCGCTTGAGCGGTACCCGCTACAGCGTAATGCCTGATCGCATTGAGACGGGCACCTATCTGGTCGCAGCCGCCATGACCGGTGGCCGTATCAAGGTCAAGGATACCGATCCGTCGGTGCTGGAGGCTGTGCTGGCCAAACTGCAAGAAGCCGGCGCTACGCTGGAGTGCGGCAAAGACTGGATCAGCCTGGACATGGCCGGTCGTCGTCCGCAGGCGGTCAACCTGAAAACCGCACCTTATCCTGCATTCCCTACCGATATGCAGGCGCAGTTTATTGCCATGAACGCAGTGGCCGAAGGCACGGGCACCATTGTCGAGACTATCTTTGAAAACCGCTTTATGCATGTGCAAGAAATGCAGCGCATGGGCGCGAAAATCCAGATTGAGGGCAACACCGCCATTGTCACCGGCATTGAAGAGCTCAAGGCAGCTCCGGTGATGGCTACCGACCTGCGGGCTTCGGCATCGCTGGTGCTGGCGGCGCTGATGGCGCGGGGTGATACCCTGATCGACCGTATTTACCACATTGACCGCGGTTACGAGTGCATCGAGGAGAAGCTGCAGCTTCTGGGTGCCAAGATCCGCCGTATACCGGGCTAGAACACCATGCTGACTATTGCGTTATCCAAGGGCCGTATCCTTGACGACACCCTACCGTTGCTGGCCCAGGCTGGCATTGTGCCGTCTGAGGACCCAGGTAAAAGCCGCAAGCTGATTATCCCCACCACCCGTGACGACGTGCGTCTGCTGATTGTGCGTGCTACCGATGTGCCGACCTATGTCGAGCTGGGGGCTGCCGATCTGGGCGTGGCCGGCAAGGACGTGCTGATGGAGTATGGCAGCCAGAGCCTGTACGAGCCGCTGGACCTTAAAATTGCCAAATGCAAGCTGATGACCGCAGGTGCAGTGGGTGCGCCCGAGCCGGCCGGCCGTTTGCGCGTGGCGACCAAGTTCGTCAACGTGGCTAAGCGTTACTACGCTGAGCAGGGGCGGCAGGTGGACATCATCAAACTGTACGGCTCGATGGAGCTGGCCCCGCTGGTGGGGCTGGCGGACAAGATCATCGACGTGGTGGATACCGGTAATACCTTGCGTGCCAACGGGCTGGAGCCGCAACAGCTGATTGCTCATATCAGTTCAAGGCTGGTGGTCAATCCGGCCGCGATGAAAACCAAGCATGCCAAAATCCGCGCGCTGATGGACATCATGGAGCAGGCTGTCGCCGAGATGGAGTAAGCGGCTTCATT
>JAHAYO010000024.1 GCA_018384595.1 Thiopseudomonas sp.
GGCCACTGCCCAGACTACGGCCTGCATAGCCGATGGCCAATGCACGGGTTTCCAGCACCTTGGTCATGGCCGCGCGCTCCGCATCAGCACCCAAATCAGGAAGGGGCCGCCCAGCAGGGCCGTGAGCACGCCCAACGGAATCTCGGCGGGAGCCAGCGTGCGTGCCAGCGTATCCACCAGCACCACAAAACAGGCTCCCATCAGCAGGCTGACCGGTAATAAGCGCGAAAAATCCGGCCCCACCCAGAAACGTGCCAGATGGGGAATCACCAGTCCGACCCAGCCCACCATACCGCTAAAAGCCACCACGGCTGCAGTCAGCAGCGTGGCCATGGCAATCAGCGCCCAGCGCAGGCGCTGTACATTCAGCCCCAGACTGGCGGCTTCCTCGTCCGGCAAACTGAGCAGATTGATACGCCAGCGCAACAGCCACAGCGGCAAGAGTGCCAGCACAATCACCGGTGTCGCCCACACCACATCGGCCAACGACACCCCGTTCAGGCTGCCCAACAGCCACCACGTAATGGCCGGCAGCTGGTCATACGGATCAGCCAGCACCTTGACCAACGACACCCCAGCACCCAGTACCGTGGTCACGGCAATGCCAGCCAGCACCAGCGCCAACAGGGGATCACGCTGCACCACGCGGCGGCTGACCAGATACACCAGCAGAACTGCCACCAGGCCACCGCCAAAGGCGGCCAGCTGCAACATAGCCAGTGGCCAGCCCCAAAGCATGGCCAGCACGGCACCCAGCCCAGCGCCCGCCGAGACGCCAAGAATGTCAGGGGAAACCAGCGGGTTGCGCAATACACCCTGATAGAGCGCGCCCGCTGAAGCCAGGCTGGCACCCAGCAGCAGCGCTGCCAGCACCCGTGGCAGGCGCACCTGCCACAGCAGGCTATGCAGCATGGCCGGAGCCTCGCCAGCTGCCGGCGGCACAAGCGCCGCCCACAGCTCAGACAGGCTCGCCGAGTAACTGCCGCTGGCCAGCGCCAGCAGCATCAGCGCAGGCAACAGCAGCAGTAGCAGCCAAGGAGCCAGTCGCTGGCGGACACGGGTCGGAGAGGGTGGCATGGGCATGGCGCAGCGCCGAATCAGATCAGGGTGAAAATAGCATCGGCGGCCAACCGTGCCTTGGGCAGGGCGGCATTAAAGTCATCAGCTGCACGGTAGCCCAGCGCCACCGCAACCACGGCGGTTAGGCCACGGGCATTGAGGTCAAATTCGGCATCCAGCACCTGCGTGTTAATGCCTTCCAGCGGCACCGCATCAATATCCAGTAAGCCGGCAGTCAGCAACAGGTTGCCCAGATTCAGGTAAATCTGTTTTTCCAGCCAGTGGCTAACGTCTTTTTTGTCAAATCGATGAACGTTGTGATAACTGACGCGGGTGGCGTGCGCCATGGCTGCCGCGTCCGGCTTGTCCGTAAAACGACCGGCCTGCTCTTCAGCGGCCAACACCTGCTGCAGATGGGCATCATCAATCGCAACCCGTGAACACATCAGCACCACATGAGAAGCATTGAGAATTTTGGCTTCGTTATAGCTGTAAGGGCCAGCAGCACCCTTGGCAATACGCGCCTTACCGTCTGCGGTGGCAGCCACCACAAAGTGCCACGGCTGGATATTGGTGCTAGACGGACACCAGCGCAGGGCGTCAAGCAGCTGCTGTACCGTCTCCGGTGGCAGGCTGCGGGAAGGGTCAAAACTTTTGGTGGCGTAACGGCGTTGCAGGGCTTTGGAAACGAGCATGGCGTCATCCTCTTGAACAGACGAAAAGCACACAGTGTAGCCCAGAGCGCGGCTGCTCTGCTTGCTACCCGGCCGACTCGTCGGTGCTGTCCCCGTTCTGGGCTGCGCTGCTGAGTGCCTGCTGCTGGCGGTTCCATTCGGCCAGATCTTCGTAATACAGATCCCAGACACAGGGCTCACAGGCGCTTTCGCAACAGTCGTATTCGCCGGGCGGTTCGGGTTTGTCCAGTGGCTTGCTCATGTGCAGCACTCCGCTTTTAAGGGGTTTGAAAGTCGATTGCCCGCCCCGCGCTGTCGCAGTAAGGTAGAGCCTTGCCCTGTTTGCGGAGGCAGTCGTCATGCCCGACTCTATTCATTTTGCCATGCAAAGTCATCCTTTTGCCGCCTTGCTGGTGGCGCGGGACGCACAGGGCGTGTGCGCCGTACTGCTGGCGGATGATGCCGACACGCTGCGCGCTGATCTGGCCCGGCGTTTTCCCAAGGCCAATGTGTTGGAGGATAACGACCCCGCCACCCAAGCGGCACTGGCGCAAGTGGCCCTTTTTCTTGATTGCCCCGATCACGAACTTAAGCTGGACCTGCACCTGACCGGCACCCCGTTTCAGATGCAGGTGTGGGACATACTGCAGCATATCCCGCTGGCCACCACCCTTAGCTACACCGATATTGCCCGCGCCATGGGCAAACCCAAAGCGGTGCGTGCCGTAGCACGGGCCTGCGCCAGTAATCCGGTGGCGCTGGCCGTGGCCTGCCACCGGGTCTTGCGCAGCGATGGCGGAATATCTGGCTACCGCTGGGGCGTCGAGCGCAAACTCAAGCTGCTGGCCATGGAAAGCCGCTACGCCAAAGCCCCGTAACGGCAGCTACGCGCCACGGCATGACGCTGAATAATTACACTACTGCGCGGGACGGGGCGCGTAGCTGAACACATCCGCCTGCATCTGCTGCGGCTGCATACCATGAGCCACCAGCGCATCCAGCGTGCCGTACACCATGGCTGGCGAGCCACTAACAATCACCCGATAGCCTGACAGGTCGGCAATATCCTTGGTCACCGCCTCGTACAGCATGCCGTTACGCTCTTCACTACTTTCTTCATGGCTGACCACCTTGTGCAGTTGCACATTAGCCATGGCTTCCCAGCTGGCCCAGGCCGACACCCAGTAAAAATCGGTCATCTCGCGCACACCCCAGTACAGGTGCACCGGCACCTGCGCAGCCTGCCGACGCACCTGCTCGATGATGCTGTGCATCTGAGCCAGTCCAGTCCCAGCGGCTATCAGCAGCAGCGGCGCAGAGTCGGTTAAATCCGGGGTTACATCGCCGAACGGCAACTGTACCCGCGCCCGCTTGTCACGCTGCAGCTCGGCCAGCAGCTTCATCGGCTCGGCATTCAACGCCAGCACCTGCAAGCGCAGGCAGCCGCCCTCATCCGGTGCCGAGGCAATGGAAAACGGGCTAAACTCGCCTTGCAGCGATGCCAGCAACAAGTACTGCCCCGAGCGATAAGCGACTGCGCTATCCTGCGGCAGTTGCAAAATGACTTCATGTACATCAGCGCCCAAGCAGTTGATGCCCAGTACGCTACATTCCAGTGTTGTGATAAAGGTGTTGTCCACGTGTACTACCTGACCGGCGTGGCGTGTGTGCTGCTACAGTTCCATGCTGCATGCAGAGGCACTGCATGACCTGTCCCTGCGGCGGCCGCCTTGCCGGTTTGAATTAACAAAAAAAGCACCCTCGCCTTGCGGCCAAGGGTGCCTACCATAACCGACTCAACAAAAAGTGAAAATCAGCCAGTTCACTGCTGCATAAGCGCTGGCGACAAAGGCCAGACCATACGCCAACCACTTGATCAGATGCTTGCTCTGCAGCTTGAGGTCATACAGACCGTGGCGGATGCGGTGCGCGGCATGAAAAGCGGGCAGGGCGATCACCGCGCCAACAAACACCACCGCAAAAATGCTGCCAAAGGCGCGCATGGCCTGTTCATGGCTCAGCTCAATCCAGCCCAGCGGCAACGCCAGCGCCAGAAAAAACACAGCCGCCGGCACAAAAACGGCAAAGCATACGCCGCCGCCGCTAAAAAGCCCCCACCAGATGGGTTCGTCACTGCGTTTGACTGTCTTGCTCATAACACCCCCCAGAATATCCATGCCGCCAGCGCAAACACACCGGCCACGCCCGCCCACTGACCGGCAACGATCAGGTTGTCAGGCACCTTCTTGCCACCCACGCGAATAGGCATCACCCGCGGGAACAGCACAAAAAAGGTCGCCGCATGATACAGGCTGGCCACCAGCGCCAACGCATTTAAAGCCAGCACCAAGGGGTTGCCCATGGCCGCGACCCAGCTCAGCCAAGCCGCCTCGCCACGGGCCAGCGCAGCGATGCCACAAAGCATGCACAGAATGAAAAACACCAGCGGCAGTACTGTGGCTTCGCGCAGCATATAGGCTTTGAAGGCTGGGTTCTTCAGCCACCAGGTACGGCCCAGTTCGCTTTTGTAACTCATGACCTTTTCCCCCTGAAAAGTGACAACACCATGTCTTGCGCCGACAACACCTTGGCTTGGTTGACCGCCGCTGCTGGGTCCACCGACTGCGGGCAGACCTCAGAGCAATAACCGACAAAGGTGCAACTCCAAGCGCCTTCTTCGGAGCTGATCAGCGGCATGCGCTCGGCACGACCCTCGTCACGACTGTCGAGGTTGTAACGGTGCGCCAGCGCCAGCGCGCCGGGGCCGATAAACTCGGGGTTAAGACCAAATTGCGGGCAAGCGGCGTAGCACAGGCCGCAGTTGATACAGTCGGAAAACTGCTGGTACTTGTCCATTTGCGCCGGTGTTTGCCTGTGCGGCGTCATCTCGGTTACACCCTTGCCCTTATCTTTGATGATGTAGGGCTGGATGGCTTCCAGATGTTCGACAAACTGTTCCAGATCAACAATCAAATCGCGCTCGACCGGGAAGTGCGCCAACGGCTCGATCAGCAAGGTACCGGCGGCGGCATAGTCGCGCAGGAACACCTTACAACCCAGCTTGGGTTCGCCGTTGATCATAAAACCACAAGAGCCACAGATCGCCATACGGCACGACCAGCGGTAACTCAGGCTGGAATCCTGTTCTTCCTTGATGTAGTTGAGCGCATCCAGCACCGAGGTGCTGTCGTCATAGGGCACTTGGTAGCGCTCCACCACCGGCTCGCTATGCTGCTCCGGCAGGTAACGCTGTACCCGTACATCCATGGTCTTCATGCTTTGTCTCCTTTGCCGGCTTCACCATAGGCGCGCACACCCGGCGGCAGCATGGATACATCCACGGCCTGCCATTCCAGACGGGCATCACCGCCGTCTTGGTAATACACCAGACTGTGCTTGAGGAATTGTTCGTCGTTGCGCGTCGTACAGCCTTCGTCCAGACGCTGGTGCGCACCCCGGGACTCACGGCGCAGCAAAGCGCCCATGCAGGTGGCCTCGGCAATGTCCAGCCCACAACCCAGCTCCAGAAAGTACAGCAGCTCGGTGTTGTAAGCCTTGCTGGCATCCTTGATGCCGGCCTTGGCGTACCTCTGCTTGAGCTCACGGATGGTATCGAGGGTTGTCTGCATGCTCTGTTCTTCGCGGTAGATGCCGCAACCGTCTTCCATGGTCTTGAGCATGTCGCGCTTGATGCTTACCCAGTCGGTGCTGCGCTCGCCTTCGGTCAGCGCGGCCAGTGTTTGCTCTTGCTGACGCGCTTGGGCTTCGAGCGGTGCTAAATCAGCATGCTGTACCGCGCGGGCATGGGCTGCTGCCTGTTCACCGGCCAAACGGCCAAATACCAACAGCTCGGTCAGCGAGTTGGAACCCAAGCGGTTGGCACCGTGCAGACCGACCGAGGCGCATTCGCCGGCGGCATACAGGCCCTTGATGGTCGTTTCGCAGCGGGCGTCGGTGGTAATGCCGCCCATGGTGTAATGCACCGCCGGGCGAATCGGGATCAGGTCCTTGACCGGATCGACGTTAACATAGGCCTTGGCCAGCTCACGAATCAGCGGCAGACGCTCGTTGATGTGCGCCTCACCCAGATGGCGCAGGTCAAGGAAGGTAACATCGCTTTCGCCATACTTGCCGGTGCGGCCTTTTTGCTGCTCGTGCCAGAACGCCTGGGATAACTTATCCCGTGGCCCCAGCTCCATGTATTTGTTTTCCGGCTGACCCAGCGGGGTTTCCGGGCCCAGGCCGTAATCCTGCAGGTAGCGGTAGCCGTCCTTGTTGGTCAGGATGCCACCTTCGCCACGCGCCGCTTCGGTAATCAGGATGCCGGAGCCGGGCAGGCCGGTGGGGTGATACTGGACAAACTCCATATCACGCAGCGCCACGCCGTGACGGTAAGCCATGGCCATGCCATCGCCGGTGACGATGCCGCCATTGGTGTTGAAACGGAACAAGCGACCGGCACCGCCGGTGGCCAGAATCACCGCCTTGGCCCGCAGCAACTGCAGCTCGCCGCTGGCAACATCCAGCGCCAGCACGCCGGCAATGCGCTCGCCTTCGGTGAGCAAGTCCAGCACAAAAAACTCGTCCAGCCGCTCAATCGCCTTGTACTGGATTGAGGTTTGAAACAGGGTGTGCAGCATGTGAAAGCCGGTTTTGTCGGCAGCAAACCACGTGCGCTCGATCTTCATGCCGCCAAAACGGCGTACCTGAATACTACCGTCGTCCTTACGACTCCAAGGGCAACCCCAGTGCTCCATCTGCACCAGCTCCTGATGAGCATGGCGCACAAAGTAATCGACCACACCCTGTTCAGCCAGCCAGTCGCTGCCCATGACGGTGTCTTCAAAGTGGGCCTGGAAGCTGTCGTGCTCCTGGGTCACGGCGGCAGCGCCGCCCTCGGCGGCTACCGTATGCGAGCGCATCGGGTAAACCTTGGAAACCAAGCCAATACGCAGTGGACTGTCGTCCTGCTGCGCCTGCTCGGCGGCGGCAATGGCAGCGCGCAAACCGGCTCCGCCGCCGCCCACTACCAGAATGTCAAAATCAAGTTGTTTCATGGCTACTTCCTGTGGCACCCCGCACGCTAAGGCTGGCGGGTGCAGATGCTTTCTAGGTTGTCGGTTTAGGCAGCCAGCGCCCAGACAATCTGGGCGTGCGGCAGGCCGCTGTGAGCGATCGTTGCAAAACGGATGAGAGCAGTCTAAACCCTAATCAATATCCAGCGCTTGCCACAGCTCATCAATCCGCTGCTTCACCGCAGGGTCTTGTTCAATTACTCGGCCCCACTCGCGGTCGGTCTCGCCCGGCCACTTGTTTGTCGCATCCATACCCATTTTGCTGCCTAGGCCAGAAACCGGCGAGGCAAAATCCAGATAATCAATGGGCGTGTTATCAATCATCACGGTGTCACGGGCCGGATCCATGCGTGTGGTAATGGCCCAGATGACATCGTTCCAGTCGCGGGCGTTGATGTCGTCATCACAGACAATGACAAACTTGGTGTACATGAACTGGCGTAGGTAACTCCAGACCCCCAGCATCACCCGCTTGGCGTGACCCGGATACTGCTTTTTGATGGTGACCACCGCCATCCGGTAGGAACAGCCTTCCGGTGGCAGGTAAAAATCGACAATTTCCGGAAACTGCTTTTGCAGGATGGGTACAAACACCTCGTTCAGTGCCACGCCCAGTACTGCCGGCTCATCGGGCGGGCGACCCGTGTAGGTGCTGTGATAAATCGGGTTTTCGCGGTGGGTGATGCGCTCCACGGTAAACACCGGAAAGCTGTCCACCTCGTTGTAATAGCCGGTGTGGTCACCGTAGGGGCCTTCATCGGCCATTTCGCCGGGATAAATATGGCCTTCAAGGATAATTTCTGCCCGCGCTGGCACCTGTAAATCGCTGCCAATGGCCTTGACCAGCTCGGTACGCTTGCCGCGCAACAGGCCGGCAAAGGCATATTCGGACAGGGTATCCGGCACCGGCGTGACCGCACCCAGAATGGTGGCCGGATCAGCACCCAGCGCCACCGCAACCGGATAGGGCTGGCCGGGATATTTCAGGCACCAGTCGCGAAAATCCAGCGCGCCACCGCGATGGCTGAGCCAGCGCATGATGACCTTGTTGCGTCCAATCACTTGCTGGCGATAGATGCCCAAATTCTGTCTGGGCTTGTTCGGCCCGCGGGTAATGGTCAGGCCCCAGGTAATCAGCGGAGCGGCATCGCCGGGCCAGCAGGTTTGAATGGGCAGCTTGCCCAAGTCCACGTCATCGCCTTCGATGATGACTTCCTGACAGGGGCCGGATTTTTTAACTCTTGGTGCCATGGATAGGACTTTGCGAAACATCGGCAGCTTGTCCCAGGCATCCTTGATGCCTTTGGGCGGCTCGGGTTCTTTTAGCTGAGCCAGCAGTTTGCCGATTTCACGCAGCTCGCTGGTGCTGTCGGCCCCCATGCCCAGGGCTACGCGCTCTGGTGTGCCAAATAGGTTACCCAGTACCGGCATGCTATGGCCGGTCGGGTTTTCAAACAACAGGGCAGGGCCGCCTTTGCGCAAGGTGCGGTCGCAGATTTCGGTCATTTCCAGCACGGGCGAAATGTCCTGACGGATGCGCTTGAGCTCGCCGCGTTGCTCCAGCATCTGGATAAATTCGCGCAAATCTGCGTATTGCATGGCGGTTCCTTTACTTGCTGCGGCGCATAGCCATAAAGAATTCGTCGTTGGTTTTGGTGTCTTTCAGCTTGTCGAGCAAGAACTCGATGGCGGCGATTTCGTCCATGGAGTGCAGCAGCTTGCGCAAAATCCACATGCGTTGCAGCTCGTCTTCGGTGGTCAACAGCTCTTCGCGACGGGTGCCAGACTTGGTGAAGTTGATCGCGGGGAATACGCGCTTCTCGGCGATGCGGCGATCCAGGATCAGCTCCATGTTGCCGGTGCCTTTAAACTCTTCGTAGATCACTTCGTCCATTTTCGAGCCGGTATCCACCAGCGCAGTGGCGATGATGGTCAGGCTGCCGCCTTCTTCAATGTTGCGTGCAGCACCAAAGAAACGCTTGGGCTTTTCCAGCGCGTGGGCATCGACACCACCGGTTAGCACCTTGCCGGAGCTGGGGATGACGGTGTTGTAAGCGCGGGCCAGACGGGTGATCGAGTCGAGCAAAATCACCACATCTTTTTTATGTTCAACCAGACGCTTGGCCTTTTCGATCACCATCTCAGCCACCTGCACGTGTCGCACCGGCGGCTCGTCAAAGGTAGAAGCGACCACTTCGCCACGCACCGTGCGCTGCATTTCGGTGACTTCCTCTGGGCGCTCGTCAATCAGCAGCACAATCAGGTAGCACTCGGGGTTGTTGCGCGTGATATTGGCGGCAATGTTCTGCAACATCAGGGTTTTACCGGCCTTGGGCGGTGCCACGATCAGGCCGCGCTGGCCCTTACCGATCGGCGAGGACAAATCAATGGTGCGGCCGGTCAGGTCTTCGGTGGAGCCATTGCCGGCTTCCATCACCAGACGCTTGGTAGGAAACAGCGGCGTCAGGTTTTCAAACAGAATCTTGGTCTTAGCATTTTCTGGGCGGTCAAAGTTGATCGAGTCAACTTTCAGCAAGGCGAAATAGCGCTCACCTTCTTTGGGTGGACGGATCTTGCCGACAATGGTGTCGCCCGTGCGCAGGTTAAAACGGCGAATCTGGCTGGGTGAGACATAGATGTCGTCCGGGCCGGCCAAATACGAGGCACCAGCGGCGCGCAAAAAGCCGAAGCCATCCGGCAGGATCTCCAGTACACCATCCCCAGAGATCTCTTCTCCACTTTTGGCATGACGCTTGAGCAGGGCAAAGATGATGTCTTGCTTGCGCGAGCGCGCCATATTTTCCAGGCCCATGGCAGCCGCCATGTCCAGTAATTCGGTTACGGGCTTTTGTTTGAGTTCGGTCAGATTCATAGAGAAGAAAGGAAATAAGTGAACAGGAGGCTATCGGCCAGGCTGGCAGACAAATCGCAGAAGAAAGCTACTTGGGCGAGTCCAATACGGATAGTCAGAAACGGGTATTGGCCAGAAGTGGGTAACGGCTTGCGCGTTACAGGCGGTGAATCTACCACCTGCCATGGCTTGCGTCCAGCGTTTGCGCAGGCAGGACGCTAGCCAATGGTGGCTTTTTACAGACCCGCACGCGGCTAGCGCGTGCGGTATGACGCATCAGATGTGGCTGTCGAGGAAGGCGGCCAGCTGACTTTTGGACAGCGCACCCACTTTGGTGGCTTCCACGTTGCCGTTCTTGAACAGCATCAGGGTGGGGATACC
Organism: Thiopseudomonas sp.; assembly: GCA_018384595.1. Taxonomy (GTDB): domain Bacteria; phylum Pseudomonadota; class Gammaproteobacteria; order Pseudomonadales; family Pseudomonadaceae; genus Thiopseudomonas. The sequence goes on from JAHAYO010000024.1 coordinate 10,041, forward strand.
ACGCACCGCATACTTTGGCGGGGTTTCCTTGTTGTCGTCGATATTCAGCTTGCAAATTTTGACCTTGCCGGCATATTCCTGGGCAATGTCTTCCAGCACGGGCGCAATCATCTTGCAGGGGCCACACCACTCGGCCCAATAGTCAACCAGTACCGCGCCATCGGCCTGCAGTACATCGCTCTCAAAACTTGCGTCTGTGATATTGCTGATATGCTCGCTCATAAAGTTCCCCTAGTAGAATGTCGATGCAAATAAAATCGGCTGCCATGTATCATAGCTCGACTTTAGTGGTAGTGAAAGCAGGCGAACCCATTTGGCGTGCCCGCGCTTTCGTGCCGTCTTTTGCCCTGTATCATTGGCGCGGCAGGCAAAGCCTGTCAGGATGAGCCCTTGTCGTTCCGGGAAACAGACCATGTCCCAACCGCAAAAAAACAGCCCCCTAATCGCTGCCATTGATCTGGGATCCAACAGTTTTCACATGGTACTGGCCAAAACCAGCCAGCAGGATATTCGCATCCTGGATCGCATGGGCGAAAAGGTGCAGCTGGCCGCCGGCCTTAACGAGCGGCAACAGCTAAGTGAAGATGCCATGCAGCGCGGGCTAGACTGTTTGCGCTGTTTTGCCCAACGCATTGGCGACCTGCCATCCGGCAGCGTTCGCGTGGTGGGCACCAGCACCCTGCGGGTTGCGGTCAACCGGCGCGAATTTATCGAGCGCGCAGAGGCCATCCTCGGTCACGATATTGATGTGATTTCTGGGCGCGAAGAAGCCCGCTTAATTTACCTAGGTGTTTGTCAGTCCTTGCCCGTCAGCGGCGGTCGCCGGCTGGTGGTCGATATCGGCGGCGGCAGCACCGAGTTCATCATTGGTCAACACTTTGAACCCCAGTATCGCGCCAGCCTACAAATGGGCTGCCTAAGTTTTGGCCAGCGCTTTTTCCCAGACGGCAAAATCAGCGCCAGCAACTACGCCAAAGCCTATACCGCCGCACGCCTAGAAATGATGGAAACCGAACAAAGCCTGCGCCGGCTGGGCTGGCAGGAAAGCGTCGGTGCCTCCGGCACCCTGCGCTCGGTGGCTCAAGCCTGTATGGAAGCTGGCATAGGTCAGGGCGAAATCAACAACGTCGGCATTCAGCGCCTCAAACAGCAGCTATTGCAGCTGCAAAATGTGACAGAGATCGACTTTCCAGGGATCAAGCCGGAGCGCCGTTCGATATTTCCGTCGGGGCTGGCCATTGTCGAGGCCATTTGCGACGCGCTGCAGATCGAGCAAATCTCCCAAGCTGACGGCGCACTACGCGAAGGCGTACTCTATGATCTGGTGGGCCGCCACCACCATGAAGATGTGCGCGAGCGTTCCATTTCATCTTTTATGGAGCGTTACCACGTAGACACCAGTCATGCGCTGCGCGTTGAGCACAAGGCACTGGAGCTGCTGGAACAGGTCGCCCCCGACTGGGATCTCGATGAAGGCTGGCATGGCGAGCTACTCAGCTGGGCCGCGCGAGTGCACGAGGCGGGGCTAGACATTGCCCATTACCACTTCCACAAACACGGTGCTTACTTGGTCGAGCACTCGGACCTGGCTGGCTTCTCGCGCCAAGAACAACAAATGATGGCATTGCTGGTGCGCAGCCACAGACGCAACATTCCGGCTATCCGCTTTGACGAGTTTGGCCGCGATGCCGTACCCCTGCTGCGCCTGTGTGTGGTGCTGCGGCTGGCCATCCTGCTGCACCGCATCCGCAACGATCAGTACCTACCCGCACTGCGTCTGCAGGTACGCAATACTCACATCAGCATCTGCTTTCCCGATGCATGGCTGGACAACAACCCGCTCGCCGCCGCCGATCTGGCCAAAGAAGCCCAGTGGCTAGAGCGCGTCAATCTGCAGCTGGAATTTGCCTAACGGCATCCAGCGTCACAGTGGCCGACTCCTGCCCCTCCGGCACGGGGTAGGGCGGCAGCTCCATCAGCACCAGCCGCCGCCCATACATACCCAGCGTGCCGGCAAAGCGTTCTTGACCGCTGACGCTAAACTCAAAGCTGTAACATCGCATTAACCGGCGAGCTCCCGCCGCGTCGCGCCACCAGCGCCAGCCAGCAAACGCCACATGTGCGTCCAGCAACTGCAGCCGTTCTGCACGACAACGCTGTATGGCATGCTGCAAGGCCAGCTCACGCACGCCACGCCCCCGCCAGAACCAGGCGACGGCAGCCAGCAGGGCCAGTCCAGCCGTTACTTCCCCCAACGTCATTCGCACACTCTCCTGTTTAGTCCCAGCACAAAACGGGCTCCGCTTGACGGTGCAGCTGTGGATAACTTTTTCCGGCACCGTTACAATACGCCGTCTTTTGATTCATCTTTCGGGAGATATTCGTGCCTGTCAATCTCTGGCAACAATCTATTGATTTCTTGCGCGATGAGCTTCCCGCCCAGGATTTCAACACTTGGATTCGCCCGCTGCAAGCCGAAGCAGCAGACGGACGCCTGCTGGTATATGCACCCAACAGCTTTATCATCCGCTGGGTCAATGACAAGTACTTTACCCGTCTGCTAGAGCTCATGGCCGAGCGCAACAACGGCGAGGTGCCGGATGTTAGCCTGCTGATTGGCAGCCGTAGCCAGCCAACAGCTGCACCGGCATCGGTGGCCACACCCCCACAGCCGGTTGAAGCCCCAATCAGCGCACCCGTATCCACGCAGCCCGTTACGCCGTCTGTCGCCAAAGTAGTCGCTGCTACCGCGCCCGATAGCAGCGACGCCCGCTCACCGGTTACCCGCCACGTCAGCAGCCTGAACCGCTCGTTTACCTTCGACAGTTTCATCGAGGGCAAATCTAACCAGCTGGCCCGTGCTGCCGCCTGGCAAGTAGCCGACAACCCCAGCCACGGCTACAACCCGCTCTTTTTGTACGGCGGTGTTGGGTTGGGCAAAACTCACCTGATGCACGCGGTTGGCAACCATCTGCTACAGAAAAAGCCAGGTGCCAAGGTGGTCTACCTGCACTCAGAACGCTTTGTCGCCGATATGGTCAAGGCGCTGCAGATGAATGCCATTAACGACTTCAAAAATTACTACCGTTCAGTGGATGCTCTGCTGATTGACGACATCCAGTTTTTTGCTGGCAAAGAGCGCTCGCAGGAAGAATTCTTCCACACCTTTAACGCGCTACTGGAAGGCAACCAGCAAATCATCCTGACCAGTGACCGTTTCCCCAAAGAAATTGACGGATTGGAAGAGCGCCTGAAATCCCGTTTCGGCTGGGGCCTGACCGTCTACGTCGAGCCGCCCGAACTGGAAACCCGTGTCGCCATCCTGATGAAGAAGGCCGAGCAGGGCAAAGTAACCTTGCCCCACGACTGCGCGTTCTTCATTGCTCAGCGCTTTCGCTCCAACGTGCGCGACCTTGAAGGCGCGCTCAAGCGGGTCATCGCTCACTCGCACTTTACTCGCCAGCCCATCAGCATCGAGCTGATCCGCGAATCACTCAAGGACTTGCTGGCCCTGCAAGAAAAGCTGGTCAGCATCGACAACATTCAGCGCACCGTAGCCGAATACTATAAAATCAAGATTGCCGATCTGCTGTCCAAGCGTCGCTCGCGCTCGGTGGCCCGGCCGCGCCAGGTAGCTATGGCCCTGTCCAAAGAGGTCACCAACCACAGCCTGCCCGAAATTGGCGATGCCTTTGGCGGGCGTGACCATACCACGGTGCTGCATGCCTGCCGCAAGATTGCCGAACTGCGCGAAAGCGATGCAGACATTAGCGAAGATTACAAAAACCTGTTACGAACCCTAACGTCGTAAACCAATAGCCGGACCGGATTCATTTTGCCAAGAGGCCAGACATGCAATTTTCCATTTTACGAGAAGACCTACTCAAACCCCTGCAACTGGTAGTAGGTGTCGTTGAACGTAAACAGACCATGCCCGTACTGTCCAACGTACTGCTGGTTATTGAGAACCAGGTGCTATCACTGACCGGCAGCGACAGCGAAGTTGAGCTGATCGGCCGCATTACGCTGGCCGATGCCGTAGACGACGGCGAAATTACCCTGCCAGCCCGTAAGCTGATGGATATCTGCAAAAACCTGCCGGCCGGTGCCATGCTGAACTTCAGCCTCGACGAGCAAAAAATGCTGCTGTCATCGGGCCGCAGCCGCTTTACCCTGACCACCCTGCCGGCCTCCGATTTTCCGCGGATGGATGAAAAGGACGAAGCGTTTTCCTTCGAGATACCCCAGGGCAACCTGCGTTACATCATCGAGCGCACCAGCTTTGCCATGGCGCAACAGGACGTTCGCTACTACCTCAACGGCCTGCTACTAGAAACCGGCGCTGGCCGCCTGCGTGCCGTCGCCACCGACGGCCACCGCTTGGCACTCTGCGATGCCGAAGCCAGTATCGAAGGCGATAATGACAACCCCCATCAGGTCATCGTGCCACGCAAGGGCGTGCTGGAACTGGCACGCCTGATGAGCGACGAGAGCGCCAACGTGCGCATCAGCCTCGGTGCCAGCTCGATTCGCGCCACCAGCAGCGATTTCAGCTTCACCTCCAAGCTGGTAGACGGCAAGTTTCCCGACTACAACCGCGTGCTGCCACGCGGCGGCGACAAGCTGGTCACCGCCCACCGCCAGCAGCTGCGCGACGCTTTCAACCGCGCCTCCATTCTGTCCAACGAAAAATACCGTGGCATCCGCCTGCAGTTTGAAGAGGGCTTGCTGCGCGCCCAAGCCAACAACCCCGAGCAAGAAGCCGCCGAAGAAGAGATCAGCATCGACTACAACCACAGCCCGCTGGATATCGGCTTCAACGTCAGCTACCTGCTGGACGTACTGAGCGTAATGACCTCCAACGAAGTGCAGATCACCCTGTCCGACGCCAACAGCAGCGCCCTGCTGCAAGAAGCCGACAGCGCCGCCTCGTCCTATGTCGTCATGCCTATGCGCCTGTAATTGCGCTGCATGACCATCCGGCACCTCAGGGTGACAGGTGTGCGCAATCTGGCACCGGTCACCCTTGATCCATCGCCCCGTATCAATCTGCTGTATGGCTACAACGGCAGCGGCAAGACCAGCTTTCTGGAAGCGATTCACTTTCTGGCCTTGGCCCGCTCCCTGCGCAGTACCCGCATCCAGCCGATGATCAGCCATGACCAGGAGCAGGCGCTGGTATTCGCCCGTATCGAAACCCCAACCGGTGGTGAGCTCAATCTCGGCGTCAGCCGCAATCGGCACGCTGAAGTCCAGATCCGCATCAATGGCGACAGCATCCGCAGCATGGCCGAGCTGGCGCGTCATCTGCCGGTACAGCTGATCAATCCAGAAAGTTTCCGCCTGTTGGAAGGCTCGCCTAAAATACGCCGCCAGTTTCTGGACTGGGGCGTATTTCACGTCGAGCAGGCTTTTTTGCATGCCTGGCAACGCCTGCAAAACAGCCTGAAACAACGGAACTCATTGCTGCGCCATGCTATAATCGATGCCAACAGCCTGCAGGCATGGGACCATGAATTCTGCAGCGCCAGCGAACTGGTTGACCAGCTCCGCCAAGACTACATCCGCCGCCTCAAGCCGGTATTTACCGACACCCTGTCGCAACTCATCCAGCTGCCTGACCTAACCCTGAGCTATTACCGTGGCTGGGACAGAGAAAAGAGCCTGCAGGAAATTCTCGACAGTTCAAGGCAAAGGGACCGCACGCTGGGGCATACCCAGGCCGGCCCCCAGCGCGCTGACCTGCGCTTGCGTATTGGCAGCCAAAACGCGCTGGACGTTCTGTCACGCGGACAGCAAAAGCTGGTGGTCTGTGCGCTGAAAATCGCCCAAGGTCATTTGCTGGCACAGGCCATGCAGCAACGCTGCATCTACCTCGTAGATGACCTGACCGCCGAGCTGGACCCCGTGCACCGCAAAGCACTTTGCCGCCTGCTGGAACAACTGCAGTGTCAGGTATTCATTACCGGCACCGAGCAGGCAGGCCTGAATTTCGACTGGCATCAGGAAACGCCCGTCAGCATGTTCCACGTGGAACATGGCCACATCCAAGAATCCGGAGTAACCGCATGAGCGAAAACGTCACCTACGATTCCAGTAACATCAAGGTACTCAAGGGGCTGGACGCCGTCCGCAAACGCCCCGGCATGTACATCGGTGACACCGACGATGGTACCGGCCTGCACCACATGGTTTTTGAGGTGGTGGACAACTCAATTGACGAGGCGCTGGCTGGTCACTGTGACGAGGTCAGCATCGTCATTCATCCCGACGAATCCATCACTGTGCAGGACAACGGCCGTGGCATTCCGGTCGATATTCACCCGGAAGAGGGCGTCTCCGCTGCCGAAGTGATCATGACCGTGCTGCACGCCGGCGGTAAGTTCGACGATAACAGCTACAAGGTATCCGGCGGCCTACACGGTGTGGGTGTGTCAGTGGTCAACGCGCTGTCACGCGAGCTGGTGATGACCATCCGCCGTCAGGGCAAGGTCTGGCAGCAAACCTACCATCACGGCGTGCCGCAAGAGCCCATGAAACCCATCGGTGACACCGATAAGACCGGCACCAGCATCCACTTCAAACCGTCGCCCGACACCTTCAAAAACATCCTGTTCAGCTGGGATATTCTGGCCAAGCGTCTGCGCGAACTGTCCTTCCTCAACTCTGGCGTCGGCATCCGCCTGAAAGACGAGCGCACCGGCAAGGAAGAGCTGTTCAAGTACGAAGGCGGCCTCAAGGCCTTCGTTGACTACCTAAACACCAACAAGACCCCGGTCAACCAGGTGTTTCACTTCAGCGTGCAACGTGAAGAAGACGGCGTGGGCGTAGAAGTGGCCATGCAGTGGAATGACGGTTTCAACGAAAACCTACTGTGCTTTACCAACAACATTCCTCAGCGTGACGGCGGCACCCACTTGGTCGGTTTCCGCACCGCGCTGACGCGTCACCTGAACAACTACATCGAAGCCGAAGGCATCGGCAAAAAAGACAAGGTCGCCACCACCGGTGATGACGCCCGTGAAGGTCTGACCGCCATTGTTTCGGTCAAGGTACCCGACCCCAAATTCAGCTCGCAGACCAAGGACAAACTGGTGTCCTCTGAGGTAAAAACCGCCGTCGAGCAAGAGATGGGCAAATACCTGGCCGACTATCTGCTGGAAAACCCAGCCGAAGCCAAGGCCATTGTCGGCAAGATGATCGACGCCGCCCGCGCCCGCGAAGCTGCGCGCAAAGCCCGCGAAATGACCCGCCGCAAAGGCGCACTAGACATTGCTGGCCTGCCCGGCAAACTGGCTGACTGCCAAGAAAAAGACCCCGCGCTGTCCGAACTCTACATTGTGGAAGGTGACTCCGCGGGCGGCTCTGCCAAACAGGGCCGCAACCGCAAAACCCAGGCCATCCTGCCGCTCAAGGGTAAAATCCTTAACGTCGAGCGCGCACGCTTTGACCGCATGATTTCTTCACAGGAAGTCGGCACGCTCATCACAGCACTGGGCTGCGGTATTGGCCGCGACGAATACAACATCGAAAAGCTGCGTTACCACAACATCATCATCATGACGGATGCTGACGTGGATGGTTCGCACATCCGCACCCTGTTGCTGACTTTCTTCTTCCGCCAGCTGCCAGAATTGGTCGAGCGCGGCTACATCTATATCGCCCAGCCTCCCTTGTACAAGGTCAAGCGCGGCAAGCAAGAGCAATACATCAAGGACGACGAGGCGATGCAGGCATACCTGACCCAGGCCGCCCTTGAAGACGCCAGTTTGCACGTCAACGACAGCGCCCCGGGCCTCTCCGGCACGGCACTGGAAGCATTGGTGCAAGAATTTCGCAGCGTAATGAACACGCTGGAGCGCCTGTCACGCGTTTATCCGCAAGACATCACCACTCAGTTTCTCGACCTGCCAACGCTAACCACCGAAGCGCTGCAAGCCGAGCAGCAGGTGCGTGACTGGACCGCCGCCCTTAACCAGCGCTTGGCGTTAGTGGTGCGCTCCGGCACCGAATACAGTGCCAGCCTGTGCCAAGACAGCGAAACCGGCAGCTGGTACCCCTGCGTCAGCGTGCGCGCCCATGGCATCGAAGACTTGGTGCCGTTCAAGAAAGAGTTCTTCGCCAGCAACGACTACGCCAGCATCGCGGCCTTGGCAGACCAGCTGCGTCAGCTGCTGGAAGAGGGTGCCTACGTGATGCGCGGCGAGCGCAAGCAAAAGGTGTCCAGCTTCAAGCAGGCACTGGACTGGCTGATGGCCGAAGGCTCGCGTCGGTTAGTGATACAGCGCTATAAGGGGCTGGGTGAAATGAATCCTGAACAGCTATGGGAAACCACCATGGACCCAGAAACCCGCCGCATGTTGCAGGTCACCATCGACGACGCCATTGCCGCCGACCAGATCTTCAACACTTTGATGGGCGATCACGTCGAGCCTCGTCGCCAGTTCATCGAAGACAACGCTCTGGCTGTATCCAACTTGGACTTCTAAGCTAGGCGGCAGCTATCGTGCTGCCTGCATTAGGTGACTCATCTGCAAAACCAAAACGGGCCCTTTCGGGCCCGTTTTGTATGATCTTGTCAGGCTGTCGTGCTAGATAGAGCACCACCGCACCGCCATACCGAAGCCAAAACGCCTCACAGCGTAAACCTAAGCCACACAGCAAAGCCATCAGCATCCCGCTCGCACCCCAGCTCACCCTGATAGCGCTGACAAATGGCCGACACAATCGACAAGCCCAGTCCGCTACCGTCGGCACTGGCGCGCGCGCGCCAGAAGCGCTTTTGTGCCGCCGCAAACTGTTCCGCATCCAGTCCCTCGCCCTGATCAATCACCGCCACCTTCAAGTCCGCATCATCCGCCGACACACGCAGCACAACCGGCCCGTCCGGCGCGTATTTCAAGGCATTTTCCAGCAAGTTGCGGATGGCAATGGCCAACAGGCGGTCCGGAATGAGAAGGCGGCACGGCGACTGCAAACGGTTATCCACCTCAATGCGCTCAAAACCGGGATGGGCAAACAGATGCTCCATTACCTGCCGGACCGCATCCAGCACATCCACCGGCTCGCCCTGTGCGCTTTCCTCACCACTGTCCAGACGCGACAGCAGCAGCAACTGCTCCAGCGTAGCCTGCATCCGCGCCACCGCCACATCGGCACGCTGCAAACTGGTGGCGGCCTGATCCTGACCTGCCATGGCCGCCACCTGCAGGTGGGTTTTAATCGCCGTCAGCGGCGTGCGCAATTCATGGGCGGCATCGTCGTTGAAGCGACGCTCGCGCTCCAACAACGCATCCAAGCGGGCAAACAGCTGGTTTAGCGTAGCCACCAACGGCTTCAGCTCCACCGGCACACCGCTCAGCGCCACCGGCGACAGATCATCTGCTGCCCGCCGTGCCAGCTGCAAGCGCACCCGATCCAGCGGGCTAAGCCCGCGCCCTGTACCAAACCAGATCAGCAACAGGCTGCCCAGCAACGCCAGCAATACCGGCAGTCCCGCTGCCAGCAGAATCACTCGCTGCAGGTGCTCGCGCTCATCCAGCCGGTCACCAATGGTGATCAACAACTGATGTCGCTGCACCGTATAGGTGCGCCAGCCCTGTCCGTCCACCAGCGAGCGTGAAAAACCCAGCAATTCATCGTCACCCTGATCAAACTGCATACTGGGCGTGCGCACCAGCACCTCGCCACGCAAGGTGCGCACCTGACACACCAGCCCCGGCTTTAAGCCGCCCAACAGGGGATGGGTAAAAGGACTCATATACGGATTGGTCGCCGGCTGCGGAATTTGCTCCAGCAAACCCGCCACCATGTGTGCCGACGATTCCAGCCGCTGATCCAGCACCCGCTCCAGCTCGTGACGCAAATCGCCCAGCAGCCAGAGCGCGGCCAACGACCACAGCAGGGCAAAGGTGCCGCCCAGAATCAGTAAGAGGCGTTTACGCAGACTCATCAGGTTTACCCAACCGGAAGCCCAGTCCACGCACCGTCTCAATGATGCCGCTGCCCAGCTTGCGCCGCAGGTTATAGATATGCACATTGATGGCGTTGCTTTCCACCCCTTCGCCCAGCCCGTAGAGCGCGTCCTGCAACTGTTCGGCACTTAAAATACGCTTTGGGTTATGCAAAAATGCCAGCAACAGCATCATTTCACGCCGCGCCAAACTGACCGGCGAACCATGCAGCGTCACGGTCAGCAGATCAGGGTCCACCACCAGCCCTGCATGCTGGATCAGGTGAGTGGTGCGACCACTGGTCCGCCGCAACAGGGTTTGCAGTCGCGCTGTGAGTTCGCGCAGGTCAAACGGCTTGAGCAAATAGTCATCCGCTCCTGCCTGCAAGCCGGCCACCCGCTGGCTGACCGAATCGCGTGCGCTGAGAATCAGCACCGGCAAATCATTGCCGTCGGCCCGCAACTGACGCAGCCAGTCAATACCGTCTTGGTCCGGCAGGCCCAAATCCAGAATCACCGCATCAAAATGACCCACCGACAACGCATGGCTGGCCGCCGCCGCACGGTCAACATGGTCTACGGTACATTGCGACAACGCCAGCCCAGCACACAAGCCTTCGGCAATGTGCGGATCGTCTTCCACTAATAGAATGTGCATGAAAAAACTCGACTCCAGAAATGCGCCCAGCCTGCCAGCGCCAGATTAATACCCTGTTAATCCCTTACAGGCAGGCTTCCTACCTTGCCCATAAATGCGGGAAAATGCATCTCTTTACCGCCTACTATCAAGGAAACAGATTGAATCATGCGCTATCTGACCTGCCTGCTGCTGTTTTGCCTCAGCCTGCCGGCCCATGCTTTGTTTGGCAGCCTAAAGCAACCGGATTTTCTACCCCTTGAAGAAGCCTTTCAGCTCGATTTGCTGAAAAAAGATGCAAACAGCGGCGAATTTTACTGGAATATCACCGAAGGCCACTACCTTTACCGCCACAGCCTGAGCGCCACCGACGCCACGGAGCAACCGATTACGCTGGCCATCCCCGAGGGCGAAGAAACAGAAGACGAATACTTCGGCCGCGTACAAACCTACCGCTACAGCTTGCACATACCCGTCAGCCTCGACCGGCCCGGCCCCTATTCTGTGACCTGGCAGGGCTGTGCCGATGCCGGTCTATGCTACCCGCCACAAACCACAGTGCTGGAAATCGGCACCCTCGAAACGGCCGCTGATGCAGCAAAAACCAGCATGGCCGAAGACCAAGGCATTGCCCATCGACTGGAGCAAGCCGGCCTGCTGGTCAACCTGGGGGCCTTTTTTCTGATGGGCTTGCTGCTGGCGTTTACCCCCTGCATGTTGCCCATGCTGCCCATCCTCAGCAGCGTGATTGCCGGCAGTAAACCCGGCGGCTGGCAAGGGGCGCGGCTGGGCGCGGCCTTTGTGCTGGCCATGTCGCTGGTGTATGCGGCGCTGGGCGTGGTCGCGGCACAGATGGGTGCCAACCTGTCGGCCAGTCTGCAAAACCCTTGGCTGTTGCTGCCGTTTGCCGGCTTGTTTGTGCTGCTGGCCATGGCGCAGTTTGGCCTGTACAGCCTACAACTGCCGGCCTTTATCCGTGACCGTCTGCAACGCACGGACCAGTCGCTCAAGGGCGGCAGCCTGCTGGGCGCGGCGGCGCTGGGCGTGCTGTCGGCGCTGCTGGTCGGCCCCTGCATGACCGCACCGCTGGCCGGCGCACTGCTGTATATCGGCCAGTCGGGCGATGCGATCAAAGGTGGCTTGGCCTTGTTCATGCTAGGTCTTGGCAGTGGCCTGCCGCTGCTTTTGGCGATGAGTTTCGGTATGCGCTGGCTGCCCAAACCCGGCCAGTGGATGCAGGGCATCAACCGTATTTTTGGCTATGCGATGCTTGCCGCTGCCATATTTGTGGTGCGCGCCTTGTTACCCGACAGCTTAACCCTAGCGCTGTGGGCCGCCCTGTTGCTGGCCGTAGCCGTACATCTGGGCAGCCTACAACCCAAAGGCTGGATCGTTTTTACCCGCTTTGTTGCCGCACTGCTGGCCATCTGGAGCGCCATTATGCTGCTGGGTGCTGCCAGCGGCGGCAGCGATCCGCTCTATCCCGTGCGCCATCTGGGGCAGGGCGGGGCAGTCAGCACAGCCAACCTGCACAGCAGCCGCATCGCCGACCCAGCCCTGCTCAAGCAAACCATGGCCGATGCCAGAAACAACGGCCAGTGGGTGATGCTGGATTTTTACGCCGACTGGTGCGTGTCTTGCAAAGTGATGGAAAAGACCGTATTCAGCCAGCCCGAGGTACAGGCGGCGCTGGCTGACATGGCTTTTTTACAGCCGGACGTCACCAACAATACACCCGCCCAACAGGCACTGCTCAAGGAATACGGCATCATCGGGCCGCCCACCATCGTCTTTATCAACCCGCAGGGCGAGGAAGTGCGCAGCGCCCGCATTACCGGTGAGGTCAATGCTCAGCAATTTCTCGACGCCCTACAACAGGCTAGGGCCCTCTAGGTGCTGAGCCTCAAGCTAGGCCCGCTGGCCATCCCCACTCATCTGGCCATTTTGTATGCCGGCCTGCTGCTGGCCTGGCTGACCGGCTGGTGGCTGGGCCGCAAACGCGGCGCTAATCCCGAATCCGCCCTGTTTAACCTAGTATTGTTGGGCGCGCTATCGGCGCGACTCGCCTTTGTGATCGGCTATGCGGATCTCTACGCAGATAACTGGCTGTCGGCGCTGGATATCCGTGACGGCGGCTTTGATCCATTGGCCGGCATGCTCGCCGCGCTACTTGGCGCACTCTGGTATCTCTGGCGCACACCCGCCCTGCGCCTGCCGCTTGCCGCTGGCTTGGCCACCGGCATACTGGCCAGCGGCTTAGGCTTTGCCGTACTGCATGCATTAACCCACAGCCAGCAACTGCCGGATCTGGCCCTGCGCACGCTGGACGGCGAGCCAATCAGCCTGCACCAACTGCGCGGCAAACCACTGGTGATCAATTTGTGGGCCAGCTGGTGCCCGCCCTGCCGACGGGAAATGCCGGTATTACAGGCCGCCCAGCAACAGAACCCACACCTAGAGTTTGTCTTCGTCAACCAAGGCGAAGGCCAACAGCAGGTCATACAATTTCTACAGCAGCAAGGCATCAGTCTGGACACCCTACTGCTCGACAGCGGTGCTCGACTGGGCCAGTCCATTGGCTCACTGTCATTGCCCACCACACTGTTTTATGATGCCGCAGGCAGCCTACAAACCACCCATCTGGGCGAGCTTTCCAGCGCTAGCTTGCGTCATGCCATGCGCACGCTGAACACCCATCCACAACCGCCACTCCACAAGGACACTCCATGAAACTAACCCGAATCGCCCTGCTGGCCACTGCCATCAGCCTATCTGCCAGTGCCCTGGCCGCCGACTATCCCGCGCCCATTGAAGCCATGCGCGCTAAAGGCGTTGAAATCCTCGACACCTTCAACGCGCCCAGCGGGCTCAGCGGCTACGCCGCCCTCTATCAGGGCCGTCCGTTGGCCATCTATCTAACCAGTGACCAACAGCACGCCATTATCGGCAGCCTGCTGGACGCAGAAGGGGAAGACCTCACCGGTGCCGTCATCGACGAAAAAATCAATCGTCCGCAAAGCAAAATCATCTGGGAAAAGCTAGAAAAAGACAGCCACTGGGTAAGCGAAGGCTCGAAAAAGACTGGCAAAGTGGTGTATGTCTTTACCGACCCCAACTGCCCTTACTGCAAGCGTTTCTGGAACGACGCCCAGCCTTGGGTAAAAGCCGGCAAGGTTGAGCTGCGCCATATTCCGGTCGGCGTACTGGGTGAAAGCAGCCGCAAAAAAGCCGCCTACATCTTGGCCGCCAAAGACAAAACCAAAGCGCTGATTGAAAATGAAAGCGGCAAAACCCCCGCCAAAGAACAGGACATCAAGGAAGCCCAGTCCACCCAGCTGGATCACAACCTGGAGCTGATGACCCAGGTCGGTGCCAGCGGCACACCAGCCATTCTCTATCAAGATGAAAGCGGCCTGCTGCAACTGCATCCAGGCGCGGCCCAGGGCGAACAGTTGCTGGAGATTTTTGGCGCACGCCCCTGATCCCCTGATCATCCCCCTGTCGTGCACAAACCGCTCTTAACGAGCGGTTTTTTATGCCTGCTATTTTGCTTCGGCTACCAGTAAAGCTGCGAACTGTGCAACATTCGGCAGATAAACAGGCGCTGTGCCCGTATGATGCGGGCTCAATTGACTGGGAGTATCACCATGAAAACTGTCCATATTTTGTTGGCTGCCGCAGCCGCACTGCTCGCCGGTTGCGGCGACCGTGTTGAAGTTCCTCCGGCGCATGTCGGCAAGGTGATGACCAAAGACGGCTATCAGCCCGAATTGATCGGCACCAGTAAATTCCGCTTGGCACCCTGCTTTGCTTACTGCGACAAACTGGTCGTGCTGGATGTATCCGACCGCTCCACGCCTGAATCCATGCAAATTTTCATCCCCACCGACAAGCTGGAACTGTCGGTGGACGTGCAAACCACCCTGAGCCTTAACCCGCAAAAAACCGAAAGCCTGTTTGGCACCATAGCCCCCGAAGAAACCAAAGCCGGCGCTGTCATCCCCTGGACCCGCGTCTACAACACCTACGCCAAACAAATCGTGCTGACTGAAACCCGTGAATACCTGTCGCAATACTCCATTGCCGAAATCGCCAGCTCGATGGAAAAGGTCAACAACGATCTGCGCATGCTGCTCAGCAAGGCGCTGGCAGACAAAACCCCTTTTGATGTGCGCTATGTCGGCATCACCGGCGTGAAATATCCACGCATCATCACCCAAGCGCAGGAAAATGCCGCCGAGCGTCGCGAGCAAATCCAGCAGGAAGAAGCGCAGCTACAAATCTCCAAAGTGCGCCTTGAGCGTGAACTGCAGGAGGCGCGCCTGCAACGCCAGATCGACTTTGAGCGCGCCGAGTCCGAAGCAGCCGCCCAGCGAGTACAACGCGAAGCTGTCGATAGCCGCGTGCTGGAGCTGCGCAAACTGGAAAACGAACGCCTGTGGATCGAAAAATGGGACGGCAAACTGCCGGTTACCGCCATGGGTGAGGCCATTCCCATGATCCAGCTGGGTGATCGCAAGTGAATGACAGCTCTGTAGTTTTACTCAACCTCGCATTGCCGGCAGCCCTGCTGCTGGTGCTGCTGGCCACCCTGTATATCGCCCGCAACAGCCGGCAAAAAACGACCGTCTGGATAACCGGCGCTGCCATCGGCACCGTTCTAGGCATTGTTTACGCCACGCTGCAACCGTCCTATATTCCAAAAAGCAGCGTACCGCCCATGAGCCGCGTGCCGCTAGTACAGGATAATCAGGCCGAACGGCAAGACCGCCTACTCAAACCCATGCCCGAAGCTGAACGTAACGCCCACTTTGAAAAGACCTTCGATGTCATGGAACGGGTGCGAGCCATCAACACCCCGCCATCCGATACGGATGACTAAGTGAGGCTTGCCCCTCTGCACGGGCTTACCGAGCTGGGGCAGGGTAGTCAACGGCTACAGGTTGCTTCGATGCGGGGTAAAAGGCGGTGTCGCGACATGCGCAAGCATCCAGAACAGCAGGGCTAATTTCAAATGTTCCACGTGGAACATTTAGGTGTATTTGATCACACAGGACTCTGTGCTATGAGCAGCTATAGACGCTGTATCAAGCTGACGCTGGCTCGTATCATCACGTGACACAAACCGCTAAGGCCCGAACGCAGCGCCCTGACCAAACCTAACCTGTCTTGTGCGGCGGGAAGAGTTGGCCCCGCTTATTTGCAGGGTGCTATCGCTGTGTTGATGGTGATTTTTGTGTTACGGCAAATGTCGCACTGCATCCTGTCTCTGATGCAGGGCCCGGATTACATCAAGGTATTCACCATTATCCAGAAAATAAATGACATGCGAGCCACACAAGCATTTCTGAAATCCCGCCAAAACCGTTGGCAATCCTTTCTTTGTGCCAGTAGTAAGCCCTTTAAAGGCTTGAATAAAATCTCGGTGATAACTGTCAGCCTGCGCGCAGTTGCAGAATCCACAACTAGCCCCTGGGCATCGCGGCACGCGGTGACGCGGGTGGGACGCGGTTGCACCGTTCCACATTGCACATTGCACATTGCACATTGCACCTCATTCTGCGCGCAGCCGCAGGATCCACAACTAGACCCTTCAACTACGCGCAGGGTGACGCAGAACAGGATGGCATAGGGTGACGTTTTATCGACCGAATCCAGTACACGGGATGCCAGGGGTTAAAAACGCAATCGCTTTTGCGCCAAATAAACCGCATAATCGGCTCAATAATTGATTCGATTAAGCACAGGTATTCGGCTCATGTACATCTGGCAAGCAGCGGACTGGCCCGGCTTTTTCTGGGATGAAGACCGGCTAAAACCACAACTCGACCAAATCAGACGGCTACAGGGCCGTCTGCTTGGTCGTGCCGATGCCACAGACGAAGTGCTGCAGCTGGAGATGGATGCACTGATTCAGAACGCCATTCGCAGCAGCGAAATCGAAGGCGAGCACCTGGATGCCGCATCTGTACGCTCCTCGGTCGCCCGACATCTGGGCATTGAACAGGCGGGCCTTGCCGGCAAGCCCAATGCCGAAAGCGAGGCCATGGCTCGCCTGCTGGTAACCGCCACCCGCGACTGGCAACAGCCCGTCTCACTGGACACACTCTGTCAGTGGCAGGCTGATATTTTTCCGCAGCAGCAAGATTTTCCTGTTGGCATGCTGCGCGACGAACAGCCCATGCACGTCATGTCTGGCCGCCTGGATCGTCCAACCATTCACTTTACCGCTCCACCCAGAAACATCCTTGATGCGGAAATGACTCGCTTTCTCGACTGGTTCAATCATCCGCCAGCAGGGCTCGACACCTTGTTGCGGGCAGGGGTTGCACACCTCTGGCTACTAACCCTGCACCCATTTACCGATGGCAATGGCCGTGTTACCCGCGCCTTGACCGACCGCGCGCTGGCTCAGGATGAACAGCAGTCCATCCGTTTCTATGCCCTGAGCGAAGCAATCATGAACAACCGCAAGCACTACTATCTGGCGCTGGAGAGCGCACAAAAAAGCGGGCTGGACATCACCCACTGGTTGCACTGGTTTTTACAAACACTGGAAGAAGCCATCCACTTGGCACTGTCGCGCATCGAGCGCATCCTGCATAAAGCCGCATTCTGGCGAAAACACCAGAACTGCGTGCTCAACCAGCGACAAATCAAGGTGCTGAACCGCTTGCTCGATAACGCCGGCAGCGAGTTCGACGAGGGCATTGCAACCCGTCATTACCAGGCCATTGCCCGCACCAGCAAAGCCACCGCCACCCGTGACCTGGCCGACCTGCTGGCTAAAGGCTGCCTGCAACAACTGCCCGGTGGCGGGCGCAGTAGCCGTTACAGAGTATCGAGTCCGTGACAACCATTCCTTGAAATCAAGCCAAATACTTCTCTGCCTGATCACGGGCTATTTTAGCCAACCAATCACGCAGCACTTGCGGCTGTAAAACCTCAAGCTGACTGCATTGGCTCAGCAGCCAATATCTCAGTTGATGGCTGTCACGCACCTTGGCTCGCACGATGGATAAATCACTACTTATCGGGTCTGGTTGAATAACCTGATTTTCTGCAATTGGGGTTTCCTGCAACAGAAAAAGCAAATGCCCCTCGACACGCAACTCCAGCTCCAGCACATCACTGGCAGCAACCAGCCATTGCATAGCTCCCTGCTGCAAATAATCATCAATGTTAAATTCTGGAAACGGCCTAACCTCTTCCTCAAGCACCTGCACGCCTGAATAGCGCTGCAAAGCCGTGATACGGACATCATCAAAGCCAAAAAAGCGGCACAGAAGATACAGGGTGTGCCCCTGCTGCACCAATCCATAAGGATGAATTATCCGCTCGGGAACATCCTTATAGCTTGCCCGAAACTGCCTATTTTCCAGCAAAGCCTGGTAAATAGACTCAATTACATCTGGTTTTAACTGCGCAGGCTGCAAAAAATGCTGGGGCGCAACACGCACCTTGGCCAACCAGCTTTGGAATTTTTGATTGTCATGTGCCTGCAATAGCTTTTCCGCTTCCTGTTGATACGGACGCAAATACTCCAGCGCCTGCGGCGGCATCAGTTGCTGCAAGTGCTGCATACCAAGGTTAAAAGAAAGCGCGGCGGCACTGCCCATCAACGGAAAGGAAATATTCTGACTGTCGCGCAAAAACGCCCAGCCCATTCCGGTTTTGCCAACGCCGTCAGGCTCGCTCTGAATCAGCGGGAAATACGCAGACAGCAAGGCCAAATCCCGCTGAATGGTACGCAAACTAACCTCGCTGCCTATCTTGCCAATCACGATCTCCCGCAAAGTCTGGCTGCTGACAAATGCAGGTTCACGCGGCATATGTTGCAGCAGAATCAATAACCGCAAGGACGGATTATTCATGGTGGCATTCCTCAGCTAGGGTCGTTCAGATGTGCCTCGGCAGTATAACGAAATTAAACGTCATCATCTGACACCTATTCCAGCAATACTCACCCCGTAACATAAAAAATCAACCTAAATCGGAGTGAGTAATATGAAAAATCTAAACGAAAAAAGCCTCCCGCTGGCCATAGGACTAAACCTGCTGATCGCAGGCGCTGGCTACCTATACATGGGAAAATGGCTTGTAGGTATTTTTGCCATGCTGTTGATAACAGGCATACTGCTGACGACCAGCCTCAGCCTGGTGTTGCCCGTCTGGTTTATCCTGAACCTGATTATGGGGCTGGACATGTGGATTTTGTTTCGCAAGCGACAGACAGAAGCCATCAAGGAAAATATGAAAACCTGCCCAAACTGTGCCGAGCAAAT
>JAHAYO010000033.1 GCA_018384595.1 Thiopseudomonas sp.
GGCCGGTGCCGCTGCCCAAGAAGGGCTCACCCGCCCCCAAGGCGTGGAAATTACCGTTTATGAAGATGACGGCGTGCTGCGTGCTTATGTGCAGGCGGTCAATCCCAATGAGATTTTCCGGGTGGGCGAGCGGGTGCGCATTATGACTGTCAATGGCACCTCCCGCGTGTCTCATTAATGGGTTATCTGGGCCGTGGCAACGGATAGAAACGCGGGCGCTGCTGTGACGAGCCGAGCCATAGCAACGCCGGTGTCGCAGAGTGTTGGCAGGCACGGATGCATCGCAAAGCCGCTCGGCTAACACCGCAGGCAGCAAGCAAGGCCGCTCGATGAGCGGCCTTTTTGTGTCGATTGCTATGCTATGCTGTGCAGCAATTAGCCAGCTTGGTAATTCGTAGTACTGCCAGACGGCAGCAACTGTTGTATAAACAAGGCACTGATCTGGCTGCAGGGTGATTTTTCCTGCAGTATTCCCATAATTAAAAAACGGACCGGACAATGATTGCATTATTGCTGTTGCCCTTCATTGCCGCTGTGCTGGTGCTGCTGGCCCGGCGTAGTTCGCGCAACCTGCTGGCCGGCCTGACCGCGCTGGCACCGGTCACTGGGCTGGTGCTGCTGGCAGGTTATCTGCCCAGCGTAGTGGCCCGTGAAGTCACTCAGCTCAAGCTGGAGTGGTTGCCACAACTGGGCCTTAACCTAAGCTTGCATCTGGACGGCCTGAGCTTTCTGTTCTGCCTGCTGATACTGGGTGTGGGCCTGCTGGTGATTGTCTACGCCCGCTATTATTTGGGCGAAAACGAAGCCTTGCCGCGTTTTTTTGCCAGCTTGCTGCTGTTTATGGGCGCTATGCTGGGTGTGGTGCTGGCTGGCAACCTGTTGCTGATGCTGATGTTCTGGGAGTTGACCAGCCTGGCGTCCTTCCTGCTGATTGGTTATTGGCAACATCGCAACGATGCCCGTATGGGTGCGCGCATGGCGCTGGCTGTTACCGGCGGCGGTGGGCTGGCGCTGTTGGCCGGCATCATCCTGATTGGTCGCGTGGTGGGCAGCTATGAACTGACCGAGGTGCTGGCCGCTGGCGACCTGATTCGTGCACACAGCCTGTATCCGCTGATTCTGGTGCTGGTGTTGCTGGGCGTGTTTACCAAATCGGCACAGTTTCCCTTTCATTTTTGGCTGCCACACGCCATGGCAGCGCCGACGCCGGTGTCGGCTTATTTGCACTCGGCCACCATGGTCAAGGCGGGCGTGTTTTTGCTGGCACGGTTGTATCCGGCGCTGTCGGGTACCGACTGGTGGTTCTATTTGGTGACCTTTGCTGGGCTGGCCACCTTGCTGATTGGTGCCATTACCGCGTTGTTTCAGCATGACCTCAAGGGCTTGCTGGCCTATTCCACCGTCAGTCATCTGGGGCTGATTACCATGCTGTTTGGGCTGGGTTCGGACTTGGCACCGGTTGCGGCGATTTTCCACATCATTAACCATGCCACCTTTAAGGCGTCGCTGTTTATGGCGGCGGGCATCATCGACCACGAAACCGGTAGTCGCGATATGCGGCGTATTAACGGGTTGTGGAAGTACATGCCGCACACGGCGGTGCTGGCGATGGTGGCTTCGTCGGCCATGGCTGGCGTGCCGCTGCTCAACGGCTTTCTTAGCAAGGAAATGTTTTTTGCCGAAACCCTACATCAGCAACTGCTGGGTAGTTTTAGTGCGCTGATTCCAGCGCTGGCCACACTGGCGGCGGTGTTTTCGGTGGCCTATTCACTGCGCTTTATCCATGACGTGTTTTTTAATGGCGAGCCGGTCAATTTGCCAAAATTTCCGCCGCACGAGCCGCCACGCTCAATGAAAATTCCGGTTGAAATTCTGGTTTTCCTTTGTGTGCTGGTGGGTACCTTTCCGGCGTTTAGCGTATCGGGGCTGCTGGCCAGTGCGGCGCAGGCCAGCCTTGGCCATGCGCTGCCGGATTACAGCTTGGGTATTTGGCACGGCTTTAACATGCCGCTGCTGATGAGTGTGCTGGCGCTGATGGGCGGCATTGCGCTGTATAGCTTGCGTGCGCCGCTGTACCGCTGGTACGACGGTCTGCCTGACCTCAACGCGCGGGAAACCTTTGCAGAGCAGGTGCAAAAAGCCTATGCACACAGCTCGCGGCTGATGGCGCTGATTGGCAAAATTTCGTTGCAGCGCTTTATCGCAGTCATGTTGGTGGCGCTGGTGGCGCTCTGTGCCTGGACATTGTCGCCGATGGCTTCGCTGGCTGGAGAGGCCGAGCTGACGCCGGTTGATCCGCTTACGCTAATTGGCTTGGGGGCTATGTCGCTGGTGGCGCTGTTGACGGTGATTTATCACCGCAAGCGCCTGCGTGCATTGGTCACACTGGGGCTGGTCGGGCTGACGGTATCCATGTTGTTTGCCCGTTTTTCTGCACCCGATTTGGCGCTGACCCAACTGGTGGTGGAGGTGGTGACCATTTTACTCATGCTACTGGTGCTTAACTTTATGCCGGCCAAAACCCCCTCAGAAAGCTCCAGCCTGCGTCGCCTGCGCGATTTCTGCATTGCTGCCGCTGGGGGCGGGCTGTTTGCCGTGCTCAGTTTTGCCGTGCTCAGCCGTCCCTACGACAATAGCTTGGCTCAGTATTATCTGGCTAATAGCGTGCCGGGCGGCGGTGGCAGTAACGTGGTCAACGTGGTGCTGGTGGATTTTCGCGGCTTCGATACGTTGGGTGAAATCAGCGTACTGGCGATTACCGCGATTGCCATTCTGGCGCTGTTGGGCGGCAGCAAACTGCCCAGACCACGCGCCGACCGTGCCGGAAGGGTGTGGACTGCTGCGCGGGAGTACATGCCGCTGAGTCTGCTAGCACGTCTACTGCTGCCTTTGGCGCTGCTGGTGGCGGTGTTTATCTTCTTGCGTGGACACAATGAGCCCGGTGGCGGCTTTATTGCTGGGCTGGTCACTTCGGTGGCGTTGGTGCTGCTGCATGTCAGCTACGGCCAGCAATGGGTTGAGCAGCGCCTGCGCATCCATTACCGCAAGCTGGCGGCCAGCGGTGTGCTGATTGCCGGTTTAACCGGCTTGGGCAGCTTGCTGTTTGGTCGCCCGCTGCTCACCTCGGCCCATGGCGTGATCCCGATTCCGCTGCTGGGCGATCTGGAGCTGGCTTCGGCCATGCTGTTTGATCTGGGCGTTTACTGCGCTGTGGTGGGCGGCACGTTGCTGATTCTTGGCCAGTTGGGTCATCTGGGCTACAGCCCGCGTTTACCGGAGGACAAATAATGGAGCTTTGGCTGTCCTGCGCCATCGGCTTTCTGGTGTTTTGCGGCATCTTCTTGTTGCTGCGCGCGCGTACCTTTCCGGTGGCGCTGGGGCTGACGCTGTTGTCCTATGCCATCAACCTGTTTCTGTTTGCCATGGGCCGGCTCAAAACCGGCATGCCGGCGGTGATCAGCGACGCCAGCGACTACACCGATCCGGTGCCGCAAGCGCTGGTGTTGACCGCCATTGTCATCGGCTTTGCCATGACCGCCTTTGTACTGGTGCTGGCCCTGCGCGCCTATGTAATGCTGGGCAGTGATCACGTTGATGGCAGCGAGAAAAAACACGGGGAGGGTGCGGCATGAATCACTGGATCATGATGCCCTTTGTGCTGCCGCTGATGCTGGGTGCGGTGCTGGCTTGGCTTGATGACAGTCAGGCTGTTTGGCAGCGCCGCCTGAGCCTGCTGGGCAGTCTGGCGCTGGTGGGCGTGGCTGGGTTGCTGCTGAATGCGGCGGCCAGCGGGCCGGTGCAGATCTACCAGATGGGTGACTGGAGCGCGCCGTTCGGTATTGTGTTTGTGCTGGATCGCCTGAGCGCGCTGCTGGTGCTGACCACGGCGCTGCTGGCGCTGTTGGTCAATCTGTATGCATGCAGCGGCGATGACAGCCGTGGCCGCTACTTCCATGCGCTGTTTCAGTTTCAGGTGGCCGGTATTTGCGGGGCTTTTTTGACTGGTGACCTGTTCAATTTGTTTGTCTGCTTTGAAATTTTGCTGATTGCCTCCTATGCGCTGCTGCTGCATGGCGGTGGTAATCAGCGCTTGCGGGCGGCGGTGCATTATGTGGTGCTCAACCTAGTCGGCTCGACCTTGTTTTTGCTCGGTGCCGGGTTGGTGTATGGCGTCAGTGGCACGCTGAACATGGCCGATATTGCCCGTTTTGTGCAGCAGGCCGAAGGCGACTCGCTGCACCTGATGCGCACCGCCGGCTGGATTTTGATTCTGGTGTTTGGCTTGAAAGCGGCCTTTTTACCGCTGCATTTTTGGCTGCCGCGTGCCTATGCCAGCGCTACTGCACCGGTGGCCGCGCTGTTCGCCATTATGACCAAGGTCGGCCTGTACGCTATTTTGCGTGTGGTCATGCTGATGTTTGCCTTTGACAGCGCCAGTGCCGATCTGGACCTGCTGTTTGCCATTGCCTTGCTGACTTTATTGCTGGGCGCAGTGGGTGCCTTTTCAGCCGACAGCCTGCACCTGATGCTGGCTTGGCTGGTGCTGGTGTCGGTGGGCACGCTGTTGGCGGGTATTAGCTTGGCGTCTGAGCAGTCGCTGGCGGCCAGCCTGTATTACCTGCTGCACAGCACCTGGGGCATGGCCGGCATGTTTTTGTTGGCCGACCTGATTGCCCGTCAGCGCGGTCGTCTGGCGGCCAGCCTGCGCAGCGGCCCGCACTTGCTGACGCCGGTGCGGCTGGGTTTGCTGTTTTTTGTCGGAGCCATTGCCACCGCTGGCCTACCGCCTTTTTCTGGGTTTATCGGCAAGCTGAGCCTGCTGCAAGCGGCCAGCGGCATTCAGGCGGTGTTGCTGTGGTCTAGCGTACTGTTGGGCAGTTTTATGGTGATTATGGCGTTGAGCCGCGCCGGTAGCCTGCTGTTTTGGCAGCAAAAAGCCCATGTGGATAGCAGTGCTGAACCACTGACCGGCCTGCGTTATGGCAGTGCGTTGCTGCTGGTGGCCAGCGCTGTGCTGTTGGTGCTGGCCGCAGCGCCGGTGCTGGATTACTGCGCCGCCGCCGCCCGCCAGCTATTGGAGCCGGCTCTTTATCTGCAACAGCTGCAAGGAGGCCAGTGATGAACCAAGGTAAATGGCTGCAACAACCCTTGTTGAGTTTAGTGCTACTGGCGAGCTGGCTGCTGCTGGTGGATGAGTTTTTATCACCCGGTCATTGGCTGTTTGCGGCGGTGCTGGCGTTGGTGATTCCGCGCGTGTTAGGTCACTGGTGGCCGCCTTTGCCGCGCATTGCCAACTGGCCAGCGCTGCTACTGTTTGTGTGGCGCGGTCTGGTGGATATTGTGATGGGCAACCTACAGGTCGCCCGTTTGGCGTTGGGGCCGCAACGCGCCATCCAGCCGGCGTTTGTGCGTTTTACCAGTGAGCTGGACAACGAACTGGCTGTATTTATGCTGATGAGCGCCATTTCGTTGGCACCTGGCTCAGTGTCCACCCGTTTTGACCCGCAAGACAACAGCATCGAAGTGCACGCCCTGCATTGCACCGATGAAGAGCAGCTGGTAGCTGATATCCGCCAGCGTTACGAGCACCTGCTGAAAAAGGTATTTGCACCATGTTAACCACCGTTCTCTGGATCAGCATGAGCATGATTGGCCTAGCCTTTTGCTTTAATTTGCTGCGCCTGATTCGCGGGCCGACCATTGCCGACCGCGTGCTGGCGCTGGATACCCTCTATATCAACGGCCTGGCGGTGTTGATAATTTTCGGCATGCTGATCGACAGCCGGGTGTTTTTTGAGGCCGCGCTGCTGATTGCGCTGTTCGGTTTTTTCAGCACTGTGGTGATCAGCAAATACCTGTTGCGCGGCGACGTTATCGAATAGGAGAACCGGACATGCCTTTTGTATTGCAACTGATCGTGGCGTTTTTCCTGTTGGCTGGCAGCTTTTTTGCTCTGATGGGCTCCATCGGCCTGTGGCGCTTTAATGATTTTTTCATGCGCCTGCACGGGCCGGCTAAGGCCACTACGCTGGGGGTGGGCAGCGTGCTGATCGCCTCCATGCTGTATTTCAGTTTCACCACCGGCAGCCTGCGCTTGCATGAGTTGCTGATTACGCTGTTTCTGGTCATCAGCGCGCCGGTGTCGGCTTATATGCTGTCGATTGCCGCGAAAAAAGAAGCCAGTCGTGAGCGCAGCGCAAGGCAGTGAGTGTTGCACTGCACCTGCACACACCGCTTCAGCGTACTGCTTATACGAGCCACTTTAATGACGCAACGCGGTCTGAGCTCCGTCGTCATTCTGCGCGAAATCGCAGAATCCATAACAGCTGGACCCTGCGACTGGCGCGCTGGGTGACTTGTGCACGAAGGTAGCCGGTGTGTGCAGCGGCTCGGTTTTGGCTTTAACACAGGCAGCATGCGCATATTTTGCATCACGCACTGTCGGGCTAAGCGCGCTTGCGCATTTCTGGCAACATGAATGCAACCAGCCCTAGTAGCGGCAGCAGGGCACACAATCGGTACACAGTCTCGAGGCTATAAATATCCGCCAACGTACCAATGGCGGCGGCACCGATTCCGGCAATGCCAAAGGACAGGCCAAAAGCAGCCCAGACACCGCACCGGTTTTGCCCAGCATCAATTCCTGCCCATACACGACGATGGCCGGAAAGGCCGAAGCAATGATGAAGCCCACAACAAACGACCTGAAAAATCGACTGCGCCAATCTGTGCTTGCCCGCCGAAGCCATACGTGCAATGCGCGAGGATTCTGGGTGAAACACCGCCGAACCGACGCCAATCAGCGCCGCCGACAACAACAACAGCAGCATAGCTATCCGCCCGCGACAACAGGATCAGTCCCGCCACGGTAAAGCCCATGCCGGCTGGCAGCAGCCACGGTAGGGGACGTGTGTCGGTATACAGGCCGACCAGGGGTTGTAACAACGATGCCGAGCACTGAAAGCGACCATAATCAGCCCGATCTGCACAAAACCCAGGCCGTAGCTGCCCTGTAGCAGTGGGTACAGAGCCAGCAATACCGACTACATCATGTCTTTGACTAGATGGGTGCCGCTGATGGCCAGCAAAATACCGAACGACACGCCAAGGCCGGCGCAGGTAGTAGCTGAACGATTGGGAGTACTCACACAGGTTTCCATAGTGGTTTGACGGATTGCGCCATGCTACGCGCATCCATGTTTTCCTCTGCGCTGCTGCTTGGTTACGTGGGCCGGCCCAGAGGGCTGCCTGTCCATCAATAGCCGACAAGCGTACAATCCGTGCATCTAAATTTAAGCGAGGCCGCCATGTCCCAACCCATTCGCTTGACCCAATACAGCCACGGTGCTGGCTGTGGTTGCAAGATTGCCCCCAACGTCCTCAGCACCATTTTGGCCGGCAGCGGCGACCAGTTTCAGGACCCGCGCCTATGGGTTGGCAATAGCTCCCGTGATGATGCTGCTGTTTATGCGCTGGATGACGAACGGGCGGTAGTCTCCACCACGGATTTTTTCATGCCGATTGTGGATGATCCCTTTGATTTTGGCCGCATTGCCGCCACCAACGCCATTAGCGACATCTATGCCATGGGCGGCACACCGCTGCTGGCCATTGCCATTCTCGGCTGGCCGGTGAATGTGCTGGCTCCTGAAGTGGCCGCCGAAGTGATCCGTGGTGGCCGCGCCGTCTGTGACGCTGCCGGTATTCCGCTGGCCGGTGGACACTCGATTGATGCACCGGAGCCAATTTTTGGTCTGGCAGTGACCGGCGAGGTGTATAAGCAGCAGCTCAAGCGCAACGACAGCGCCACGGCCGGCTGCAAGCTGTATCTGACCAAGCCGCTGGGCATCGGCATCTACACCACCGCCGAAAAGAAAGGCGTGCTGGACGCCGCCGACCAGCATGTGGCGCGTGATCTTATGGTGCAACTAAACAAACCCGGCCAAGCGTTTGCCCTCTTGCCGCACGTCACCGCCATGACCGACGTGACCGGTTTTGGTCTGTTGGGACATCTGGTGGAAATGGCTGACGGCTCCGGCCTGACCGCACGTTTGAACAAAGATGCCGTGCCACGTTTGTCACGGGTAGAGCACTATTTGGCGCTCAACTGTATTCCTGGCGGCACGTTGCGCAACTTTGCCAGTTACGGCCACCGAATTGCACCGTTTGCCGAGCAGGACCAGCATTGGTTGTGTGATCCACAAACCAGTGGCGGCCTGCTGGTGGCGGTGGAGCCGGCGGGTGAAGCTGAGTTTCTGACCGTTGCCCGCGAGCTTGGGCTGGAGTTATCCCCGATTGGTGAGATGATCGAGCAGGGTGTTTTTGCGGTTGAGTGTGTTAAATATGCGTGCTGGCTAGGACTACGTCCAGCAACCAAAGCGAATGTACTAACAGGAGGAGCGAGAGCAGGGGTTAGTGTCAGTAATGCCTATGTCTTTATGGTGTTTTTAGTATTTTAGGCTAAAGGTTTACGATCATTTAACTGTTGAGGTAACTGCATTCAAGGAAGAAGACTGGGATCAGTTTATGGCGGAACTAGAGGGCCCGTTTGGCCGCAGCCATCCTGATTTTGATTTCGAAGCATTTGATCAGAAAAACCGTCAAAAGCTGATGCGTTTTACCCGCGAATTCTGGTTTGATATCACCAGTTTTTACGGAAAATAATTAATTTCAGCGATAGCCTGTAGCCATGCGTCTTACTCATCATCAAGCCCAAACGATCAAAACCCAAGCCGAACAGGTGTTTGGCCTAGGAGCCAAGGGGTATCTGTTTGGCAGCCGAGTAGACAATCACCTCAAGGGAGGCGACATAGACCTCTATGTGGTTCCCCCGATAAGGCCGATCATCTGGAGCAAAGCTTGCAGCTACTTACTGGAGCAACACTGGCTGCGTTGAGCGACGAACAGGTTGAGTCGCTTAACCAGTATCTGTACCGCTTTATCAAACTGCAGGATGCTATGGGTGTGCGTTTATTTGCGCAGACGCTGACACTTCTGGCCGAAAATGTGCGCGGTATGCCATTTATTGATCAGTTATCGCGCTTAGAGCAGCTAGGCGCATTGGAATCTGCGCAGCTTTGGCTGGAATTGCGCCAGTTGCGCAATCTGCTAACCCATGAGCACGCTTGCAGCGACGAAGAAAAGGCCAGCGCCATTAACCTAGTATTTGGTCATTACCCTACGCTGGAAAGATTATTGTCCGGCTTCAAAATATTTATCGAACCAAGGTTGTAAGACCCAATGGCTGACAACACTAATTACCGGCAGATTTTCCTGCAGGACCTGCCCCTGATCGACACCCGCGCGCCCATCGAGTTTGCCAAGGGTGCGTTCCCATGTGCGGTCAGCCTGCCGCTGATGACCGACAGCGAACGGCAGAAGGTCGGCACCTGTTACAAGCAGCAAGGCCAGCAGGCGGCTATCGAGCTCGGTCACCAGCTGGTTGGCGGCCACGTGAAGGAGCAGCGGGTGCAAGCCTGGGCTGAGTTTGCCCGTGCCAATCCACAGGGCTTGCTGTACTGCTTTCGTGGCGGTTTGCGCTCGCAAATCAGTCAGCAGTGGCTAAAAGAAGCCGGTGTTGATTACCCGCGTGTGGCGGGCGGTTACAAAGCACTGCGTACTTTTTTGCTGGAAACCCTAGAACAGGCGGTGGCCGAGTGTCGTTTTAGTCTGATTGACGGCCTGACTGGCACCGGCAAAACCGATGTATTGCTGCAACTGCCCAACGCGCTGGATTTAGAAGGCCACGCCAATCACCGTGGCTCCAGCTTTGGCAAGCATGCTACTGGGCAACCGTCACAAATCGACTTTGAAAACCGCATAGCAATTGACCTGCTAAAAAAACGCGCTGCTGGTATCGAGCATTTCGTGCTGGAAAACGAGGCGCGTATTGTCGGTTCCTGCTCGGTGCCGGTAGAGCTGCATCGCACCATGCAAACCCTGCCCATCCTGGTGTTGGAAGACCGCTTTGAAAATCGCGTCGAGCGCATCCTGCGCGATTATGTGGTGCTGCTACGTGAGGAGTTTGTTCAGTTACACGGGGCGGAGCAGGGCGACTTGCTGTTTGCCGAGCGCTTGCGCGACAGCATGAACCGCATCCGTAAACGGCTGGGCGGAGCGTTGCATCAAGAGTTGAGCGTGGTGCTGGACTGTGCGCTGGAACTGCAGCTGCGCGATGGCAGCATTGATGCGCACCGTCAATGGATCGAGCGCCTGCTCAACGACTATTACGACCCGATGTATCACTATCAGCAGAGTAAAGTACGCGAACGGGTGGTGTTTAGAGGCGATCAGGCGGCTATTCTGGCGTTTGTGGCAGCGCAGCAAGACTGAGCCTGTGCCCTGTAGTTCGCACAGTTTGCTTATCCGACTTATTGGCTAGGGTATGCCGTCCAAGGTGGGCGTAGGATGGAGAAAAACACAGAGGATTGCCCCATGAACAGCACGCAAACCTTGGCCGACTGGATTCTTGACCAAACCAGCGACGCCCTGATCTATGCCGGCACCGACGGTACCATCCAGCGCTGGAACGCGGCCAGCGCGCAGCTCTTTGGCTTTAGCATCGAAGAAGCCATGGGCCAGAGTTTGGACATCATCATTCCTGAACACCTGCGCGAGGCCCACTGGCGTGGCTTTGACGCTGCACTGGCCAGCGGCCAACTTAAGCTGTCGGGCAAACCTACGTTGACCCGCGCCTTGCACAAAAATGGTCACAAAATCTATGTGGAAATGACTTTTGCTATGGTCAAAAACGAAGCCGGTGAGGTGCAGGGCAGCGTCTCCATGGCCCGCGATGTGACTGAACGCATCGAGAAGGAAAAAGCCGCCCGTAAACAGGCCTAAGCCTGCATTGGGCTGTTGTCTGAGGAGACCAGCCGCACACCACTCCCCACCTGCCTCATGCATACGCACAAAAAAGCCCCGCCTAAGCGGGGCTTGAGGCTTGCTGGTTGTGTTAGTCGTTATTGACCACGCCCAGAATGCTCAGAAGGCTGATAAACAGGTTGTAAATCGACACATACAGGCTGACGGTGGCCATGATGTAGTTGGTTTCGCCACCGTTGATGATCTCGCTGGTTTGGTACAGGATCACCGCTGAAGAAAACAGCACAAAACCCGCGCTGATGGCCAGCTGAAAGCCGGACAGATCAAAGAACAGGCTGGCCAGCACCGCCGCCAGCAGCACAAAACAGCCGGCGGTAATGAAACCGCGCAGAAAGCTCATGTCTTTGCGGCTAATCAGTACAAAAGCCGACAGACCACCAAATACCAGTGCAGTCATGGCAAAGGCTGATGCAATGACGCTGCTGCCGTTGTGCATGCCCAGATAGGCGTTGAGGATCGGGCCTAGGGTGTAGCCCATGAAGCCAGTGAGGGCAAAGGTGGTGACCAGTCCCCAGCCGGAATTACGCAGGCGCACGGTGGCGAACATAAGCCCGTAGAAGCCGGCCAGCGTGATCAGGGGGCCGGGATAGGGCAGGCGCAGTTGTTGGGAAATAAAGGCAACCAGACCGCTGAAGGCCAGGGTCAGGGCCAGCAGGCTGTAGGTGTTGCGCAAAACGGAATGGCTGGCCCGTTCGATGGCCACTTCATGGGTGCTGTAATGCTGCATGATTTTTCTCCTTGTAAGACAGCTGCAATCCGGCGGTCGCCGGCCTGTCAGCGCGTGACGGGCAAGCATAACAGATACAGATGCGGTTATTGCAAATACCATTTGACAGGCTATTGAAAACCTGTAGAATTGCCGACCGTTACGGAGGAGTGGCCGAGCGGCTGAAGGCAGCGGTCTTGAAAACCGCCGATGGGCAACTATCCGTGAGTTCGAATCTCACCTCCTCCGCCATTTTTTATTTTAAGTCCCTGATTATTCAGGGATTTTTTTTGCCTGCTATATATGTTGGGCCACGTTTTGGGCGAGCTTTCTGGGATGAAGGTAGTGCTGGCGTGATGTTGTGCTTGTCCGTTAAGCGGCATGCCCCCGCCGTCATGCTGCACTTCTTCGGTATGCGTCACGCGCCGTTATGCTGCGCGCAGTCGCAGCATCCATGGGCCCTGCGACTGCGCGCAGGGTGACAGGGTTGGCCAGCTGCAGTGGCCGGCCGAGCTGGAACAGATAGTAAAGTTCGGTGTTTGCCGGATCGGCCTTGCCGGCCTGCTGTTCGCTGATCTGGTTACGTGGCA
>JAHAYO010000051.1 GCA_018384595.1 Thiopseudomonas sp.
GGTCTGTGCTGCGGCTACGCACCCGCGCCGAAGCAAGCTTCGTCACAAGTGCTGATGCCTTGCACAGACCTTGACCGGCCCCAACCAGCGTAACCAAAACAACTCAAACCAGAACCTCAGCCCACTGACGAGCCAGCCGTTTGTCCGACACCGGCATTTTGGTGCCCAGCTGCTGGGCAAACAGTGATACGCGGTATTCCTCCAGCATCCAGCGATACAGTTGCAGTGCCGGATCGTATTTGCCTTCTTTTTGGTGCTTGTCGAGCCGGTCGCGGTATTGCTGCTGATAGCCGGTCAGCTCCAGGGTCCAGACGCGGTCTTTTTGCAGCTGGCTGCCCAGCTTGTCCAGCCGCTGCTCAATACCCTTGAGATAGCGGGGATACTCCTGCAGCCACTGTGCCGGCACTTCGCGTACAAAGCCGGGATAGATCAGCGCCGCCAACTGCGCCTTGATGTCATTCAGGGCGACCGCCATTTGCAGGTCGATACGGCCTTTGAAACGTTTTTTCAGTTCGTGCCAGCGTTGCAGAATATCGCGCAGCCGTTTGATCAGGGCTTCGGCGGCCTCCACGACACTGCCACGGTGCCGTTCGGCCAGCTGCTGCACGCCCGCTGCGCTGCGCGGCAGCTCCTTAAGGTCGGTCAACGCCAGCTGTTCGGCACAGGCCAGCAATACGTCTTCGGCCAGTGCATCAATACGGCCCAGATCGCGGTACAACAGCGTCAGCTGGTTATCGCGCTGCAACAGCTCGCGCACATAGTTGCCCGGCTCGCTCCAATGCTGCACCAGCAGGCGCTGCAGGGCGCGGCGGTGCTCATGCTCGGCCTGGGCCAGGCTGGCAAACTGACCTTCCTGAACCTCGCCGTCACGGTCAACCAAGGCAGGGAACACGGTCATTTCCAGCCCGGCGACTTTCTGCTGCTTGAAACTGTCCAGCTCAAAACTACCGGTATCCAGCACCTGCGCCTGATTTTTTTGCTGCTGTTCGCGCAGTTGCCCCAGGGCTTTCTGGCTGGCACTACCGAAGCGGCCCAGCAACTCGCTCAGGTCACGGCTTTCGCCCATGCGCTTGCCCTTGGCATCCAGCACCTCGATATTCATTTTCAGGTGATGCTCGATGCCCTGCCAGGCTTCTTCCCAGACCTCATCGGCAATACGCACACCGGTCATGCGCAGCAGCTGGTGGCCCAGTGCGGCAGTCAGCTCGCCGTCGGCAAAGGGCATTTTCTCCAGTGCGGCGCGAACAAAGTCCGGCACCGGCACAAAGTTTTTGCGCAGCGCCTTGGGCAGTTGACGCACCAGGGCAATACAGAGCGGCTCCAGCAGGCCGGGCACCAGCCATTGCAAACGGGCGGGCGGAATTTGCAGCAGCACAGGTACAGGAACACTCAGCGTAACGCCATCACGCGGATGTCCCGGCTCAAACTCATAGCTGAGCGGCAGCTTCAGGCCATCCCAATTCAGGTGATCCGGGTATTGCTCAACCGTGACCTCGCTGGCTTCACGCTGCAGCACATCCTCGGCGGTCATGTGCAACAGCTTCGGCTGTTTGGCGCTTTCACGCTTGTACCAGCGCTCGAAGCTGGCCGTCTGATAAATATCCGCCGGAATATGGCGATCGTAGAAGGCAAACAGGACTTCTTCGTCGCCCAGAATATCGCGGCGGCGCGCCTTGGCTTCCAGTTCGTCCAGCTCGTCCAACAGCTTGCGGTTGGCCGCCAGACAGGCGGCGCGGCTATGGATTTCGCCCGCCACCAGACCTTCGCGAATCAGTTGCTCACGCGCCAGTTGCGGCTCGACCGGCCCATAATGTACAGGCCGGCGACCCACCAGAATCAGTCCATACAGGGTGATTTGCTCATAAGCGACGCACTGGCCGCGCCTTTTCTCCCAGTGTGGCTCAAGGTAGGTGCGTCGGGTCAGGTGCGAAGCGGCCTGCTCGGCCCAAAGCGGGTCAATGCGTGCCACCAGTCGCGCATATAGACGGGTGGTTTCCACCAGCTCGGCGGCCATGATCCATTGCGGCTTTTTGCGGCCAAGACCGGTGGACGGGTGAATCAGAAAACGGCGCTGACGGGCACCCAGATAGTCGTTATCTTCGCTTTTCTGGCCAATATGGCTCAGCAAACCGGTCAGCAGAGCTTTGTGCAGCGCATCATAGCTGGCCGGCTCGTCGTTAAAGGCCAGTTGCAGCTCACGGCAAATCAGCACCAGCTGACGATGGGCGTCACGCCATTCCAGCATGCGCAGGAAGTTGACATAGTTCTGGCGGCACCAGCGCCGCGCCCCGCTGCTGCCCTGCTCCTGGCGCTGCTGCTCAAAGTCGCGCCAGAGATTGATCAGCGCGGCAAAGTCAGAATCCGGGTCTTTCCACTGGGCATGGGCCTGATCGGCAGCCTGCTGTTTGTCCGCCGGGCGCACCCGTGCATCCTGGGAGGACAACGCACTGGCGACGATCAGCACCTCGCGCAGGCTGCCCTGCTCCGCCGCGGCCAACAACATGCGCCCCACTCTGGGATCAATCGGCAGGCGCGACAACTGACGCCCCAGCGGCGTTAGCTCGTTGGCTGTGGTAACCGCCTGTAGCTCCTGCAAGGTGGTAAAGCCGTCGGCGATGGCACGGCCTTCCGGCGGTTCGATAAAGGGAAAGTCCTCAATCGCACCCAGCCGCAGGCTGAGCATTTGCAAAATCACCGCCGCTAGGTTGGTGCGCAGGATTTCCGGATCGGTAAATTCCGGCCGCGAGAGAAAGTCTTCTTCGCTGTACAGGCGGATGCAGATACCGGCTTCGACCCGACCGCAACGGCCCTGACGCTGGTTGGCGCTGGCCTGGGAGATCGGCTCCACCGGCAGGCGCTGTACCTTGGCGCGGTAACTGTAGCGGCTGATGCGAGCCGTGCCGCTGTCAATTACATAACGGATGCCGGGCACCGTCAGCGAGGTTTCCGCCACGTTGGTGGCCAGCACGATTTTGCGCCCGGACTGGGGCTGGAAAATCTTTTGTTGTTCACTGGGCGTCAGCCGCGCATACAGCGGCAATACCAGACTGTGTTTTAGCTGCGCCTTGCGCAATACCTCGGCACAGTCGCGGATCTCGCGCTCACCGGGCAAGAACACCAGCACATCACCGGGCAGGCGCTGCTGACTGCGCTCATGCTGCTCGATTTCTTCCAGCGCCCGCAAAATGCCCTGTTCTACGCTCAGGTCTTCTTCTTGGGCGTTGCCTTCTGCATCACGCTCGCCCAGCAGCGGACGGTACCAGGTGGTAACCGGATAGGTGCGGCCCGATACCTCAATAATCGGCGCATTGTCGAAGTGTTTCGAGAAGCGCTCCAGATCAATGGTGGCCGAAGTAATGATGACCTTCAGATCCGGTCGTCTGGGCAAAAGCTGTTTGATATAGCCCAGCAAAAAGTCGATGTTGAGACTGCGTTCGTGGGCTTCGTCGATAATCAGCGTGTCATAGCGCTGCAAAAAGCGGTCGTGGGCGGTTTCCGCCAGCAGAATACCATCGGTCATCAGCTTGACCAGCGTCTGCTCGTTGCTGCGATCTTCATGACGAACCTGGTAACCCACCAGCCCGCCCAACGGCGTATGCAGTTCTTCGGCGATGCGGTTGGCCACGCTGCGCGCTGCCAGCCGGCGCGGCTGGGTGTGGCCGATCATGCCCTGCACACCACGGCCAAGTTCCAGGCAGAGTTTGGGCAGCTGGGTGGTCTTGCCCGAGCCGGTCTCGCCGGCAATTACCAGCACCTGATGCTGCTCCAGTGCCCGCTGGATGCTTTCGCGGTGCTCGGCAATCGGCAACTGTTCGTCATAGTCCACCTGCGGCAGACTGCTACGCCGCCGCTCAGCCAGAGCCACCGAATCCAGTAGGCGCTGCTCCAGCTGCTGCTGACGTTTGGCATCGGGCTTTTTGCGCAACTGCTGCCACTGCCGGCGCAGCACAAACTGGTCGCGTAGCATGGCACTGGCTAAAAGCTTATGGAAATCTGGGGGCGTAACGGCATCAGACTGGGGCATGAACAGGGCTATCGGCAGCGGAAAAAGGCGCTATTGTCGCAGAAAGCGCTGCGTGGCCCAACAGCCAAACGGGCTAGGCAAAAAGCTACGCGGCCAGTCAAGCCCTCGAAGAAAAACCTCAGTCTGCGAAGCACGTACGCTGCTCTAGACAGTCATTAGCCCAGCAGCCGCCCGAGAAACAGACATGCAAGCGGTTGCCCAGGTCGGAACTGGCCTGACAGCCATGGCAACGTTTGTTAGCATACTTTTGCCAAGAAGGAGTAATTCATGCAAACACTTACTGAACTCTGGAGCCAGTGGTCCAGCGACTATCCCCTGCTGGAAACCCTCGCCTATGCCAGCGGCCTGATCCTGCTGTCGGCGGCGGTCAACCAAGTGGTCAAGAAAATTCTGGTGCGCGGTTTTTACAACGTACTAAAACGCATCACCAAGGGACATTCGGATGATTTTGGCGTGGTCAAACGCTTGGCCAACATTGCGCCGGCGCTGGTGATTAGCTCGGGGCTGCACGCGGTGCCCCATCTGCCGGATGCGCTAACCAGCGTCATCCTCAACGTGGTCAGCGGCTTTATCATTCTCACCCTAGCGCTGGCGCTGGCCGCTGTGCTGGATGTGGTCAATTTTTTATACAACCAGCGCCCTGACGCCCACCGCAAGCCCATCAAGGGCTATCTGCAGGTGATTAAAATCGTACTGTTTGCGCTGGCGACGCTGCTGATTATCGCCACGCTGATCGACCGCTCGCCCCTGATCCTGTTCTCAGGACTCGGTGCCATGGCGGCCGTGCTGATGCTAATTTTCCAAGACACCCTGCTGTCGCTGGTGGCCAGCGTGCAAATTTCGTCGGGCGATATGATCCGCGTCGGCGATTGGGTTGAAATTCCTGCGCTGGGCGTAGATGGCGACGTGATCGACATCGCCCTGCACACCGTAAAAATACGCAATTTTGACAAAACCGTGACCACGGTGCCGGTTAAGCGCTTTATTAGCGATGCGGTAAAAAACTGGCGTGGCATGCAGGAAAGCGGCGGCCGCCGAATCAAGCGCAGCCTGCTGATCGACCAGCAAAGCATTGCCTTTCTCGACACGGCACGTATGCAGCACCTGCAAAATTTTCGCCTGATGTACGGCTATTTTGACAGCAAAATAGATGAACTGAACCAGTGGAATGAGCGCTATATTCACGCTAAAGCCGGTGAAGCAGCCGACACCCGCCGCCTAACCAATATCGGTACCTTTCGCGTATATATTGAGCGCTACCTGCGCAACCACCCAGGCGTCAATCAGGACATGCTGCAAATTGTGCGCCAGCTGCAACCCACCGCTAACGGTCTGCCGCTGGAGGTGTACTGCTTTACCGCTACCACCGCTTGGGCCGCCTACGAAGGCATCCAGTCGGATATTTTCGACCACCTGCTGGCGATTGCGCCGGAGTTCGGCCTGCGCGTTTATCAAGCGCCCAGTGGCGGCGATTTTTCCCGCCTGCTAAGCCCATAAAAAACGCCAGCCAGACCCGGACCCTGCGGCTGTCCGGCATCCTTGCCCCGCAATATCCCGATCTGGCTGGCGCTCCTCAAAACGCTGACCGCAACGCACAAGGTTTGCCCGCCTGTTGTGCAGTCAGCGCCTTACCGAGCCGTTAAAAGCTCATATCCAAGCGTGCCCATCCGATACGACCGGTTTCGTTGATACGCGTATCGGCCGGATAACCAAAACCGCCGCTGCCGGCTAGGTTGAGGTGTTCGCTGTAGGCCTTGTCGAACAGGTTGTCGATACCGACGCTGGCCTTCCAGTTGGCATTGAAACGGTAGGCCACGTTGGCGGAAAACACGCCAAAACCAGCGCTCTTGCCAAAGTCTTTGCCGGCTACGTTGCCACGGCCACGATCACGGTCGTCCACGCGATTTTGCGCAGCCACTAAACGCCACAGGCCGCCGGCGCTCCAATTGCCCTGCTCATAGCCCAATCCCAAGCGGGCTTCCAGCGGCGGCATCTGTGGCAAGGCACGGCCATCGGTGGTGTTCTTGCCCCAAGCCCAGGCCAAGCTGGCGTCGGCTTTCCAGCCGGGCGCAAAGCGGTGCGAGCCGCCCAGTTCTGCGCCCATGATGCGTGCATTGACGTTGTCAATATAGGTCATGGTGTGCAGCGGATTTTTGCCCGGCGTGTAGCTAAACAGAATGTAATCGCGGATATAGCCCACATAGCCGGAGGCCCACAGTTCAACCGGCCCTTGTGCATACTGGATGCCGAAATCCAGCTGAGTGGTTTTTTCCGGCTGAGTGCTGTAGAACGCCGATGGCCCGCCGTTGCGCATATGGTTGGCACCGGTAAACATTTCCCAGTAATCCGGAAAACGCTGGCTGTGACCCAGCCCCACATAACTGGTCGCCGGCAGGCTGGACAGGTCGTGCTCATGGCGGATAAAGCCGCTGGGCAGCGTTGTGCTGGTGGTGTTGTTATAACTGGGATTACTGAAGCAGCCCATGCCCATCATGTTGCACAACTGGCTGCGCTTATCGCGGGCACGGTGGCGGTCCAGTCGCAGACCACTCACCACACGGTCACGCACGGCCACTTGCCAAGTGGTTTCGGCAAACAAGCCCCACTGGCCAAACTCGGCGTCTTTTTTCAAATTCTGATTTTTGTAGCTCGCCGCAGCGCCCTTGCGCGCACGGTGCTCGTTACGCTGGGCGTCAATGCCGGCCACCAACCCGACATCGTCCCACTGCCAGCTACCCTTGAGCCGCGCACCCAAAGTGCGGCGATCCACGTGGCTAACAAAGGGATTTTGCATCATGGCCATCGCCGCTTGCGGATCAGGGCTGCGCAGCGTGTAGTTGTCCATGATGTGGTCGGCGTAGTTGTAATACACCTGAGCCTCCAGCGCGTGCCAGTGCTCACTCAGCTGTTCCTGCTTAAAGCGTAGCCCCAAGCTTTCACGCTTAAACTGGGTGCCGTCCATGCCGCGACCGGCATAGCGCGACTCGCCATCACCGGCACCTGCGGTCAGCTCCAGCAAGGTGTTTTCACCCGGTGTCCAGCCCAGCGCCATATCACTGTTCCATTTATTCCAGCGCGATGGCACCCGCTGGCCGTTGCCATCGTTGTAATCATGGGCCTTGGTCTGGTTACCGCTTAGGCGCAGATAGCCATCGCGATTGCCCAGCGCTGCATCTAGGTTGCGGTCAAAACGACGGTTGGAGCCAATGAGCACATTAGCGTCGATCCGGGTGCCAAAGTCATCAAACTGCTCTGGGCCACGCTCAAACAGTACGGTCGCGGCCGAGTTGCCCGGCCCCCATTGCACGCTTTGTGGCCCCTTGATAACGGTCAGTTTGTCGTAGGTTTCCGGCGCAATGTAAGAGCTGGGTGAGTCCATACGACTGGGGCAGGCACCCAGCATCTCGCCGCCGTTGGTCAACAGCTTCAGACGCGAGCCAAACATGCCGCGAAACACCGGATCACTGTTAACGCCGCCGCTACGCAGGGCAGAAAAGCCGGGAATGGTTTTCAGATAGTCCGCGCCATCGCTGGCCGGTACCGGCTGGCGCGGCAGCTTGGGATCGGTCACTACAGTGACTGGCGAGCTTTGCGCCACACCCGTTATCACCGCAGTGGGCAAATAGGTCGTATCGTCAGCAGCCTGAGCTTGAGCAGTTAGCGCCAACATGATGGCCACCGCTAGCGGCTGCCGGAGGTAGATATTTTTTTGCATGCTTTTACCTTTGTAGAAGCCCGCACAGGCAGACTTCCCTTGCAACGATTTAAAAAGGGTTTCAAGGCAAAGGCATTGCTGGTTTTGGTTGTTGTCGTCAGTGCGCACTAGACCCTGCGACTGCGCGCAGGGTGACAGCTAGGTCGTGCAGGATGACAGGCGAAACACACAAAGTGACTCGTGTATCACGCAAGGCGGCTGGTGTATCACGCAAGCGCTGCGTAGGCCACTCCACTGTCACTGTACGCGATCCCCCACCGTCATTCTGCACGCTCCCACTGTCATTCTGCGCGAAGCAAAGCCTAGTCGCAGAATCCACCGCTGGCTTAGACTCTGCGACCCTGCGCAGCGTGACCGCTAGGTCAAGCAGGGTGACGGCTAGAACGTACAAAGTGACTGGTGTAGTGCACAGGGTGGCAGGTACATCGCGCAAACTGACACATGCATCACGCAAGGCACCCAGCACAACCCATCCCGTTCAACAAGCAAAAACTGGCAATACCATTCAGGCAAAAACAGGCGGAGCGCGGGGAGTAGCGTGGGGTTGTAGGCAGGATGCGTAAACGGCCGCCACGACGCGGCCAATGGACTGCACACGGGCAGCCGGCAGGGCCAAGGCAAATACCAAGGCCAGTATCAACGCAGGGGTAAAGGTCAGCAGCTCACAATAGCCGCACATCTGGAGGTTATTAACCCACTCAGGCAGGTAGGGATTGGTCTGATGGCCCATAGCAGCGTGATGATCGGCACCATCGTGCTCAGCCATGCTGTGCTCGGCATGCTGCGACTGTGAAAAAATCGGCACCTGCGGTGCATCCATAACCCCCTGTGCCCCTGAAATAAGCGGGCCCAGATGCATCATTAGCAGAGCAAAAAAGCCCAGCCAAAATGCAAGCGGTAATGGAACACGGGAATCAGGCACTGCTTAAAAATCCAGCCAAGCACAAAGACAGTGCGAGACTAACACAGCCGGGTAAAAACTCCTTGCGCTGAATCATGGAGACGAAAAATTGCGCAATTTGCCATTTTTCGCAAAGCAAAGCCCAATGAAGCGCCAAAACGACCAATAATTTCAATTTTATAAACTTTATTGCAAGAGCGCATGAGCAAGCGTAATTTCTACGCCATTCACGGCCTTATCCGGTCACATCCTTGCAACACACACCTCAAAAAGGCATATCCCATGAGCATGTTGAAAAACCCGGCCAGCAAATACCGCGCCTACCCTGTTGTTAACCTCCCCGACCGCACTTGGCCCAACCGCATCCTGACCGAAGCCCCCATCTGGTGCAGCTCGGATTTACGCGATGGCAACCAGTCGCTGATCGAACCCATGAGCCCGGAAAAGAAGCTACGGTTTTTCAAGACGCTGGTGCAAATCGGCATCAAGGAAATCGAAGTAGGTTTTCCTTCCGCCTCACAAACCGATTTTGACTTTGTCCGCCTGCTGATTGAAGAAAACCTGGTGCCGGACGACACCACCATCCAGGTGCTGACTCAGGCCCGCGAAGACCTGATCGCGCGCACTTTCGAGTCGCTGCAGGGCGCAAAAAAAGCCATTGTTCACGTCTACAACGCCACCTCGCCAGCATTTCGCAAAATCGTGTTCAGACAGGACAAGGACGGCACCAAGGCGCTGGCCGTACATGCAGCCCAGTTGCTGAAAAAATACGCCGCGCAGCAGCCCGATACCGATTGGCGTTTTGAATACTCGCCAGAAACCTTCAGCGCCACCGAGCCCGAATTTGCCGTTGAAGTCTGTAACGCGGTCAGCGAGGTAATTCAGCCCACTGAAACCCACAAGCTGATTTTCAACCTGCCGGCCACGGTTGAAGTGGCCATGCCCAACGTCTACGCCGACCAGATCGAGTACTTCTGTCGCCATATCAATCACCGCGACAAGATTGTCGTCAGCCTGCACACCCACAACGACCGTGGCACAGGTGTAGCCGCTAGCGAACTGGGGCTGCTGGCCGGTGCCGACCGTGTGGAA
This sequence comes from Thiopseudomonas sp., assembly GCA_018384595.1. Classification (GTDB taxonomy): domain Bacteria; phylum Pseudomonadota; class Gammaproteobacteria; order Pseudomonadales; family Pseudomonadaceae; genus Thiopseudomonas. The sequence goes on from JAHAYO010000051.1 coordinate 9,733, forward strand.
GGCTGCCTGTTTGGCAACGGCGAGCGCACCGGCAACGTGGATTTGGTCAATCTGGGCCTTAATCTTTACACCCACGGCATTGACCCCAAACTGGATTTTTCCGACATCGACAACATTCGCCGCGTCGTGGAGGAGTGCAACCAGCTGCCGGTTCACCCGCGTCCCCCCTATGTGGGCGACCTGGTGCATACCGCCTTCTCCGGCTCGCACCAGGATGCCATCCGCAAGGGCTTTGCCCAGCAAGACCCGAACGGCATCTGGGAAGTACCCTACCTGCCCATCGATCCTGCCGACATTGGCCGCAGCTACGAAGCGGTGATCCGCGTCAACAGCCAGTCCGGCAAGGGCGGCGTTACCTATCTGCTGGAGCAGGAATATGGCATCCAGATGCCGCGCCGCATGCAAATCGAGTTCAGTCAGGTAATCAAAGCCGAAACCGACCGTTGCGGCACCGAGGTTAGTGCCGGCAAGATTTATCAGATTTTACAGGACGAATATCTGGACGCCTGCACGCCCTTCTCTTACTGCAGTCACAGCCTGCAGGAAAGCGGCGGTACCAGCACGGTGGCTGTGGAAGTAGCGCACAACGGCGAGCGCAAAACCCTCAGTGGCAGCGGCAAAGGCCCGCTGGAAGCTCTGGTTAGCGGCCTGAACATGGGCGTGGACATCATGGACTACCACGAGCACGCCATCGGCAGTGGCAGCACCGCCAAAGCAGCCGCCTATATCGAGGTACGCCATAACGGCCAGCCGGCTCGCTACGGCGTCGGCGTGGATGACAACATTACCACGGCCAGCATCAAGGCATTGCTCAGCGCGCTGAACCGCTCGTTGTGCCAATGCACCTGATAAGAAAACGCCCACAAAAAACCCTCCGCAAGGAGGGTTTTCAGTTCAGCAGTTAGCCTTGAGTTATCAGGCTTCAGCGGCCTTTTCGTTGGCGGCCTTAACCACGGGTGCCAATTCACCGGCTTCGTGCATTTCAGTGATGATGTCGCAGCCACCCACCAATTCGCCGCCAACCCACAGCTGCGGGAAGGTAGGCCAGTTGGCATAGGCAGGCAGGTTGGCGCGGATATCGGGGTTTTGCAGGATATCCACATAGGCAAATTTCTCGCCACAGGCCATCAGTGCCTGGGATGCGCGCATGGAAAAACCACACTGCGGCGCACTGGGCGAGCCCTTCATATAGATGATGACTGGGTTGCTGGAAATTTGCTCTTTGATGGTTTCAATGATGTCCACGTGTTTCACCTCGACAGTTGGCCGCGCCGCGCAGGCGCAAAAGATGGCGGCATTCTACCCTAAGACCTAGCGGTGCAGTCAACTATAAGCCCAGCAAAAAAATGACCCACACCAACGTTTGCGTCAGCTACGCAGCGGATAACCTTGCAAAATTTGCACCTTGGCCGCCCAAACCGCTAGAATCGGCTGTTTTCAACCGTAACGGTTTGACCTGCCAATGGCACTCAATACGGAAACATCAGCATGAACATCCGGCACTTCCTGTCCATGTTCGACTGCACGCCAGCCGAGCTTAACCAGATCATCCAGCGCGCCATTGAACTCAAGCAACAGCGCCAACAAGGCATCGCCCACGAAACCCTCAAGGGCAAAATGCTGGGCATGCTCTTCGAAAAAGCCTCCACCCGTACTCGCATCTCGTTCGAGACGGGTATTTTCCAGCTCGGCGGCAACGCCATTTTTCTGTCCCCGCGTGACACCCAGCTGGGCCGTGGCGAGCCCTTGGCCGACAGCGCACGCGTCATGTCTAGCATGCTGGACTTGGTGATGATTCGCACCTTTGCCCACTCGGGTCTGGAAGAATTTGCCGGCTATTCCAGTGTGCCGGTGATTAACGCCCTATCCGATGATATCCATCCCTGCCAATTGCTGGCCGACGTGCAAACCTTTGTCGAGCAACGCGGCTCAATCGCCAACAAGGTCGTGGCTTGGGTTGGCGACGGCAACAATATGTGCAACAGCTACATCGAAGCCGCCATCCAATTTGACTTCCAGCTGCGCGTGGCCTGCCCAATGGGCTACGAGCCCAGCGCCCAGCTGCTGGAAAAAGCCGGCGAGCGCGTACAGATCATCTACGATCCGGCCAAAGCCGTTGCCGGTGCGCACTTAGTCAGCACCGACGTTTGGGCCTCCATGGGCCAAGAAGAAGAAGCCAACGAGCGCATGCAAGCCTTCAAGGGCTACCAAGTGTGCGAAAAATTGCTGGACAAGGCCGCACCTGACGTACTGTTTATGCACTGCCTGCCAGCCCATCGCGGCGAAGAAATCAGCCATACCCTGCTCGACGACCCGCGTTCAGTAGTCTGGCAACAGGCCGAAAACCGCCTACACGCGCAAAAAGCCCTGATGGAGTTTTTGCTGGTACGCGCCTAAGCCCGTTCACATTTAGGCCCTTTAACAAGGAACTGCTCATGCTTCTGTCCCCCCTGCTCCGGCAACAGGCGTTGATCGACGGCCAGTGGCGCGATGCGGACAGCGGCGAGCAGCAGGCCATTTTCAATCCGGCGAACGGTGAATTGCTCGGCTATGTGCCCGTCATGGGCCAAGCAGAAACTCGGCAGGCCATCGAGGCCGCCGCTACCGCACTGCCCGCTTGGCGCGCGTTGCCAGCCAAAGAGCGCTCGGCACGATTACAGGCATGGCACGCTCTGATCCTGCAACACGAAAATGAACTGGCACGGCTGATGACGCTGGAACAGGGCAAGCCATTGGCTGAGGCGCTGGGCGAGGTGCGTTACGGCGCATCCTTTGTTCAATGGTTTGCCGAGGAAGGCAAGCGGGTATACGGCGATCTGATTCCAGCGCCGACGTCTGGCCAGCGTCTGCTGGTGATGAAACAGCCGGTGGGCGTAGTCGCAGCCATTACCCCCTGGAATTTTCCCAATGCCATGATTACCCGCAAGGCCGCTCCAGCACTGGCCGCCGGCTGCACGCTGGTGCTGAAACCGGCACCACAAACGCCCTTTTCCGCGCTGGCATTGGCCGAACTGGCCGTGCAGGCCGGTATTCCCGCTGGCGTTTTCAACGTCATCACGGGCGATGCGCCGGCTATTGGCAGCGAGCTGACCCACAACCCGCAGGTACGCAAGCTCAGCTTTACCGGCTCCACCGCCACCGGACGCCTGTTGCTGCGCCAGTGCGCCGAAGGCATCAAAAAGGTATCCCTGGAGCTGGGCGGCAATGCACCCTTTATCGTGTTTGCCGATGCCGATCTGGATCAGGCAGTGGCCGGTGCGCTGGCAGCCAAGTTTCGTAATGCCGGCCAAACCTGTGTCTGCGCCAACCGCTTTTATATTCAGGCCGACATTTACGACGCCTTTGCCAATAAGCTCCAGCGGGCAATGCGCCAGCTTCGGGTCGGTAATGGACTGGATGAGGGCACCACGCTGGGGCCGCTGATCAATTCAGCGGCAGTGGACAAGGTGCAGGCGCATATTGACGATGCCGTAAAACGCGGTGCGCGGCTGCTAAGCGGTGGTCGTCCCCATGCGCTGGGCAGTACGTTTTTCGAGCCGACCTTGCTGACGGAGGTACCCCATGAGGCACGGGTAGCCCACGAGGAAACCTTTGGCCCGCTGGCGGCGCTGCTGCGCTTTACCGACGAGCACGAAGTCATTCAGCGGGCCAACGACACCGAATACGGACTGGCCGCCTATCTGTACACACAGAATCTGCAGCGTATATTCCGCGTAAGCGAGGCGCTGGAATACGGCATGGTGGGCGTCAATACTGGGCTAATTTCCAACGAAGTCGCGCCCTTTGGCGGTGTCAAATCGTCCGGGCTGGGCCGTGAAGGTTCGCGCTACGGGATTGAGGAATACCTAGAAATAAAATACCTGAATATCGGCTTATAACGCCGCCTGCATCAGCTACCGACAAAAGTGCTGGGGGCTAAATATCAGGGCTGCTTAGCGCTGGCAGCCTGCTCAATAGCACGCAAGATGCCCTGTATCAGCTCCGTGCTGGACGCCACCTCAACCACACCATTAACAATAAACTGTACACCCACGCAGAGGATAAGAAAGCCCATAATTTTGGTCATGGCATTCAGTCCGGTAACACCCAACAGCCGCACCAAGCGCGTGGACAGGCGCAAGGTAATGTAAATCAGCGCTGCCACCAGTAAAATGCCGCCCAAGATAGACAGGTAATCCATCAGCCCAGTTGCCAGCGAGGTCATACCGATGGTCACCGAAATGGCACCTGGACCAGCCAGAATCGGCATCGCCAGCGGTGTAAAAGAAACATCGCGCTTACACAGGGTTTCTTGCCGCTCAGCTGGGGTTTGGCCGTCATCTTCCTTGGGTTTGAGCATACCCATGCCCAAACCTGCCACCAAAATACCGCCGGCAATACGCAGCCCTGGCAGCGATACGCCAAACGATTTCATGATGTAAGTCCCGCCCGCCAAAAACGCAGCCAAAATACAAATCATGTAAATGACCGAACGGCCAGCCTGCGCACGTCGCTCGGCTTCGCTATAGCCTTCGGTAATGGCCAGAAACATCGGCGCGGTGCTGAACGGATTAATAATGGGCAACAGGGCCACGGCGGTGGCGATCACAAGCTGCATGGACGCTGCTCCTCTGGCATTTAAGCCTGTCCGCCTTGCAAGGCCAATTGCACCGGCTTAAATGAACGACGATGAATGGGACTGGCACCGAGCTGCTGCAGGGCGCGTAGGTGTTGCGGCGTCGGATAACCCTTATGGCCCGCCATGCCGTAACCGGGATACTGACGATCCAGCTCCAGCATTTCACGGTCGCGGGCGACCTTGGCCAAAATCGACGCAGCAGCAATCGCCTGCACCTGATCATCCCCCTTAATCACCGCTTGGCAAGGCACCCTAAGCTGTGGGCAACGGTTACCATCAATCAGCGCCAACTCGGGCTGGATGCTCAAGCCTTCCACTGCCCTGCGCATAGCCAGCAGGGTGGCATGTAGGATATTGAGCCGGTCAATTTCTTCCACATCGGCCCGTGCCACACACCACGCCAGCGCCTGCTCGCGAATCAACTCCGCCAGTGCCTCACGCTTTTTTTCGGTAAGTTTTTTCGAGTCTTGCAGACCGGCAATCGGTCGGGCGGGATCAAGAATCACCGCAGCGGTAATCACCGGGCCACACAGCGGGCCGCGCCCCACCTCATCCACCCCCGCCACCAGCCCACTGGCTGGCCACTCAAACAGATCGTTTTGCATGAAAAGTTCCGAATCAAAAATACACAGCCGTCCATGACACGCCAGCCAAAGCTCACACCAACTGCAATACCGCGCTGGCAGCCTGGCGCGAGGCATCCCGTCGCATTAACTGATGCAATTCCAGAAATCGGACGGTCTGGCGACTGCCATCGGCCAGTTGTTGCTCAATCGCTGCAGCCAGGTTTTCGGCCGTAGCCGCATGCTGGATAAACTCGGGGACTAAGGTTTCACCCGCCAGCAGATTGGGCAGGGCAAAATGCCGGCTTTTCACCATCCGTTTAAGGATGTGGTACGTCAGCCCTGCCAGCCGGTAAGCCACCACCATAGGGCGTTTGAACAACATGGCCTCCAGCGTGGCGGTGCCGGATGCAATCAGCACCGCATCACAGGCCTGCAGCGCAAGCTGCGACTGGCCCTCAAGCAGACTAACTGGCAGTTCGGGAAAAGCAGCCAACAGCTGTTGCAGCTGCTCCTTGCGTGCGGCGTTGGCTGCCGGCAACACAAACTGTATATCAGGATTACGCTGATGCAGCAGGCGGGCGCTGTGTAAAAACAGCTCGCCCAGCCGCCCTACTTCCCCACCGCGACTGCCGGGCATCAGGGCAACCACTGGGGCAGACACGGTTAGACCCAGTTGCTGGCGAGCAACAAGCGGGTCATTGTCTAACGCAATGCTGTCGGCCAGCGGATGACCAACAAAGTGCACCGGCACCTGATGTTCTTCATAAAACTGGGCTTCAAAAGGTAGCAGGCACAGCATTAGATCGCAGGCTTTGCGAATTTTAAGCACCCGCTTTTGCCGCCAGGCCCATACCGAAGGGCTCACATAGTGCACCGTCTTGATGCCCTGTTGGCGTAGTTTGAGCTCTAGATCAAGGTTAAAGTCAGGGGCATCAATACCGATGAACACATCCGGCTGTTGCTCCAGCAACCAAGCGGCCAGTTCCTTGCGCCGGCGCAACAGTTCGCGCAGGCGGCCCAGCACTTCAACCAGCCCCATCACCGCCAAGCGTTCCATCGGAAAAAAAGACTGCAGGCCGCAGGCTTCCATCAGCGGGCCACCAACGCCAATAAATTCAATGTGGGGGTGCTGCTCGCGCAAGGCCTGCATCAGGCCGGAGCCAAGAATATCGCCCGACGCCTCACCGGCAACCAGTGCGACCTTGAGCGTGTGCTCCATTAGCGGGTAATGCCACGGCTGGAATGGCGGATGGAGTCGCGAAACAGGGCCACCTGCTCATGTTCTTCAGCGCTGGCCACCAGCTGCTCTAAGGCTTCTTCTACGGTCAAACCGCTGCGATACACAAGTTTGTACGCACGACGTAATGCCTGCACGGTGGCCGGGCTGAAACCACGGCGGCGCATGCCCTCGAAGTTCATGCTGCGTGCTTCAGCGGGGTTGCCGGCCACGGTGACAAAGGCCGGCACATCCTTGCCAATCGCCGTGCCCATGGCAGAAAAGCTATAGGAACCAATGTGGCAATACTGATGCACCAGCGTATAGCCCGACAGAATAGCGTAATCACCGACATGTACATGACCCGCCAGCGCCGTGTTATTGACCAAAATGCAGTGATTGTCGATCACGCTGTCATGGCCCACGTGTACATAGGCCATCAGCAGGTTATCGTTGCCAATCACGGTTTCGCCGCGATCCTGCACAGTGCCACGGTGAATGGTGACGCCTTCACGAATCACATTGCGGTCGCCCATGATCAGGCGCGTCGGCTCGCCCCTGTACTTGAGGTCAGGCGTGTCTTCGCCCACGCTGGAAAACTGAAAAATTCTGTTGTCACGGCCAATCTGGGTCGGCCCCTTGATCACCACATGGGCGGCAATCTCGGTACCCTCGCCGATCTCTACATCTGGGCCAATAACGGTCCAGGGGCCAACACGGACATTGTCCGCCAGCCGCGCTGCAGGATCGATAATGGCGCGAGGGTCGATCAAACTCATAGCTTGCGTTCCGCGCAAATGATTTCTGCTGAACACACCAAGGCGTCGCCCACCATCGCGCGGCAGTCAAATTTCCAGATGCCGCGCTTGACACTGAGGAAGCGAGCCTCCAGATCCAGACGATCGCCGGGCACCACAGGCTGACGGAAGCGCAGCTTGTCGGAGCCAACAAAATAATAGAGCGTGCCGTCTTCTGGGGTGGAATTCATCATCTTGAAGCCGAGCAGGCCAGCCGCCTGCGCCATAGCTTCGGTAATCAACACACCCGGCATAATGGGGTGTTGCGGGAAGTGGCCATTAAAAAACGGCTCGTTGATGCTGACGTTTTTATAGGCTTTGATGGTTTTTTGTTCAAGGTCGAGGGTTTCTACCCGATCCACCAGCAAAAAAGGGTAACGGTGGGGCAACAACTGGCGAATCTCATTGATATCCAACATGGGCACACTAACCTTAGTATTCAAAAAAGCATCCCCGGTAGCACAGGCTACCAGGGACATATCCAACCCTCTTCAGAAGCAGTCCGGTGCGTCCGGGTCACTTCTGCTGTTTTTCCAGCGTGCGGATACGGCGTGCCATATCGTCAAGCTGGCGGAAGCGCACGGCGTTTTTCTTCCAGTCGGCAGCCGCCTGCATGGCGGTGCCAGATGAGTAAGCGCCCGGCTCGGTGATCGAATGGGTCACCATGGTCATGCCGGTCACAAACACATTGTCACAAATTTCAATATGGCCCACCAACCCCACGCCGCCGGCCAGCATACAGTTGCGGCCAATTTTGGTACTGCCGGAAATGCCGACGCAAGCTGCCATGGCGGTGTTGTCGCCGATTTCGACGTTGTGGGCAATCATGATCTGGTTGTCCAGCTTGACGCCATTGCCGATACGGGTGTCATCCAGCGCGCCACGGTCAACCGTGGTATTAGCGCCGATTTCCACATCATCACCAATGGTGACGCCGCCAATCTGGGCAATTTTCAGCCACTGGCCATTTTGCTTAGCAAAGCCAAAGCCCTCGCCACCAATCACAGCACCGGACTGAATAACCACCCGTTCGCCAACCACCACATCGTGGTAGAGCGTCACACGAGGTGCCAGCCAGCCATCGTTGCCGATACGGCTGCGCGCACCCACTACGCTGTGTGCACCAATCACCACGTTGTCGCCAATCACCGCGCCGGCCTCGATGACCGCGCCGGGACCCACACTGGCAGAGGTGGCCACCACAGCAGTCGCATCCACCACCGCAGACGGATGAATGCCGGCTACCGCAACCGGTTTGCGGTCAAACAGGTGTGACAGGCGGGCATAGGCTTGGTAAGGATCGGCCACAATCAGGCAGTTGCCAGAAAACGCGCTGGCGTCTTCGGCGGTCAGCAACACTGCGCCCGCGCGGGTGCTGGCCAGCTGTTTGCGATAGCTTGCGCTGGCCAGAAAGGCCAGTTGACCGGCACTGGCATTCTGCAATGTACCCAGCCCTGTCACCAGACAGTCGGGATTACCCTGCAGCTGTGCATCCAGCAGCTGCGCCAGTTCCTGCAAGCGAAAGGATTTCATGCTGTGCCTCTTAACGCATCTGGTTCATGCGCTCGATGACGCGCAGGGTGATGTCCAGCTGGGGTTTGACGTCGATCACCGCATCGCGATCAATCACCAGGTCGTAGTTGCCAGACTTGAGCACCTCTTCAACCGCCTTGTCCAGCTTAGGTTTGATGGTCTGTAGCACATCGTTGTCTGAAGTGGCCTTAGCTTCGTTTAGCTCTTGAGACAGCAGCTGGAAGTCACGGGCTTTTTGCTTGAGTTCCAGCTCTAGGCGCTCATATTCGGCCTGTTTCATTTTTTCGCCGTCTTTCATTAGGCGATCTTGTAAGCGCTTGGCATCGGTCTCCAGCGCCTTAAGTTTGTTCAGCTGCGGGGCAAATTTCTTTTCCGCATCCACCGCATATTTTTTGGCGGCATCAGAATCCAGCAGCGCCCGCTGATAGTCGAGCACGGCAATTTTAATGTCGGCCCAAGCCGAACCGCTCATGACTAGGGTGGATAGCAATGCAACCTTTAATACGTTACGCACGGTATAGCTCCTTGAGACAAAAACCGGTCATCCGGAAATTAGAACGTCTGGCCCAGAGTAAACTGGAAAAATTGAGTTTTGGAATTGTCAGGCTTTTTGATCGGACGTCCGACACTGAAACTGAGCGGGCCCAT
>JAHAYO010000055.1 GCA_018384595.1 Thiopseudomonas sp.
GCCACTGCCTCCTCATCCTCCACCGGCTCCGCCACCTCCTCCTCATCGTGCTCAGGCTCTGGCTCTGGCTCTGGCTCTGGCTCTGGCTCTGGCTCTGGCTCTGGCTCTAAGGCAGCATCGGGCAGCTGTGCCGGTGTGGCAAGCGTTTCCTGCTCAGGGCTGATTGCGTCCGGCTGAACGCTGTCCTCTGCAGCAGTCAGTTCTGCGACAGGTGTCAGCTCCTGTGGTTGCTCTACAACCTCAAGGGCCGCCGGCTGGGATTCAGCCATGTCCTCGGGTTGTGCTTCGGTAACTGTCTTGATCTGCGGCGCAGTTACTCCTTTACGAAAAACCTTGAGCCGCTCGATGGCGTCTAGGGGGGGATACAGGTCTTCGCCGGCCTGCAGGCCCTCCAGCAGGACAGCCAGCTGATCGTGCGCCTGATGCAGGATGCTGTCCAGCGCGCTGCCATTGGTGTAGCGGCCATCGAGCAAGCCTTCGTAAACGGATTCCAGTTCGTGGGCAAGATCGCCCACTGGGGAAATTTCCGCCATCCGTGCGCCGCCCTTGAGGGTATGTAAGTCACGCATCAGCGCCGTCAGGCAGGTGGCGTTGTCCGGGCTGACCAGCCACTGTTCAAGCCCCTCATTAGCGCTTTCAAGCAGATCCATGGCTTCATCGAGGAAGATCTCCACCATGTCAGGATCAAAGCTGGCGTAGGCCACCGGCTCTGGCGTTTCCATGGCCGCTTGTGGTGCGACTGCAACCTGCTCAAAGAGTGGTTGCAGTTCGGCGGGTTCGCTCTCATCCAGCTCTAGCACCGGCAGCTCGGCGGGCTCGCTCACTGTGGGCAGCTCAAGCGCTAGCTCAACCGTGTCAGCACTATGCGGCTGCCAGTCAAGGTCAGACTCACCCTCGTCAAGCTCTAGCACCGGCAGCTCGGCGGGCTCGCTCACTGTGGGCAGCTCAAGCGCTAGCTCAACTGTGTCAGCACTGTGCGGCTGCCAATCAAGGTCAGACTCACTCTCGTCAAGCTCTAGCACCGGCAGCTCGGCGGGCTCGCTCACTGTGGGCAGCTCAAGCGCTAGCTCAACCGTGTCAGCACTGTGCGGCTGCCAGTCAAGGTCAGACTCGCCCTCATCCAGCTCCAATACCGGCAGCAGCTCGGTAGGCTCGTTCACTACAGGCTGTTCAAGCTCCAGTACGGGCAGTGCTGGGCCGTCATCCAATTGCATGGCGTTGTCCAGCAACTGTTGCAGGCAGGCGACCTGCTGCGGCTGGGGCGTCACATCCAGCCCAGCCGCCACTTCGTCCATCATGTTGATCAGGGCTTCGTGGGCATCGGCCACCTGCGCATACTGCGTGTCATCCAGCTGCTGCTGATGGTCGTAGATGTACAGGTAAAAATTTTCCAGCGCGGTGACCAGCGCCTCGATGGAGTCGAGCTCAGCCATTTGCGCGCCATTGTTAAGCGCAGCCAATTCGTCAATCAGTTGCTGCAACTCACTGCGTTCTGCCGGATGTTCACGCCAGTTTTGCAGGTGGCGATCCATATCGAGCAGCAGGTCCATGCCTTTGGCCAGAAAACTGGAAATAAGCAAGGGATCAGGCTGCTGCGTCTGATTGACGGGTGCATCGTGCACGTCAAGTTTTTGTTCCAGCAGGGCGTTAATCTGCGCGATCAGCTCTTGGCTGCCCGGTATGGGCTGCAACGGATTGCCGATCAGTTGTGACAGGCCGTGTTCAAGCAGTTGCGCGCTGCGATCCAGCAGGTCGGCTTCCTGTTCGCCAATACTGTATAGGCGAGCGCGGTATTCCTTGACCAGCTTTTCACACACGGTAGCCACTTCAGCAACCGGCGTAATACCGGCCATAAAGGCACTGCCCTTGAGGGTGTGCATCGCCCGCTGTAGGTCTTCGGTAATCACACGCGGACAGTAGTCACGGCAATCTGCCACAAACCTCTGCAACGCCTGCAAGTGCCCTTGGGCTTCGCCATGAAAAATCTCGACCAGCACCGGATCCAGACCGTTGTCGTCGTCAACCGCTGGCGTGCCAAGCGCTGGTACATCCGCTGCCGGTACGTCTACCTGCTCGACAGGCTCAGCTGCAACCGGCTTCACTGCCACATCGCCAGGCTCTGGCTGCGAGCTGCCAAAAACCGGTACCGGCTCACGCCGCGCCAAGGCATGGGCCGTGGCAGCCAAACGGTCCACATCGTCACGCTGGCGCTGGCGCAAACCGGCATATTCTTCAATCAGCTCGGGGGTCAATTCGATGACCGCAGTGATCACTTTGAGCAACTCTGGGCCAGGTTCGACACTGCCTTCGATCACGCGGTTAAGCATGTTTTCGATAGACCAAGCCAGCTCGCCAATGATCAGCGCGCGCACCATACGACCACTGCCCTTAAGCGTATGGAAAGCACGCCGGACCTCGGTCAGTGCGTTTTTGTCATCACGATCTAGGCTCCACTTGGGAAAGTATTCACCCAAGGTTTCCAGCACTTCGCCAGCTTCTTCGACGAAAATTTCCTGTAACTCTTCATCCACCGGCTCTTCGTCGGCTGGCGGTGGCAGCAAGTGCTCCACCACTTCGGTGGCCGGTGGATTCAGCTGGCTGGCCGGCGTGGACAGGATGGTCGTCATGTCCGGCGCTGGGGCGGCAGCAGCTGGCGCGGCGGCCTGTGGCAGCTCGATATCCGGCAGTTCAAACGTATCCAGTTGCAGCGGAGCCGCGTCATCAGCCAAATCAGCAGACATATCCAGCTCAAGGGCCGGCTCTTCTGCTGGCTCTGGCGTGTCAAGCAGCACTTCAGGCTCAGCGACATCATCGCCGTCACTCAGGCTGGTAAATACCAGTTCACTACTCGCGTCTTGCTCCAGTACATTCTTGGTCTGGCTAGCGGCAGCAAAATCCAGCTCGCTGGTGTCGGCCACACCTTCGTCCAGCGCCCATTCAACGGCCTGCGACTGTTCGTCCTGCAGTGCGGACAAATCCTGCAGCGCGACCTCGGCATCGACATCAGGCGAGTAGCCCAATACACCCAGACTGGCGGCAGCAGAATCAAGCACCAGCTCGTTGTCGCCCACCTGGTCTTCGTATAGGCGCTCAAGGTAGTAATCCACACCGGTAATGGCATCGGCCAGGGTATCCAAGTCCTGCCAGCCGGGAATGGCTTGTGTGCCAAGGATGCGCTCGTCAATGTAGCGCTTGCTGCAATCGACCAGATGAGCGGCGCGCTCCAGCGGAATCATCGCCAGTCCGCCGCGTACCTGATTGAGCAGCTCGGATACCGGCTCCAAGTGCTTGTGCTGCCACTGTGAGGCAATAAATTCGATGATGCCATCTTTGGCCTGTTCCAGCCCAGTACGGGCTTCACGGATCACCATGCGGTGCACCTGGGCTACATCGGTAGGCGGTGCCAGCTCCGCCGAGCTCTGCTGGCTGTCACCGCTGCCGACCATGCCGACCATGCCAACCAGGGTAGCTTCCAGATAGAGTAGCGCACCCGCCACATCCATCAGGCTGGCATTGCTAGCGGTCACGGTACCCTTGGCAAGGGCATCCAGCACTTCGGCTTGATCCAGCACCACTTTGCGCTGCTGGGCAAAACCCAGCACAGCCAGAGTATCGGCAATCTGTTTCAGCGACGGCTGCAAGCTTTCGAGCTCCGTCAGTCTGCTACGGTCACTGCGCACAAAAATATCCAAACTGTCCTTGACGCGCACCAGCTCTTCACACAGGGCAGAGACCACCGAACGAATGGCATCGCGGTCGGCCAAGCCGCGGGCATCATCCGTTACCTCTGCTGGCAGGGCTTCGGCCAAGTTGTACTGTTCGTGCAGCCGCTGCAGACGTGCTGAGTTGGGATTGGATTTGGCCACATAAAACAGCAGGTTTTTCAGCAATTCGCCGGACGCAGGACGGTTAAGTTCGACGACACCGTTTTTGATCAGCAAGCGTAGCTCGCTATCGAGTTGGCGCAATAGTGCGCGCACTGAGGTGCTCAGCTCAAGGCTACGGTTAGCTAGGCCATCCACCAGACCGGATGCAGCCTGCCACAGCGGCAGTGCGGGGGCGCTGTGGCTGAGTTTTTCCATGCCGGCAAACACACGGGCCATGTGCGTCAGGCTTTGCTGGCTTTCGTGGTCGCGCAGCAGACCGATCAGGGCCACCTGTAAGGTCTGGCGGATTTTACGCAGCAGACCATCAAGCTGAGGGCTGTCCAGTGCTTTCAGTCGACCTTCATCCAAGGGCGGCATCGGTGCCGGCATACGCGGATTAAACAGGCTGGACTGGGACAGGAATTTTTCGCCACGGGCAGCGCGCAGATCGTTCAGCAGCGGCAATACCGCCATCGGCAGATCCCGGCGGGCACTCTGAATGCGGTCGAGGTAACGTGGCAATTGCAGGATTGCCTGCATCAATACTTCCAGCGCCTCGTTGACATTGGCGGTTTTGCCGTCAACCAGAGCCTGTGCCAGCATTTCCATTTCTTCGGCCAGCAGCGCTGCGCCGAAGAATTCAACCATCTGCAGAATACCGTGCACCTGATGAATGTAGGTCAGGCAAAACTTGAGGCCAGTATTATCCTTGGGCTGCTCGACATAATCTTCCAGCGACTGCCGCGCCTGCTTCAAGGTTTCGGCAATCTCGCCTTTGACCCATTCCAATGCCACATAGTCGTGACGGTCACCCATGGCAAATCCACTCATAACGCTCACTATCCTTTCCGGACAAAAGCCAAAATTTTGTCATTATGGACTGGCAGCATATCCGGATGCTCCCACCCGGTTATTTCACCTACACCCAAGACCAGTACTCCACCGGGCAATAGCCGCTCGACCAGCTGGTTCAGAATGCTGCGCCGCTGCCAGCGACGAAAATAAATCAGCACGTTCTGGCAAAACACCAGATCCATGCCTGAAAAAGGAAGATTGGCCAGCTCCAAAACGTTGATCCGTGCAAAACACATGCGCCGCGCCAATACCTTGCTTACACGATAACTACCATCTTCTTGTGCCTGTAAATAACGCTTGCGCATGGCAGGACTCACCGGCTCAATCGCCTGCGCGCTATACAGCGCCTGGCGCGCCGTTGTCAGGGCCGAGCGACTGATATCGGTTGCCATCACCGAAAAACCCACTTCACTGCCAGCCAGACGTACCGCATCTGCCGCAATCATCGCCAGCGACCAAGCCTCTTGCCCCGTCGAGCAGCCCACACTCCACAGACCCAGCGCTTCACGCCCTGCTAACAGCCGCTGTTGCAGGTGTTCAAGGGCAAAATCAAACGAAGGCGGGTGACGGAAGAAGCGGGTTTCCTGCACGGTCAGCCTGTCCAGCAGATGTGACCATTCCAGCGTACCTCGGGTGCCTTGCAGCACCTGATGGTAGTAGCTGTCATAGTCGGCAATGCCCAGCTCGCGCATACGCGATGTCAGCCTGACCTCAAGGTATGACTTGCGGTCTTCACGCCATACGATGCCGGAGCGTTCTTCCAGCAACTGGCACCAGTTGTCAAACTCGGCGGTCGACAAGGGGGCCAGGGGCTTCAGTGTCCATCCTGTTTCTGGATGCATAGACCGGCTCTTCTTAGGCTGCTGGGGCAGACCGGCAAGGCTGTCAGGCCATGCCAGCCAGTACCTTTACTTCTGGTTTGGCAGGGTGAAGCCGGAAACGGAGTCGCGCATCTCGTTCGCCAACTTGGCCAAGTGCCCAATACTCTGGGCGGTCGCCAGCGTACCCGATGAGGTTTGCGAGGTAATTTCCTGAATCACGTTCATCGTGTTGGAGATATGACCGGCCGATGACGCCTGCTGGCGGGCCGCATTGGAAATGTTCTGGATCAGGCTGGCCAGACTTCTGGAAACGTTTTCAATTTCTTCCAGCGACACACCGGCATCCTGAGCCAGAGTGGCCCCGCGGACTACTTCAGTTGTGGTCTGTTCCATTGAAATAACGGCTTCGTTGGTGTCGGTCTGAATGGTTTTAACCAGTGCCTCAATCTGCTTGGTTGCCGCTGACGAGCGTTCTGCAAGGCGCTGAACTTCGTCCGCAACCACCGCAAAGCCGCGGCCTGCATCACCGGCCATCGACGCCTGAATGGCAGCGTTAAGGGCCAGAATGTTGGTCTGGTCAGCAATGTCGTTAATCAGGCTTACGATGTCACCAATTTCCTGGGACGACTCACCCAGACGCTTGATTCGCTTTGAGGTATCCTGAATTTGCTCACGGATCTTGTCCATGCCGGCGATGGTGTTGTGTACAACCTCACTGCCCTTGTTGGCGATGCTTACGGAGCGCTCCGCTACCGCAGAGGATTCGGCGGCGTTGGCAGATACCTGGTCAATGGACACCGCCATCTCGTTGATCGCAGCAGAAGCACCGGCAATTTCTTGGGCCTGGTGCTCAGAGGCTTCAGCGAGGTGGGTCGCCGTGGACTGGGTATCTTGGGCGGCGGCGGATACCTGTACCGCAGAGGCGTTGATCGTGCCGACCAGATCACGCAACTGGTCAATGGTGAAGTTGATGGAGTCAGCAATGGCACCGGTAAAGTCTTCGGTTACCGTGGCCTGAGTGGTCAGATCACCATCGGCAAGGTCGCCAATTTCGTCCAGCAAACGCAGAATTGCGGTCTGGTTACGTTCGTTTTTCTCGGCGGTTTCTTTCAGGCTGCGACGGGTATCACGCATGTTGACCAAGCTGAGCATCACAATGGCACCCAGAATCAGCGCGCCCAATACATAACCAACCAGCGTGTTTAGGAAGCGGCCGTCGGCTCGCTTTTCGAAGGTTTCGGCCAAGCTTGAGGTTTTATCCAGCAGGCTCTGAGATACGCTAAAGGTGCCTTCAGAGGCCTCGCGCACGCCGAACAGCTCGGGCGAGGTTTCCAGAATCTGGTCAACCGACTGCGCCACAATGGCAAACAGCTGGTTAATTTCATCCAGGCGCTCGACTGCTTCGCGGTCGGTTACACGCGACAGCTGCATGGCACGATCGCCTTCACGCATACCCTTGAGTACGCGGCCAAACAGGTTGGCATCACGGCTGAACATATCAGCAGCCAGCACCGAGTTTTCATCGCCCGCCAGCACCTTGGCAACCGAGGCATTGATACGCTCGGCCAGCAGCGACTGACGCTGGGCAATCGCCACTTGATCAGCCGGCGCGCCCACACGCAGTAGGGTATCGACAACTTCTTCATACTCCAGCTGCAGCTGGGGAATCGTATCGGCTAGGGTTGTGGCCAGGCTATACAGCGCACTAACGGGTGCCTGACTATTCAGGATGACGCTCGTGTGGCGGTTGAGGCGTTGCCAGTCCTGATCCAGTGACTCAACCTGATCCGCCATTTCGGCAGGCGCTGCAGGCAGGCCAGTGGTCGGGTTACCGTTACGGATGTAGCTCCAGCGGGTATCAAAATCCTGCCTAGACTCACGCAACAAACGGAAGCCATCGGAGCTGCCGGCAGCCGCCTCGGAGACGTTCTTGGCGATTCGCTGTGACAGCACGCGCAGCTCACCGGCATGGGTCAAGTATTCCTTGTCATGCGACGTTTGCGTACTCAGGTACAGGAAGTTGGCAAACAGCAACAGCGCCGAAGCAACCAGCACCACAAAGAGCGCTGTTGTCAGGGTTGTGCTGCGTGTTCCTGCCAGTACGTTGCTAAAGTTCATTTTTTTCATTGATTGGCCCCCACCTGGACCTGTCCTTCAGGGTCTTGTCACATTCAGGCGTTTGTAGCAGCCTGTCCCAGTGTTTCTCTTCCCGATTCGCTCAAGCCACCACATCCAGAAAACCTGCATCGGTTGCCAGAACATACGGACTGAATACTACCCAGTCGCGCTCGCGACTGAAGGTTCCGTGCACATAAGGCCGAACGCTGGCAGGGATTTCACCTACCGTCTGCGCAAAGCTTTCAACCTCAAAGTGCTGCATACCCAACACCTCGTCCACCGTCAGTCCGGCAAACAGGCCTTCATGCTCAACCACCATGATCCGGCGGCTTTTACGGTTATCACTCAGGCTCAGACCCAGAAAACCGCACAGATCCATCACCGGCAACAGGCGTCCACGCACGTTGGCCACCCCGCGCACCCATCGCTTTACACCGGGCAACAGGGTAAAACGCGGCTCAGGCAATACCTCTCCCACTTCATCCATGGGTGCCACATAGTAATTGCCCGCCATACGGAAACCGATACCGCTCCAGATTTCTCGATTTTCCTGCTGCGCCGGCAGCGCTGCCGCACGACTACGGTAACGGCCATCAAGACTTACCAGCAGCTGAAAGGGTGATATCCGGTCCATGTTCGAAATCCTTTAAGCCAGCACTTCCGCCAGCGCGCTGATCAGGACAGCTTCCTCTACCGGCTTGGTCAGATAGCCACGCGCACCCTGGCGCTTGCCCCAAACCTTGTCGGTTTCCTGATCCTTGGTTGTCACGATAATGACCGGAATATGCGCGGTCGTCGGTTCTTTAGTCAGCTGGCGTGTTGCCTGAAAGCCATTAAGGCCCGGCATCACGATATCCATCAGGATGGCGTCCGGCAGCTCTTTCTTGGCCAGCGCCACGCCGTCAGCGCCGTTATCGGCCTTGAGTACCTGATGACCATTTTTTTCAAGCATGGTGGCCAGCTTGTAAACTTCCGTCGGCGAGTCATCAACAATCAGAACACGAGCCATTGTCTTCCTCTTACTTTATTCAATGCGGGGTGATGGTCTGCAGGCTTAATGCCATCAGGCCTCTTCGGCCGGTACGAAACCGGGCACATGCACCTTGATGGCGCCTATCAGTTCTTCCTTGCTGAACGGCTTAGTCAGATACTGGTCCGAGCCGACAATGCGACCTTTGGCCTTGTCGAACAAGCCGTCTTTGGATGACAGCATGATGACCGGTGTGCTTCTGAACTCACTGTTGTTCTTGATCAGGGCACACGTCTGGTAGCCATCAAGCCTTGGCATCATGATGTCAACAAATATGATGTCAGGACGGGTATCGGCGATTTTGGCCAGCGCATCAAAACCATCCACTGCCGTGATTACCTCGCACCCGACCTTTTTAAGCAATGTTTCTGCGGTGCGGCGGATCGTTTTGGAGTCGTCGATCACCATCACCTTCAAACCGTCTGAATTCTGTTCCATGTTTGCCCTACTAACTGTTGGTGGGTAGCAATAGTTTGCAGTTATTGTTAAGCAGTCCAGTGCCGGCACCTGCTGAGTGCAGCGCCTTAGGCAGGATAGATACCGAGCTCGCAATAGCGGGCATACAAGCGGTGTCCACTCAGTCCCGCGGCGGCACAAAACCCGCAGGGGCATGCGCACAAGTACGGGCGGACGGTCTTTTTAGCACAATATTCAACCGCAATCTAGAAAGCCTCCGCATCTTTAAGGTTTCATTGACACATGTCGCAACGCCTGCTCCCCTACTGGGGTTGGCAGAGGCGACATGGGCACGCATAATGCAGGGCATTTTTACGGAGAACCTTACTATGAGCATTCGCCTAGGTATCGTCATGGACCCCATTGACGCCATTGCCTACCAAAAAGACAGCTCGCTGGCCATGCTGTGGGCTGCACAAGCGCTTGACTGGGAACTCTACTATATGGAAATGCCGGATCTCTATCAGTCATTGGGCGAAGCCCGCGCGCGCATGAAGCCGCTTAAGGTTCATCGCAACCCAGAACATTGGTACGACTTTGCCGACGAACAGGATCGCCCGCTTGCCGATCTGGACGTCATCCTGATGCGCAAAGACCCGCCCTTCGACAGCGAATTTCTCTACTGCACCCAGCTGCTAGAAATGGCCGAATGCGCCGGTACGCTGGTGGTCAACAAACCTCAAAGCCTGCGCGACTGCAATGAAAAACTGTTTGCCACACTGTTTCCGCAACTGACGCCGGCCACGCTGGTCAGCCGCCGTGCCGATATTATTCGCGAGTTCGCCGCCCAGCATGACGACATCATTCTCAAGCCGCTGGACGGCATGGGCGGCACCTCCATCTTCCGTCACCGCAAGGGTGACCCCAACCTGTCGGTGATTCTGGAAAGCCTAACCGGCCACAGCAGCCGCCAAATTATGGTGCAAGCCTACCTGCCGGCCATCAAGGACGGCGACAAACGCATTCTGATGATTAACGGCGAGCCAGTGCCCTATTGTCTGGCCCGCATTCCGGCCAGCGGCGAAACCCGTGGCAACCTAGCCGCCGGCGGTCGCGGTGTCGCGCAGCCATTGAGTGACAGCGACCGCGCCATTGCCGCAACCGTCGGCCCCGAACTGCGCCGACGCGGGTTGCTGTTTGTCGGTCTGGACGTGATCGGCGACAAACTGACCGAAATCAACGTCACCAGCCCGACTTGCATCCGCGAAATCGACGCGGCCTACAACACGGACATCGCCGGCCAACTGATGCAGGCCATTGCGCAAACACTCGACAAAAAAGCCGCACACTGATCCACGGCAGCATAGATTACGCAGGGCCGCGCAATCTATGCTGCGCCGCTGGACATCCCTTGCGCACCGGTGGCAGACTTCGGCCACCTTTATTACAGCCAAAACCATGAATAACAGCCTGCCACCCAACCTGCAGCCGGACATCCGGCCCCGCGACCGCCTTGGTTTTACCCTGCTGATTGCCGGACTGCTGCATGCCGCCGTCATTCTTGGCATTGGCTTTGTCGTGGAAGAGTTACCAGCACAAAGCCGTGGCTTAGAAGTCACTCTGGCCAGTTTCGCCAGCGATAAAGCGCCCGAGCAGGCAGACTACATCGCCCAAGCCAACCAACAAGGCAGCGGCACACTGGAGCACAAGGCCGCGCCCAGCACACCCGAATTGGCCATGCTGCAGGACGAGCGCATCAACGAAGTCAGCCAAGCCAGCACCCTGCGCCCACCTGAACCAGCCACGCCAGAGCCCAGCGTACTCAGCACGCGCCAAAACAGTCGCTTTCAGGTTCAACAGGACCCTCGCGCCGAGCTCACCCCCGATCCCAAACAACAAGCCCCCGTACAGGATCAAGAACAACTGGCCGCCGAAATTGCCAGCCTAGAAGCCGCCTACCGCCAAGATCGTCAGGTATACGCCAGCAGGCCGCGCATCAGCCATCAGCATACCGCCAGCACACGCCAGGATGTCAGCGCCCGTTACCGTGATGACTGGCGTAAAAAAGTTGAAGATACCGGTAACGGCAACTACCCGTCCGAAGCCAGCAAAAACCGTATCTACGGCAGCCTGCGCCTACTGGTAACCATCCGCAGCGACGGCACGCTGGAGCGCATGACGATTCTGGAGTCATCCGGCCAGCCGGTACTGGACCAAGCCGCTCTGGATATCGTGCGCCTGTCTGCTCCCTTTGCACCGTTTTACGGCGAACTGGCAGCACAGTTTGACCAGGTAGAAATCATCCGCACCTGGCGTTTTGAAAGCGGCAACCGCCTGTCCAGCCAGTAGCCGGTTTTGTGCCGAGGAGCCACGCCATGTCCGACTTTACTTCTCTGGCTGATCACTTTTTGATCGCCATGCCCGCGCTGCAGGACCGGTTTTTCGGCCAGTCGCTGGTGTACCTGTTTGAACATACGCAAGACGGCGCTATGGGTTTGATCGTCAATCAGCCCACCGAGCTGACCTTGGCCGACGTGCTAACACAACTGCAGCCCGACACTGAACCGCCCGCCCGCACACAGAGCGTGCCGGTCTACACCGGCGGCCCGGTACAGACTGACCGTGGCTTTGTCATCCACCCGCCCACCCAGCAGTACCAAAGCACGACCAATCTCGGTGCGCTTAGCATCACCAATTCGCAGGATATCCTGCACGCCATCGCCGGCAACGGCGGGCCGCAGCAGTATCTGATCGCCCTTGGCTATGCCGGCTGGGGCGGTGGCCAGCTGGAAGATGAGCTCAAAAACAACACCTGGCTCAGCTGTCCGGCCAGCCATGCCATCCTGTTCGACACCCCCGCCAGCGACCGACGCGCCGCAGCCACTGCCAGCCTAGGCATTCAGCTGTCACAGCTCAGCCACCTGGCCGGCCACTCATGAGCAGCCTGTCCACCCGTTTGATAGTGGGCTTTGATTACGGCACCAAAAACATTGGCGTCGCCGTGGGCCAAGGGCTGACACGCAGTGCGCGCCCGCTGTGCCAACTCAAGGCTCGCGACGGTATTCCGCGCTGGGAAGAAATTGAAGCCCTCATCAAAGAGTGGCAGCCCGACGCCTTGGTGGTTGGCCTGCCGCTCAATATGGATGGCAGCCCCAGCGACATGAGCGCCCGTGCACAAAAATTTGCCAACCGCCTGCATGGCCGCTTTGGCCTACCGGTATTCACCCATGACGAACGGCTGACCACCTTTGAAGCCAAGGGTCAGCGCAGGCGTCAGGGCGATTTTGAGCAAAATTATGGTGACAATCCGGTGGATGCGCTGGCCGCCTGCTTGCTGCTGCAAGGCTGGCTCGACGCCCAGCCCTAAACCTGCAACAAATCAATATCTGCCGGTGCTGATCTGCTACCCTAAAGCTGTTCCGTTCACTGTTGCAAGGAGAGACCCATGTTGCCCCAACCTGCATCCCTGATTGAAGAAATGGCTGCTGGCCTCAACCGCCACCTGGCTGAACACGACATCAACACCCCGCGTTTTGTCGGCATCCATACCGGCGGTGTCTGGGTCGCCAATGCCCTGCTGCGCGCCATGGACCTGGAAAACGAACCACTGGGTATCCTCAACGTATCCTTCTACCGCGATGACTTCAGCCGCAAAGGCCTGCACCCGCAAGTACGCCCATCCCAGTTACCCTTTGATATCGAAAACCAGCACTTGGTGTTGATTGATGATGTGCAAATGAGTGGCCGCACCATCCGCGCCGCACTCAACGAGCTATTCGACTACGGCCGTCCGGCCAGTGTCACCCTGGTGTGCCTGCTGGACCTGAATGCTCGCGAGCTGCCCATTCGCCCAGATATTGTCGGCGCAACCCTTTCCCTAGAGCAAAACCAGCGGGTAAAATTGACCGGTCCCGAGCCGCTGGCCATCGAGCTACGCGAACTCGACTGATCTGCTGCGGGCAGCCTTGGCCGCCCCTAACCGCTTCACGCCGACATAGGGTACCCTCCGATGACTCCCGCCTGCCCCCTGCAACTCAACGATCACGGGCGCTTGCGCCATTTTTTGTCGCTGGACGGTTTACCCCGCGAACTGCTAACAGAGATTCTGGATACCGCCGACTCGTTCCTTGAAGTCGGTGCTCGCGCCGTCAAAAAAGTCCCGCTCATGCGCGGCATGACGGTGTGCAACGTGTTCTTCGAAAACTCCACCCGCACCCGCACCACCTTCGAACTGGCCGCCAAACGGCTGTCGGCAGACGTCATCACCCTCAACGTCTCCACATCCTCGACCAGCAAAGGCGAAACCCTGACCGATACCCTGCGCACGCTGGAAGCCATGGCGGCCGATATGTTCGTCATGCGCCACGCCGACTCCGGCGCCGCCCACTTTGTCGCCGAACAGGTCACGCCCAACGTCGCTATTATCAACGGCGGCGACGGCCGTCACGCCCACCCCACGCAGGGCATGCTGGACATGCTGACCATCCGCCGCCACAAAGGCGACTTCAGCCAGCTTAAAGTGGCCATTGTGGGCGACATCCTGCACTCACGGGTTGCGCGTTCCAACATGATCGCGTTGAAAACCTTGGGCTGCCCCGATATTCGCGTGATCGCCCCGAAAACCCTGCTGCCGGTCGGCCTGGAACAATACGGCGCCAATGTCTATACCAACATCGAGCAGGGCCTGAAAGACGTGGACGTCATCATCATGTTGCGCCTGCAGCGCGAACGCATGCGCTCGGGCCTTTTGCCCAGCGAAGGCGAGTTTTACCGCCTGTTTGGTCTGAGCGAGCAGCGTCTGACACTGGCCCACCCCGAGGCCATCGTCATGCACCCCGGCCCGATCAACCGTGGTGTAGAAATCGAATCCAGCGTCGCCGACAGCCCCCGCGCCATGATCCTCAACCAGGTCACCTACGGCATTGCCGTGCGCATGGCGGTACTGTCCATGACCATGAGCGGCCAAAATGAACAGCGCCAGCTAGATGCCGAACACGCCATGCAACAGGAGGCCCACTAATGCGTATCCAGATCAGCGGTGCCCGCCTGATTGATCCGGCCAACCAGACCGACCGGATCTGCGACATCTTCATCGAGGGCGGTAAAATCGCCGCGCTGGGCGACAAGCCATCCGGCTTTTCGGTCGAACAACTGATCGACGCCCGCGGCCTGATTGCCGCCCCTGGGCTGGTTGATATCAACGCCTCGCTGCGCGAACCGGGCTTTGGCCGCAAGGGCAACATTGCCAGCGAAACCCGCGCCGCCGCCGCCGGCGGCGTCACCAGCCTGTGCTGCACACCCTTTACCAAACCGGTACTGGACACCCCCGCCGTGGCCGAACTGATCCTCGACCAGACTCGCGACCATGGTGCCAGCCGTGTTTATCCGTTGGGCGCGCTGACCCGCGAGTTGGCCGGCGAACATCTGGCCGAGCTGGTTACTTTACGTGATGCCGGTTGCGTCGCCTTCACCAACGGCCTAACACCGCTGGCCAGCAACCGCCTGCTGCGTCATGCCCTGGAATACGCTGCCACCTTTGACCTGACGGTGATCTTTCAGCCCCAAGATCGCGAGCTGGCTGATGGCGGCATTGCCCACGAAGGCGCAGCCGCCAGCTTCCGTGGCCTAGCCGGCATACCCGAAACAGCAGAGACGGTCGCCCTGTCCCGCGATCTGCTGCTGGTGGAACAAAGCGGTGTACGTGCCCACTTCAGCCAGATCACCACGGCGCGCGGTGCGCGCCTGATTGCCAAGGCGCAACAACGCGGCCTGCCGGTTACTGCCGATGTCGCGCTCTATCAGCTGCTGCTAACCGACGAAGCACTGCTGGATTTTTCCAGCCTGTACCACGTGCTGCCGCCGCTGCGCTCACTGGAAGACCGCGAGGGCCTGCGTGAAGCGGTACGCAGTGGCGTTATCAGCGCCATCGCCAGCCATCACCAACCCCACGAAGTGGATGCCAAGCGCGATCCGTTCGCCGCCACTGAGCCTGGCATCAGCAGCATCGAGCTGATGTTGCCGCTGACCATGAGCTTGGTGCAGGAAGGCGTACTGGACCTTGCCACCGCCCTCGAACGCCTGACCTGCGGCCCGGCCCGCGCCATGCGCTTGAATGCCGGCACCCTGAGCGTCGGAGCCCGCGCTGACTTGGTACTGTTCGACCCCGAAGGACAGAC